>DASUXL010000137.1:0-39146 GCA_036377915.1 Candidatus Limnocylindrales bacterium
CAGTCGCACCCCAACATCACCATTGAGGTCCGCAAGACCGCCCAGCTCAACGACTACCGCCCGTTGCTGGTGCGCTACCTGGCCACGCAGAAGGGCGCCGGCGACGTCGTCGCGCTCGAAGAAGGCATCATCACCGAGTTCAAGGCCAACCCCGCCAACTGGGTTGACCTGACCCAGTATGTCGGTGACAAGAGCTCCGAGTACCTGCCCTGGAAGTACGACATCGGCAAGACCTCCGACGGCAAGCTGCTCGCCCTCCCGACCGACGTCGGCGGCCTGGGCATGTGCTACCGCCGCGACCTGTTCGAGGCCGCCGGCCTGCCCACCGACCGCGACGCCGTCACCAAGCTGTGGCCCACATGGGACAAGTTCATCGAGGTCGGCCAGACGTACAGGACCAAGACCGGCAAGGGTCTGCTCGACTCGGTCACCGTCGCGTTCAGCGCCAGCATGTCCCAGACCGGTGGAGACCTGTTCTACGACAAGGACTTCAACATCGTCGCCGACAAGAGCCCGGCCGTGAAGCAGGCCTGGGACCTGGGCGTCAAGCTGGCCACCTCGGGCGTCACCGCCAAGACCCGCACCTGGTCCAACGAGTGGAACGCCGGCTTCCAGCAGGGCACCTTCGCCGTGACGGCCTGCCCGTCGTGGATGCTCGGCATCGTCGAGCAGAACTCCGGCGCCGGCAACAAGGGCAAGTGGGACCTTGCCGGCGTGCCCGGCGGTGGCGGCAACTGGGGCGGTTCGTTCCTGGGAGTGCCGACCCAGAGCAAGCACCCGAAGGAAGCAGCCGAGCTGGCCGCGTTCCTGACCAACGCCGAGAGCCAGGTCGCCGCGTTCAAGGCCAAGGGCCCACTGCCCACCAACCTGAAGGCGCTGGACAACCCGGACTTCAAGGCCTACAAGAACGCCTACTTCAACGACGCCCCGGTCGGCGCGATCTTCGGTGAGGGTGTCAAGACCCTCAAGCCGATCACCATGGGCCCCAAGCACCAGGCGGTCAAGGAGCGCGCGTTCGAGCCACAGCTCCAGGCCGTTGAGGCGGGCCAGATAAGCGCCGCCGCAGGATGGGAGCAGGCCATCAAGGACGCCAAGACACAAGGCGCCGTCTGATGGTTCGAGTGCAAAACGCTGGCGCCGTGACCACACACGGCGCCAGCGCCACTGGAGGCGTGCACAAGCGCGGCCCCAGTGGCCGGATGTCGCGGTTGGACACTCGCGTTTCGCCCTACCTCTACGTGGCGCCGTTCTTCATCGTCTTCGCGCTCTTCGGGCTGTACCCGCTGGGCATGACCGCCTGGATGTCGCTGCACGACTGGGATCTGATCGGCGACCGCTCCTTCATCGGCTTCGAGAACTACGCCGCGCTCATGTCCGACGAGTACTTCTGGAACGCGGCCCGCAACACCCTGGCCATCTTCCTGATCGCGACGATCCCGCAGCTGATGATGGCGCTGTTCCTTGCCGAGCTGCTCAACCGGGGTCTGCGGGCGCGCACGTTCCTCCGCATGACCATCTTCGTGCCCAACGTGACCTCGCTGGCGGCGGTGGCGATCGTGTTCGGCCTGTTCTTCCGGCGCGACTTCGGGGCGATCAACTGGTTGCTCGGCTTCGTCGACATCGGGCCGATCGACTGGCAGCGAGAGCGGCTCAGCTCCTGGATCGCCATCGCGACCATGATTGACTGGCGGTGGACGGGGTACAACGCGCTGATCTTCCTCGCGGCGATGCAGGCGATCCCGCGTGACCTCTACGAGTCGGCCTCGCTCGACGGCGCCGGCCGGTGGCGGCAGTTCACCAGCATCACCCTGCCCAGCCTGCGGCCGACCGCCTTCTTCGTCGTCATCGTCTCCACCATCGGCGGCTGGCAACTGTTCACCGAGCCACTCATCTTCAACAGCGGCAGCGGCGCCATCCTCGGCGGCACCCAGCGCCAGTTCCAGACGGTGGCGATGTACATGTACGAGCGCGGCTTCGCCGACCTGAAGTTCGGTTATGGCGCGGCGATCGCCTTCGCCCTGTTCGCCATCATCGTCGTCGCCTCGTTGCTCAATTTCGTTCTGGTCAGAAGGTCGGTGCGCTCATGAGGAAAACGCCAACGCTGACCTACTTCGCGCTAGCGATCGCGTGTCTGCTCTCGGTGGTCCCGTTCTACTTCATGTTCATCGTGGCCACCCGCAAGCTTGAGGTGATCAACGCGGTGCCACCGCCGGTGCTGCCGGGCGGCGAGTTCGGTGAGAACTTCGGGCGGGTACTCGACAACGAGCACGCCGCGTTCCTCTACGGGCTGGTCAACTCGATCATCGTGTCGTCGGTCGTCACGATCAGCCTGGTGTTCTTCTCCTCGCTCGCCGGCTTCGCCTTCGCCAAGCTGCGCTTCAAGGGCAAGAACGTCATGCTCCTGATCATCATCACCACGATGATGATCCCGACGCAGCTCGGGTTGATCCCGCTCTACGACATGATGGTCAACTTCTTCCACCTCGACGACACCCTGCCCGCCGTGATCCTGCCGTTCCTGGTCAGCGGGTTCGGTGTGTTCATGATGCGGCAGTACGCCGCCTCGGCCGTGTCAGACGAGCTGATCGAGGCGGCCCGAGTGGACGGGTGCACCACCTTCCGCCTCTACTGGAGCGTGGTCCTGCCCGCGCTGCGCCCCGCCATGGGCGTGCTCGGCCTGCTCACCTTTATGGAGCAATGGAATTCGTTCCTCTGGCCCTACGCAATACTTACCGCCGACACCCCAACGGTGCAGGTCTCCCTCGCCCTGTTAGCGTCGGCCTACTACACCGACTACGCCCAGGTCTTCGCGGCGACGGCTGTCGCGACCCTGCCGTTGCTCGTCGTGTTCGTCGTGTTCGGTCGCCAGATCATCGGCGGCATCATGGAAGGTGCTGTAAAAGCGTGAATTTCTACTGGGGCACAAGCACTGCGGCGTATCAGATCGAGGGAGGTGCCAGGGAGGACGGCCGCGGATCGTCAATTTGGGACACGTTCAGCCACACGCCCGGCAGAACGGTCGGCGGGGACAACGGAGACGTCGCGTGCGACCACTACCACCGCAGATCCGAAGACGTGGAGATGATGGCGAAGCTGGGGGTCAACGCCTACCGCTTCTCCGTCAGCTGGCCGCGCGTGCAGCCGGGCGGTGCGGGTCCGGCCAACGCCAAAGGGCTCGCCTTCTACGACAAGCTCGTCGACGATCTGCTGGGCCACGGGATCACGCCGTTCGTGACCCTGTACCACTGGGATCTGCCGCAGGAGCTTGAGGACGCGGGCGGCTGGCCGGAGCGCGACACCGCGTACCGGTTCGCCGAGTACGCGGCGATCGTTCGCCGCGCCTTCGGCGACCGCGTCGACCACTTCATCACGCTCAACGAGCCGTGGTGCACGGCCTTCCTCGGATACGGGGACGGGCACCACGCACCCGGCCGCACCAACGGCGCCGACGCCCTGGCCGCCGCGCACCACCTCAACCTTGCCCATGTGCTCTCGGCCCAGGCGCTGACCGGCAAGCAGGTCGGCATCAGCCTCAACCTGCACCAGCACTTCGGCGACCCGGAGGCGGTCCGCCGCCTCGACGCCGTGGGCAACCGGATCTGGCTCGACCCGCTGTTCAAGGGCGCCTACCCGGATGATCTGCTCGAAGACACCAAAGGCGTGACGGACTGGTCGTTTGTGCGCGACGGCGACCTTGCCACCGGCACGCTCTCCTACCTCGGGGTCAATTACTACACCAGCCAGCTACTGGAGCTCGGGGAGCCGCAGGCGGAACCGCCCGCGTCGACCTGGCCCGGCAGCGAGCACGTTCGCATGGTCGACCGAGGCCTGCCCCGTACCGAGATGGGCTGGGAGATCGACCCGCCGGCGTTCACCCGCCTGCTCAAGCGGGTGCACGACGACTACGGGCCGATCCCGCTGTTCATCACGGAGAACGGCATGGCGGCACCGGACACGACCCTCGACGATTCGGACAGGATCGCCTACCTGGATGCTCATTTCCGGGCGTTCGAGGAGGCGAAGGCGCAAGGGGTACCCATAAATGGCTATTTCCTCTGGTCGCTGATGGACAATTTCGAATGGTCGTGGGGATACTCGAAACGTTTCGGCATCATCCATGTGGACTATGAGTCGCAGGTGCGGCGGCCAAAAGCCAGTGCACACTGGTATGCGGAAGTGATCCGACGAGGGGGCATCAATGACGACCCAGCGCACGAGGTCGGCCGGGCGGCCGACGCTTGACGAGGTGGCGGCGTTGGCCGGCGTCGGGCGCGGCACCGTGTCGCGGGTGGTCAACGGCTCACCACAGGTGAGCCCGGAGGCCCGTGCCGCGGTGCAGCAGGCGATCAAGGAGTTGGGCTATGTGCCAAATCGCGCCGCCCGTGCCCTTGTCACCCAGCGCACCGATTCGATCGCCCTCGTCGTCTCCGAGTCGCAGCAGCGTGTCTTCGACGAGCCGTACTTCGCCGGTGTGGTGCGGGGGATCAGCTCGGCGCTGACGGACACGCCTTTGCAGCTGTGGCTGGCGATGGCGCAGACCCAGGCCGAGCAGCAGCGGGTCGAGCACCATCTGACCAGCCAGCACGTCGATGGGGTACTGCTGCTGTCGCTGCACGAGAGCGATGAGCTGCCGCAGCTGCTCAAGGAGCGGGGCCTGCCGGCGGTGCTGGGCGGCCGCCCGGTCGGCGCCGGCCAGGACATCTCGTATGTGGACATAGACAACGTCGGTGGTGCCCGGGCAGCGGTGTCGTACCTGCTGAGCCTGGGGCGACGGCGGGTCGCCACCATCGCCGGACTGCAGGACATGGGTGTGGGGCAGGACAGGCTCGTGGGGTACAGGCAGGCGGTGGGCTCGGACGGCCTTGTCGTCAACGGCGACTGGAGCGAGAAGAGCGGGATGGCGGGCATACGGAAGTTGCTTGACCGCGACCCCCACATCGACGCCGTCTTCGTCGCCTCGGACCTGATGGCCGCGGGTGCTCTGCGCGCGTTGCGCGACCTGGGCAAGCGGGTGCCGGAGGACATCGCCGTCGTCGGCTTCGAGGACTCGCCCATCGCGGCGCAGACCGAACCGGGCCTGACCACGGTCTACCAGCCGGTGGAGGAGATGGGCCGGCAGATGGTTGCCCTGCTGATCTCCCGGATCAAGGGGGAGCAGGACCCGGCGCACGTGCTGCTCGACACCCGTCTGGTCCAGCGCGCCTCAGCCTAGACAGGCCGGTCAGCGTGGCCATTCATCGGTGAGGTGAATGACGTCCGCCTCATCGATGATGGACAACTTCATGTAGTCGCCGGGCGCGGTCGTCAAGATGTACGCGTCGTTGCTGAAGGCGTGGACGAGGACGGCGGCCCTCACCAGATCTCCGCCGCACACGACCGCGACGTCGCCAAGGTTTTCCGGCTCGGGGTTGGACAGCACCTGGCAACGGTCGTGTTGGCGCAGCAACGTCAGACCTTCTGTTGGTGCTCCTTGCGCACGCGCCTGGGCCAGGCACACGTCCGGAACGCCGAACAGGTTGTCCTCGTCGCGCAATTCGTCGAGCAGCTCGCCCACCATCAGGTTGCCTCGGGCGTAGGCGACAACAGCCGTGGTGTCGAGCACCAGAGAAAGCCTCATGCCGCTTTGCGGATTCCGAGCGCCTCACGGACCTGCGAGTAATCGGCGGGGCGGCGCTTCATCTGCGCAACCTGCTCCTTCGCCCATCGGCGGGCGGCTTCGCGGTCGGTTTGCTCCTGACCGGACTCCGCCTGCAGCGCGTGTTCCTTGCGGCGGTGGGCGTCGCGCCGCACCAGCTCAGTGACATACGCCGATCCGTTGCCCATCGAGTTGATGGCTTCGACCACGTCGTCCGGTAGGTAGAAGCTGCGGGTGTTCGACATGCCAATAGAGTATGCCCAAGGTTCCAATAGAACAAGTGTTCCGATATGGCAGGTCCTGAAGCCAGGTTTACGTGACATGGCGCCGAAATCGGGTCGTAACGGAGCTGCGGCAAGCTTGTGCCTATGTTGCTACGGGTTAGGGTCGCCCTTCCGGACAGGCCGGGGTCTCTGGGCCAGGTGGCCCGGACCCTCGGTGTGGCCGGGGCCGACATCGTGCAGGTGGTGGTGCTGGAGCGCCTCGGCGGCCGGGCGGTCGACGACTTCACGGTGGTCTGGCCGGGCGGTTCGGGCGTGGAGCGGCTGCGGGCGGGGCTGGCGGCGATGCCGGGTGTGCGCGTGGACGGGATCTGGCGGGCGATCGGCGCGCCGGTCGGTGGCGGCTACGACGCTGAGCTGCTGACCCGCGTCGCCGCCAACCCGCAGGACGGGATCACCACGCTGGTCGACGCGGTGCCGGCGCTGCTGGCCGCCGACTGGGCGGCGGTGCTGAGCGTGCCGGCGGACTGGGCGAGCCGCCGGCCGGAACCGACGGTGGTCTATGCGAGCTGGCGGGCTCCGGAGGATCCGCGGGTACCGGAGATCGCGCCGCTGCGCCCGAGGGCGATGAGCGGCACCGACGGGTCGCGGTACGCGATGGCCCCGTTTGGGCGGGATGGGCTGGTTCTGGCGGTGGCCAGGTGCGCCGAGGCGGACCTGCCGGTGGCGGCGTTCCACACCACGGAGGTGGACCGGATCGCCCAGCTGGTGCGCGCGACCTCGGTAATTGTTGACAGGACAGATTTGATCTCGCTAACGACAAGTAACGAGGCCGTAACAGCGCAGGCGCACGCTTAGAGGCATGACACTTTGGCGGGTCCGGGCAACGGTCGATGACCGTCCCGGTTTCCTGGCGGTTCTGGCGGCGAGCCTGGCATTGCGTTCGATCAATATCCTGGCCGTGCAGGTGCACACCACCGAGGCCGGTGCGGTTGACGACTTCCTGCTCGACGCGCCGGACAACCTCGACGAGGCGGACCTGCTCGCCGCGATCGAACGGGGCAGGGGACGCCACGCCTGGGTCGCGCGCACCGACGCGTACGGCCTAGTCGACGCACCGGTACAGATCGCTTCGCTCGCGGCGCGGCTGGTCAACGACCCGTCCGAGCTGGGCGCGGCGTTGAGCACGATGCTCGGCGGTTGCCTGGTGCAGCACGAGAACGGGACAGCGGTGGCCGGGCATGGCCAGACAACGATGCGCCTGGCCGACCCCGACGGTGGGACGATCGTTTTGACCCGGCTGGCGCCGGCGTTCACCCCGGCCGAGTTCGCCCGCGCGCAGGCGCTTGCCGAGGTGGCGCGGGCCGCTCTCGGCCGCGCGCCGGTGCTTGTGCGTCCGGCGGAGAAGAGCGACCTGGCGGCGATCACCGCGATGCATGAACGCTGCGGCTCGGAGACGCTTTTTCTCCGATATTTGGCGGGTACCCGCAAGCCAAGCGAGCAACAGCTGAAACGCTTGCTGACCCCGGCCCGCGGGGCCGCCATCGTCGCCGAGACTGTCCACAGTGGACAGGTCGTGGCGCTGGGCAACCTGATCGGGGAGGGCGAGCTGAGCGAGGCCGCCATCCTGGTCGAGGATGCGTGGCAGCGCAAGGGGATCGGCACCGCGTTGCTGCGGCGTATGGTGTCGGCCGCGTCCCAGATCGGGTTGAGCGCCATCGTGCTTCACACCCACGCGGGCAACGAGGCGATGCACCGTACCGTGCGCCGGGTCAGGGCGGATGCACTGTTCGAATTGGACAGTGGACTGGTCACGGCCACCATCGGGATCGGCCGGCAACACCGCGTCGCACACCCTGTGCGACGTTGAACGAGCCCGCTGCACCAATATTCGCTGCATGACCCCTCCGCTAGGTTATCGCGATGCCTCGTTGAGTGATTGGGAGCCGGAGAAACCGGTCGATATCCAAGAGGCGGAGGAGTTCATTAGAACCTGCCACCGCGAACTGCCCAAGCTCGGACCGGCCGAACCGAGGCTGGCCGCCGTGCGCGAGCAGATCGCGGCGTTGGGGACATACACGCACACGCGGCAGGAGTTGGTGCACGGCGCGAGAATGGCCTGGCGCAACTCCAGCCGGTGCATCGGTCGCATCTACTGGCGCAGCCTTGTCGTCATCGATCGGCGCGCACCCGGTACCCCCGAACAGATTTTTGAAGACCTGGTGTCCCACTTGCGGATCGCGACCGGAGAGGGTGAGCACCGCGGTCGCCTGCGGCCGGTCATCTCGGTCTTCGGCCAGTCCGTCCCGGGGCGCCCCGCGCCCCGGCTGTGGAACGACCAGCTCGTGCGCTACGCCGGCTATGAGGACTCCGGCGACCCGCGCTACCGCAAGCTCACCCAGGCCGCGGAAGCCTTGGGGTGGAAGGGAAAAGGTAGCGCCTTCGACCTGCTGCCGCTGATCCTTCAGATCGGCGACCGCGAACCCCGCCTGTTCGAACTGCCCGAGGCGGCAGTGATGGAGGTGCCACTGACCCATCCCGAGTTTCCCTGGTTCGCCGAACTTGGCCTGCGCTGGCACGCGGTGCCGGCCATCTCCAACATGCGGCTGTCCATCGGAGGGGTGGACTACCCGCTTGCCCCCTTCTCAGGGTGGTACCTGGGGGCCGAGATCGGCGCGCGCAACCTTGCCGATGCCAACCGCTACAACCAGATCCCCGTCATCGCCAAACGCATGGGGCTGGACATGAGCCGCGAGTCGACGCTGTGGCGCGACCGAGCCCTGGTCGAGCTGAACCGGGCCGTGCTGCACTCCTTCGACCGGGCCGGAGTCCGCATCTCCGACCACCACACCGAATCCCGATTGTTCATCACGCATGTGGAGCGCGAGGAGGCCGCCGGCCGCATCGCGCCAGCCGACTGGACGTGGATCGTCCCACCCATCTCCGGCGGCCTGACCCCCGTGTTCCATCGCTACTACACCGAGGCTGACCTGCGCCCCAACTTCTACCTTGATGCAGGGGCGCAGGAGGTGGTCTCGGGCGGCGGGCCGTGCCCGTTGGCACACGGAGCACCCGCTTCCTCGTCGGCGGAGAGCACGCCGCCCGATCGACAAGTGTCTTCGCCCAGCAGGAGATTGGGCCTTAGGCGGCGCCTATGAAGCGAACGCTTTGACCTCCAGGAGACCGACGGACAAGTTGGGCGCGCTCTGCAGCAGGATGCGCAGGCGCGTGGTGCTCACAGCCGTGAACGTGACCGTGTTGTACTGGTTGGCCGCGACCGGATAGCCGCTCGCGCCCGGGACATCGACATAGGCGCTGCCGTTCCAGTACTGCAAGCGCCACGAGGCCGGCAGGTCGATGCCCTGGTTGTCGTCGAAGAAATAGACCTGCGCCCGCCGAAGCGACTGCGCCGACGACCACTGGAGTTCGGCCCACTGCTCACCCTGGTTCGGCCAGGTGCCCCAGCGGTTGCCCTGGTTCGCCCCGCCGAAGTTGGAGCTGGTCGGCTCGTCACCGTTGTTGACCGCGGCGCAGCTCTCCCACGAGGACGTGAAGGAGCAGGCGGCGGTGGCGTTGCGCGCCAGGTTTGTATTCGCGGGCGTTGAGGGGGACGGGGATGGGGACGGGGACGGGTTGGTGCCGCCGGTGATTTCAAGCTCGGCGCTGCTGAACGTGCCGTGCGCCGGGTTGACGTCGGCCTCGGCGCCGCCGCCGTTGCACGCCCGGTTCGGAGCGAACAGCAGGTACGTGCCCGAGGTGCAGCTGCCGCCGGTCGGGCCGGCCGGTGGCTCGGCATCGCCGCCGATGACGGCGTTCCCGCCGATCGTCACACCGCCCTGGACGATCGCGTTGTGCCGCACGATCGCGTTGTCGGTCACCGTCCCGCCGTTGACCCACGCGAGATCCTCGATGCGGGCGTTGCCGCTCACGGTGCCGCGGAAGACCGCCGCCCGCGGGCCCACGAACGCGGACGCGGAAACGTTGGCGCTGTTGGAAACCCAGCCACCGCCGTTGGCGTGCCAGCGGCCACCGACCGGGGAAGGCTTGACATAGCCGGGCTGGTGCCCGTCCGGGATGGCACCCGAGATCCGGAACTCGTAGGGATAGCGCCGGTTGCGGGGCCAGCCGTCGAGGAAGGCGTACTTGGGAACTGCGGTCGGCGTGCCCATGACGACAAGGAACACCTGGGACTCACCCGGCTGCGTCTGGAAACTGATCTGGCCGTCGTTGGAAGTCGTCAGCGGGCCGTAGCGGGGCACGCCGTTGCGCACCGCGACAAAGCCGAACGTCCAGCCGTTGGCGCCGGTCTCGGCGTGTCCCTTGAGGTGCAAGCGAATCAGTGCGCCGTCGCTGTCGGGCGCCAGCTGAATCTTGTTGTAGCCGTAGTCGGAGGGGGCCATGGGGTCGGAAATCCGGTAGTGGCGTAGCGAGGCGTTGACGGCCTCCACCGGTACCCCCTTATATGCATTGAGAAAACCGGCGCCATAGACGTTCTGGATGAACGGCATGAAGTCGGCCCGGTTCGAGTAATCCCAGGTGACGTTGTGCTGGGCGTACTCGCCGAGGCGCCGGTTGAGCTCGGCCTGGTTGATGCCGGAGATGCGCCGGTAGACCTCAAGCGGATGCTCGTTGTTGAGCGCCTCGTTCCACATCCGGTTGAACATGGCGATGCCGTCGCGGTCCTTGATGTACTGGGCGAGCATCCAGGCGCCATAGTGGTGCCGCGACGAGGAGTAGTAGAGGTTCTCCGTGCGCAGCCAGCGGGTCAGGTCGCCGGCGCCGCCGCGCGGGTAGACCTGCATCGCCATGAACTCCGCGCTCGCCTCCCAGAAAGTGCCCGCCGAGGCGTGGGTGAACCCGAACCCGGAGCGGCCGAGGAAGGTGTAATTCTGGAAAACGTGGCCAAGCTCGTGGGCGAGACCCCACGATCCGGGCGCGGCCGCCGCCGGAGCGATGTTGATGACCCCGACGCGGCCGTCGGTCGAGCCGCCCGTGGCCCAGGCGTCAAGCGCGGTGCGGTTCCACGTCCGGGTGATGATGACGATGATTTTGTGCTGCGCCAGCAGGCCCGTCTCCGGGGTGAAGCGCATCGTGTTGACATAGAACGAGTACAGACTCTCCAATTGCGACAGTATGTTCGCCGGGTCGAACCGGAACTCGCCGGGCGCGTTGAGCGGGTCCGTGCCCGACTTCTCACCCCACAGCAGGATGAAATTGTTCGACTCGCGGGTCCGTTCCTGAGCCCACGGAACCTCACCGGTCGTGCGCCACCGATCCGGTATGAACACTGTCTTTACCGCGGCGAGCGCGGGCTGTCCCACCATTGGGACGGCCGCGGGCGTCAACGCCGCCAGCACCACACACGTCGCGAGCACAGCGCGGCGCCAGGTGGTCATCCTCATCCGAGGAGTCATGCGATCCCCAAATCGCCAGGGTGGCCGCGGAGGCGCGGCCACACGTCCAATCCGGGCCCCCTTGATCCTTGCCCGGACAGGATGCGTGTTCTGGGGGCATTGAAATACTAACTGCCTTTTATGTCTGGGGGTACCGGTTGTAGTCGGGGAAGTTGCCGTAAAGGCGCTCGGACGGGTCGTCGCCGACGGTAACGGCCTGCACCAGAAGGTCGCCGCCCACAAAGGCGCCCTTCCACGAGGCGCCGCGCCCACCGAAGGGCTCCTCGCGGTCACCGCGCGAGCGCGGCTTGTTGATGCCCACCTTGAAGGCGTGCAGATCCTGGGCCAGCTTTGCCGCCAGCTCCTCGTCATCGCTGGCCAGGCTGGCCACCAGCGCGCCGTTGGAGGCGTTCATCGCGGCAAGCAGCTCGTCGACGGTGTCCACGACGACGATCGTGTCGACCGGGCCGAACGGCTCGGCGTGCATGAGCCGGCTGCGGCCGGGCGGGGCGAGCAGGGTCTGCGGCGCCACGTAGGCATCGGTGTTCTGACCCTCCAGGAAGCGTCCACTTTGGAGCTTGCCGAGGTGCAGCGGGATCGCGCCCGACTTGATCGCCTCGTGCACCTTGTGGTGCAGCTCGTTCGCCTTGGCCGCGCTGATGAGCGGGCCGAAGTCCAGCTCCGGCAGGGGATCGTTGCTGTTTTCGACGGCGAGTGGGTGGCCGAACCGGATCGAGTTGACGACCGGCATGTAGACGTCGAGGAAGTCGGCGACCAGCTCGCGCTGCACGACAAAGCGCGGGTACGCGGTGCAGCGCTGCTTGCCGTACTCGAAACCCTTGCGCAGGTGGCCGGCGAGCACATCCCACTGGGAGAACTCCCATACGCCCCAAGCGTTCAGGCCCTCCTGCTCGATCATGTGACGCTTGTCCGTGTCCAGCAGGGCCGCCGCCACCTTGCCGCCGTTGGACCGGCCGCCCACGAACGCGACCGCCCCGATCTCGGGCGCCCGCACCAGCACCTCGGACAGCTCCTCGCCGCCGCCGGACACCAGGGTCGCCGGCAGCCCGGCCCGGTGCATCAGGGCGTGGGCGACCGTCAGGCACGCCGCCCCGCCCTGCGACGGGGTCTTGGCGATCACCGCGTTGCCCGCGAGCAGCTGCACCAACTCGGCGTGCACGAGCACACTCATGGGGTAGTTCCAGCTGGCAATGTTGGAGACCGGACCGGCCAGGGGTGTCCGGCCGTTGGTCTGACGGTCGATCTCGTCCACGTACCAACGCACGCCGTCGAGCGCCCGGTCCACGTCGGCGCACGCCAGCCGCCACGGCTTGCCGATCTCCCACGCGAGCAGCAAAGCGAGCAGGTCACGGTGCTCGGTGAGCAGGTCCAGCGCGGCGATCACGCGCGATTTGCGCTCCGCCAAAGGCGTCGCGGCCCACTCCCGATGGGTCCGCGCCGAGTGCACCACGGCGGCCTGCGCGGATGCGGCGTCCAAACGCGACAGTTTGGCGATGGTGGTGCCGTCGACCGGGCTCACCATCGGCGACGGGCGGCCCTCGGCGCGCCACTGGCCCTGGATCAGGTTGCGGAGGACGTCGCCATCGAAGGCCTCCGGCGCGACCTCGGTCGCACGGTCAAGCACGGTCTGCCAATCGGTACCGGGAGCGAGCTGCATGTGCGTACTGTGCCGCCACGCTCTGGAGACTCACAAGAGTCAGTTCAAATCGCGGGACGCTCGAACCCTGTGTGAGCTGCCACTTTCCCATCTGCCGTGACGAAGCTCTCCGCGCGGATGGTCAACTCGCATCCTTCGTCTATCGTCAGTTTCCGCATCGCCCACTTGCCCCACCCTCGCTCATCCTCGCCCCACCCCGTTCGTCCTTGCCCTACCCCCGTTCGTCCTTGCCCCACCTCCCGGGAGGCTTCCCAGTGCGTCCGGCTCCTGCGCTCCTTCCTTGCCTTCTTCTGGCCATCGCGGCGTGCGGCACCCTGAACCCGGCGCCACCGCTGGCCCAGCCGACCACCTCGCCGTCCCACCCGGCCTCCCTGTCAGCCTCAGCGCAGCCCACGCCGTCACCGTCCCCCACACGTTCCCAGGCGTCGCCGCCGCCATCCCCGTCCGCCTCCCGCACGCAGACACCCGGACCCACGCGCACCACGGCAAGCCCGTCACCGAGCACCTCGACCGTGCCCAGGCCCAAGATCGGCCCGGCCGGCTCGCACATGGTGACCGGCACCTCCGCCGTCGCTCTCACCTTCGACGACGGCCCCTACCCGGAGAACACCCCGCAGATCCTGGACCTGTTGCGCCGCAACGGAATCAAGGCCACCTTCTGCGTGCTCGGGCGCAACGCCCACACCTACCCCGACCTGATCCGCCGCATCCACAACGAGGGCCACACCTTCTGCAACCACAGTTGGCGCCATGACATGGACCTGCGGGCCAAGGACGAGGGCGCGATCCGCGACGACCTCGCCGCCACGACGACCGCCATCCGCGAGGCCGTCCCGGACGCGAAGGTCGCCTACTTCCGGGCGCCGGGCGGGCACTTCGACACCCGGCTGATCGGCATCGCCAGGAGCCTTGGCATGACCTCGATCTACTGGCATGTCGACCCGAGGGACTGGGACGTGTACAACTTCGGCCGCGGCGAGACAATGGTCGACCACATCGTCGCCAACGTGCAGCAGAACACCCGGCCCGGCTCGATCGTGCTCTCCCACGACAACCTCAGGCCGGACACGGTGACCGCGTACGAAACCCTGATGCCCTGGCTCAAGCAGCATTTCACGCTGACCGCCCTGCCGCCCGACGGTCAGTTGGTCCGGGCATGACGCGGGCACTTGGCGCCGCGCTGCTGGGCGCGGCGGTGCTGGCGCTGTCCGCCTGCACGACCCCTCACGCGGTGGCGCAACCGATCCCGCACCCTTCAGCTTCGGCGTCCGAGTCCGCCTCCCCGTCAGCGTCGCCGGAGAGCCCATCGCCGTCGGCGGCACCGACCTCCGCGTCGCCAAAGCCGAAACCCAGCACGGCGCCACCGCCTCCACCACCGCCCGGGCCTGGGCCGCTGGACTGCTCCGGCAGCGCGAGCATCGACCGTCCACAGGCCACCGGTCCCGGCCCGCTGGGCAGCGTGAGGGTCACCGGATCCGAAGTGGTCGCGCTCACCTTCGACGACGGCCCCGACCCCGTGAACACCCCGAAAATCCTCGACCTGCTGCGCCAGTGCGGGGTCAAGGCGACCTTCTGCCTCGAGGGGGCGAAGGCGGCGGCGAACCCGACCGTGGTGCGGCGCATCGCCTCCGACGGCCACACGTTCTGCAACCACACCTGGCGGCACATCCGGCAGCTGGGCACCTACGGTCCGGACCTGATCCGGCAGGACCTCAGCGACACCAACAACGCCATCCGGGCGATCGTGCCCGACGCCCAGATCGGCTACTTCCGCGCGCCCGGCGGCGCCTGGACCGAGGACTACCTGCTCGTCGCCCGGGAGCTGGGCATGACCCCGCTGCACTGGCACGTCGACACCCGCGACTGGGAGTCCTCCAAGTGGGGCAAGGGCCAGTCGATGGTCGACCACATCGTGAGCGTGGTGGAGGCCGAAACCCATCCCGGCTCGGTCATCCTCAGCCACGACTTCCAGAAGCCCGACACCACCGCCGCCTACCGGATCCTGCTGCCCTGGTTAAAGGCCCGCTTCAAGCTGACAGCCCTTCCGCCGCAAGGGTTATAGCTCGAGCCGGAGCTTCTTGACCCGGCGATCCCGGTGGTACCCCTTCAGGAAGGCTTCGTTGGAGGTCGTTGACCGTGCCGTAGATGTGGACCTCGTGCGCGTTGTATCCAGTTGACGCATCCGACGCACACCGGTATCAGTAGTCCCTGGCACGATAAGGGGATGGCAGAGACCCAGGGACAGGGCGGCTATGTGGACCCCGACGGCGAATACGCCCGTGACCAGCGTTACATTCCCACCCGGATAACGGCCGACGGCCGGGACGGGTACGCGGTCGAACCCGGCCGGTACCGGCTGGTGGTGAGCCGCGCCTGCCCGTGGGCCAGCCGGGCGGTAATCGTGCGCCGCCTGCTCGGGCTGGAGGACGTGCTTTCCATGGGCATCGCCGGTCCGACCCACGATCAGCGCAGCTGGACTTTTGACCTGGACCCGGGTGGCCGGGATCCGGTGCTTGGCATCGAGCGCCTGCAGGAGGCCTACTTTGCCCGGTTTCCCGGTTATGGGCGTGGCATCACCGTTCCGGCGATCGTCGATGTGACCAGTGGCCAGGTGGTGACCAATGACTACGCCCAGATCACCCTGGACCTGCAGACCGAGTGGCGGCGGTTCCATCGGCCGGGCGCGCCGGACCTGTACCCGCAAGCGCTCCGCGAACAGATCGACGCGGTCAACGAGAAGGTGTACGCCGATATAAATAACGGCGTCTATCAATGCGGCTTCGCCGGATCGCAGGACGCCTACGATCATGCGTTCCGGCGGTTGTTCGCTCGGCTGGACGAACTGTCAGAGCATCTGTCCACCCGGCGGTATCTGGTGGGTCAGGCCATCACCGAGGCTGACATCAGGCTGTTCACCACCTTGGTACGCTTCGACGCCGTCTACCACGGGCACTTCAAATGCAACCTGAGCAAGCTCACCGAGCTGCCCGTGCTTTGGGCATACGCCCGGGATCTGTTCCAGACGCCGGGCTTTGGGGACACGGTCGACTTCGACCACATCAAGCAGCACTATTACCGCGTGCACCGGGACATCAACCCCACCGGCATCGTGCCGCTGGGCCCGGACTTGAGCGGCTGGCTGCAACCGCACGGCCGCGATGCCTTGGGCGGCAAACCTTTTGGCGACGGTACCCCGCCCGGGCCGGTCGCTGCCGGTGAAGCCGTCTAGCCGAGTCCGAGCCGTTGCAGCGCCAGGGCGACGTACCCGCGTTGCGCTCGGCCGTGCCAACCGGGCGGGAAGTCGGGCAGCGGCTCGCGTTCCTTGGCGTCGATGAGGGTTTCGAGGGCGCGGTCGGGCAGATCCTGGCCACTGAGGTAGGCGAGGGCGACGGCGGCCGTTATCCGCACGGCGAACGACTCGTGACCGAGCAAGGAGGTCATCCGCTCGATGGTGGCGGCGGACGGCACATTCAGATGCGCCAAGGAAAGGTTGGCGCTGGCCCGGACGGAATCGTGCCGGTCGGCGGCCAGCAGCGCGTTAATCGTTGTGTCGTCTGCGCTGAACCAGGCCAGCAACTCGGCTGCGCGTGACGCGACCTCTGGATCGTCGTCGGCAAGCCAGCGACGGTAGGCGTCGACGTGTGCGGCGGCGGCCCAGTAGGCGTCGGCGTCCCACTTCTCGGTGCAAGCGTTGGCGATATCGACCCAGTCTTCGGTGAAATCCTCTTCCAGGTAGTACACCCGCTCGATAACCAGGTCCTCCTGCTCTTTGGTCAGTGTCCGAGCACCGAAACGGCTGAAGGCGGCGTCCGGGTCGAATGGCAGATCGGCGTCGTCGCGCGGCCCGAGGCCGACCTGCCGCAACAACGCGGTCAGTTCGCCCCGATCGGGAGTGGCGGGATCGTCGACGAGCCACGCGAGAAAGGGCACCACGTGGGCGCTGACCTGCCAGCGGGTGCCCTGGTGGATGACGGCGTTGTCCAGCTCGTCCAGCGCGTCGCGACGCACCCGGCTATCGGGTGAGCGAAGCGCTGCGATCTGCCCCGGTACCTGTTCGGCGGACCGGTACGAGCCGTGCAAAGTGGCCCAGGCAACGCCGTCGAGGCTCGGCGCCGGCCGGGTCTTACCAGCTCCTGCCGTCGCGGTCGTATGGTTCGGGCTGCTCTTGGTCATCTTCATCGGGTTCTGTCACACAGAACTTAACTCCCGGACGAGGCTGAGGAATGCGGCGGCCATCTCGGTTACCTCGGACGGGGACAGCGACATCGCCGGCTCGCCGACGGTCACCTCCACCATCGACAGGCCGGTGGGCGGCCGGTCCTGCCAGCCATACGCGAACCACGCCTTGTCCCGCTCGGCGAGCTTCAGCGCCGCCTCGTTGAGCACCCGCGCCGGGTGCGGCAGCCACAGCTGGAACTGGTGGGTGTGCGGCGGATCCGGGTGCACGCGGGCGCCGGGCAGTTCGCCGAGCACCTTGGCGACCTCGCGGGCGTAGGCCACGTACCCCCCAAGCCTCGGCAGGATCGTGTCGAGGCCGTGCAGCGCGGTGAAGACCGCGGGCCACTGCGAGAAAACGTTGCCGCCGTAACGATGCCGCCACGCCCGCGCCTGCGCCACGAACTCGCTCGACCCGGCCAGCGCCGCACCCGAAAGTCCTTGCAGCGTCTTGTAAAACGACACGTACACGCTGTCGGCCAGCGCCGCCACCCCGGCCAGATCCTGGCCCAGGTACGGCGTCGACTCCCACAGCCGGGCCCCGTCGAAGTGCACATACGCGCCGCGCTCGCGGGCCGCGGTCACCATCCCGGACAGCTCGTCAAAGGTGGGCAGCAGGTATCCCGGGTCGCGCAACGGCAACTCCACCATGAGCGTGCCGAACGGCTCGTCGAGCCCGGCCACCTCCTCCGGCGTGGGCTGGCGCGGCTCGCGGGTCAGCCAGACCGGCTGGAGCCCGGACAGCACCGTGAACGCCTCCCGCTCGTGCCGCTGAAGGTGCTGCATCGGATGCATCGCCACGGCCCGGTTGCCCGAGCGGGAAGCCCAGCAGTGCAAGGCGACCTGCTGCGCCATGGTGCCGCTGGGGAACACGGCGGCGTCGGCCTTGCCGAGCAGCTCGGCGACCCGCTCCTCCAGCCTGCGCACGGCACCGTCGCCATACCAGTCTGGCCGCTCGTCGAGGTCGAAGCCGCCGGCGGAGAACGCCTCCAGGCGCTGCCGCGGGGTCAGCGGCGGCGTGCCGGAAAGGCGCCGCTCGCAGGCGATCTGGGCGGCCCAGCGGCGGTCGGTGTCGTCAGCCATCGATCGTCCCATGCTCGGCGCATGTGGCCCGCCAGCCCGTCGGTACCACCTGAACCTTCATCCGCCTCCGGCAGAAAGCGCAAAACCTCGGTGGCTCAAGGGTTCTGGCGCGGGCACAGGCGTCGTGCACGCCCGGCTCACCGCACCGGTCGCAGTAAGTCACCATCACAGTGTTGCCGAAAGCGCCTTGACCGGCATCTTCAAATCCGCCAGCAACTCCAGGTCTTCGGTTGCCGGGCGGCCCAGGGTGGTCAGATAGTTACCGACGATCACGGCATTTATCCCACCCAGCAAGCCTTTACGGGTACCCATATCAGCCAGAGTGATCTCCCGGCCCCCTGCGTAGCGCAGTATGGTCCGGGGTAGCGCCAGCCGGAAAGCGGCGATCGCCCGCAACGCGTCCCTGGCGTCCATCACCGGCAGGTCGCCCAGCGGAGTCCCCGGCCGCGGGTTGAGGAAGTTCAGCGGAACCTCGTGCGGGTCAAGCTCGGCAAGCTGCGCCGCGAACTCGGCGCGCTGCTCCAGGGTCTCCCCGAGCCCGATGATGCCGCCGCAGCACACCTGCATCCCCGACTCGCGCACCATCTTCAAGGTGCTCCAGCGTTCTTCCCAGGTGTGGGTGGTCACCACGTTCGGGAAGTAGGACTGGCACGTCTCCAGGTTGTGGTTGTACCGGTGCACACCCATCTCGGCGAGCTGGTCGACCTGTTGCTGGGTCAGCATCCCCAGGCTCGCCGCGACGTTGATGTCGACGGCCGCCTTGATCGCGGCGACGCCGTCGCGCATCTGCTTCATCAGCTTGTCGTCCGGGCCGCGTACCGCCGCCACGATGCAGAACTCGCTCGCGCCGGTCTTGCGGGTGGCGATCGCCGCCTCGACGAGGGACGGGATGTCCAGCCACACGCTGCGCACGGGGGAGGAGAACAGCCCCGACTGCGAGCAGAAGTGGCAGTCCTCCGGGCAGCCGCCGGTCTTGAGCGAGACGATCCCCTCGACCTCCACCTCCGGGCCGCACCACCGCATGCGCACCTCGTGCGCGAGCTGTAACGCCTCCTCGATGTACTCGTCGGGCAGGCGCAGCACCTCTAGCACACCGGCCTGGTCAAGGCCGATGCCCTCTTCGAGCACCCGTCTACGTGCCTGGTCAAGAATGGAGGCCATGTCGGTACCCTACAACGGCTGGCTCGAGACCCTCACGCACAAGGCAAGACTCCGGGAGCGGGCTGGTTTGCGCAGGTCAGCGGTGCCGCGCACGCCCGCCGTGGACCTCGCCGGCAACGACTATCTCGGCCTTTCGAGCGATCCTCGAGTGCTCGCGGCGGCGGGATCGGCGCTGCGGACGCACGGCCTCGGGGCGACCGGGTCGCGGCTCGTGCGCGGTACCACCGACCTGCACGAGGAGCTGGAGGAGGCGCTGGCCGAGTGGGTCGGCACGGCCGGGGCGCTGGTCTATTCGAGCGGGTACCTGGCGAACCTCGGGGCGGTCAGAGCGCTCGCCGGGCTGTCGCCCAACACCGTGGTGCTCTCGGACGCGCATTGCCACGCCTCGATAGTCGACGGGTGCCGGCTGGCCCGGGTGGAGACGGTGGTCTTCGAGCACGGGTCGGTTCCGGCGTTGAAGGAGGCGCTCGCGGCTTGCGGGGACCGGCCCAAGGTGGTGCTGACGGAGTCCGTCTTCTCGGTGGACGGGGATCTCGCGCCGCTTGCCTCCTACCATCGTGCGGCGCGGGCGGCGGGTGCGCTGATGCTGGTGGACGACGCGCACGGGCTGGGCGTGATCGGCGCCCTCCCGGTCGCGGGGGAACCCGATGTGGTGAGTACCGCCACCCTGTCGAAAGCATTGGGCGGGGCGGGCGGCTTCATCGCGGGACCGGCTGAACTGATCCGGCACCTGGTGGATACCAGCCGCACCTTCATCTTCGACACCGCCCTGCCGCCTGCGGTCGCCGCCGGGGTGCTTGCCGCGCTGGACATCGCCCGCGGCGCCGAGGGCGACGCGCTGCGGGTCGAGCTGCACGAGCGGGCCGCGATGCTCTCACCAGGCGCCCCCGGCGGGATCGTGTCCTTGATGGCGCGCGGACCCGAGGACGCCGTGCAGTGGGCCTCGTCGTGCCGGGACAAAGGCGTGGCGGTAGGGTGCTTCCGTCCACCGTCCACTCCGGACAAAACCTCGCGCCTGCGCCTGACGGTGAACGCGGGTGTGCCGCGCGACCAGTTCGAGCATGCGCTGGAGGTCATCGAGCAATGCCGCCCGCCCGCGGAATAATGGTTGTGACCGGCACCGACACCGATGTCGGCAAGACCATCGTCACCGCCGCGCTCGCCGCCGCCGCCACGGCGGCGGGTTTACGGGTGGCGGTGGTCAAACCCGCGCAGACCGGCGACGACTCCGATGCCGACACCATCGCACGCCTCGCTTCCCCAACCATGGCAACGACTTTGGCGTCCTTTCCGGATCCGCTGGCGCCGCTGGCCTCCGCTCGCGTGGCAAGGCTTGAGCCGCTTGACCTTTTCGCCCTCGTTGATGAGGTGAAAGGGATCGGGAGCGAGCATGACCTGACGCTTGTGGAGGGCGCTGGGGGACTGCTGGTGCCGTTGGGGCTGCGGCCCGGAGGCGAAGCATGGACAATCGCCGACATGGCCGTCGCGCTGAACGCCCCCGCCGTGGTGGTGACCCGGGCCGGGCTGGGTACCCTCAACCACACCGCCCTGACCCTGGAAGCCCTTGAGCGGCGCGGCATCGCCGCCCGGGTGGTGATCGGGGCGTGGCCGCAGCGGCCCGAGCTTGTGCACTTCACCAACCTCACCGACCTGCCCGGCCAGCTGCACGGCCTGCTGCCCGACGGCGCCGGCGCGATGGAACCGGGCGTGTTCCAGCGCAGCGCGCCCGGCTGGCTGACCGAGGAGCTCCACGGCAACTGCGACGACCCCCGGGAGCTTGCCACCGACGAGGAGGAGTGATGCGCTCACTCGCCGTGCTTGCCTTGCTGTGCGCGGGATTGGCCGGGTGCGGGCTGGTGGCCTCGCCGCCGCCCGAGCCTGTGCCTTCGCCTTCGTCTTCGTCTTCGTCTTCGTCTTCGCCTGCGGCCCCGCCACCGCAGGCGGAACTGGTCGATGGGTTTGTGGTGATACGCAAGGACTCCGGCAGCGACCAGCAGGTCAGCGTCTTCAACCCGCGCACCGGCTCCACCCTGTGGTCCGTGCTCGGCAGGCCCGCCGACCCGGTCGTCAAGTCCCGCATAGCCCAGGGCTCGATCGTGGCCGCGCGCCGCAGCGGCGACGTCGAGGTCTATGACCTTCCCACCGGGCGGCTCCGGTTCACCAAGGAGAAGGTGGGCGCCCTCGGCATCTCCTGGACCACGCTGTTCGCCGGTGCCGCGCAGTGCCAACCCGATTGCCTGCTGCGCGCATACGACCTGGCGACGGGCGCGGAGCGCTGGACGGGCCCGCAGTCGATGCCCGGCAACGTATTGGTCGAACCGGGCGAGCCGGCCGACGCCAAGTTCGACCCGCCAGGGAGGTTTTCGGGGCCGATGCGTGCCAGCGTGGCGAATGCGATCGCGGTGCGAGGCACCGATTCAGTGGTGCTGCTGGATGCCACCACCGGGCAGGAACTGTCCAAAGTGGCCAAACCTGAGCGTGCGATGGCGCTGGGCTCGGACAAAACCCTGCTGGAGTGGGGCGACGTCAAGGACTGCGAGCTGAGGGTGACCGCCACCGACGTCCGCACCGGGGAGCTCAAGTGGTCGATGGAGATGGGGGCGCGGACCGCGCAGCGCCCCGCCGAGTGCGTCAGCGGCTGGCGTCCCACCATCACCGACAGGCTGACCGTGTGGCACTCCCAGCGCGGTGTGCCGCGCGTGATCGAGGTGGACTCGGGCAAGGACTTCTGGAGCGGCAACACCGCCAGCGACCCGATGGTCACCGCGACCCGCCAAGTGGTCTTCACCTACGCGTTGGGCCGCCTTTATGCGTTCAACGCCGAAGACGCCCGGCACCTGTGGACGGCCGAGAACGACCGCACGGCAAGGCTCGTCGGCTTCGCCGTCAACGGCGGCCGGGTCATCTACGCGCTTGAATATCCGGGCAGTGCGGACAGGGTCGGATTCGTGCGCGATCTGTTGACGGGCAAGCGGATGTGGTACGGCCACGGTGCCACCCCGCTGGCCGTCGACGGCGACCGTCTCGTCGTCGAGGACGCCAGCGGGGTGCGCGTTCAGCCGATCGGCGGGTGAGCCGCGTTCAGCCGATCGGCGGGTGAGCAGCCGGCCAGCCGCGTTCAGCCGATCGGCGGGTGAGCGTTTCGGACCAGCGTCTCGAATTGGGCCGGGAACCACTGGCCGAAGTGCGGCCCGCCCGGCATCGCGCCGCTGAAGGTTCCGCTGCCCGCGTAGCGGTTGGGCATCAGCGGGTCACACATCGAGTCGAAGATTTTGAACGGGTCGTCGGGGTCGATGATGCTCGGCTGGCCGGTGCCGTCCGACTCGCCCGGCGGCTTGGCCCAGACGAACGCGTCCACGCCGGGGATTCCGGTCTGCGCTGTCGGGCTCACCCCAAGGCCCGCACCGGTTTGGTTGCACCAGCCGGCGCGGTGCAGGCGGCGATCGAGCCGGCTCTGGTCCACGTAAGTGTTGACATCAAAGGATGTGCTGACCCTGATCGGCCTGCTCGGCCCGCCCCAGCCGTTGCGCGAGGTGTCGATCAGGACGCCGCAGCCCGCGCAACCCCTGGCGACGAAGCCGGCCAGCAGGTCCGTAACGTAGTCGCGCTCATCGATGCGAGTGCTCCAGTCGATCCAGCGTGACTGGAGGATCGGGACACCGGCGACGGCCAGGCGCGGGTCGGGCAGGAAAATCTCCTCGGTCGGGACGTACCCGGCGACGTTGGCGGCGAAGCCATGGATCTTGTCGTAGCCCGGCCCGCCGGACGTGGTCGACAGCACGTTGTCATAGAGCGCGAGCGCGCCGCTGAGGTTCGAGTCCCAGCCCAGCCAGCCCGAGTTGGAGACGTCGACGTAGAGGTAGGTGTTGGGCAGGGCGGCAAGCCGGTTGATCGCGTAGCGGATGCCGGCGCGATACACGCCGCTCTGGAACGCTTCAACGCAGCGCAAGGTGGTCCACTGGTTCGGCGGCTGGAAGACGACTTCGCTGTAGAGCGACAGCGGTTCCACGACGATGGCCACGCGCAGCGCAGCATATTGTGGGCGGGCCAGGATCGCTGCGATCGCATCGATATAATCCGTTTGGTACCGGGTCAGCCCACCCTGGAGTGACAGTTCACTGCTTCCGGCTGATGCCTGGCAGTTGCGGTTGGGCAAGTTGTAGAGGACGAGCGAGGCGACGAGCGAAGCCGCGCCGTTGGCCGCATCCTGTGCGGCCGCCGCGTCCAGGTGCCCGGCGAGCCCCCGGCCGGCGGTGATGGCGGCGATCCGGTCGAGCCAGATCGCGGTGGGTTGCTGCCCGGCGATGCGCATCTGATCGCCGAGCGGGGCCGGGGTGGCGGATGCCTGAGTGTTGACTCGACTCTGCCAATCAGGGTTGACGTATCCGGTCGCACCGGCGAAAGGATTGTCCACCTTGGACGGAGTCAGTATGTCGTTGTCGATCTCGGTGGCGGTAACCTGTACCCCCCCGATATTGAAAATCCTGGTGCCGTGGAGCATGTCCGCGTCCTCGGCGGCGCATATTCGCAGCACCTGGCCGACATTCCAGTTGGCCGGGGTGAAGATCAGCGAGATCCCGCCGCCGCAAATGGTCAGGTCCGGATCGCCCGGCCCGGCCGTGGGCACCACGACCAGGCTGGCGCTCGGTGGCCCGGAGAGCCGGACGCTGAACGCGGAGCTGCCGCCTTCGGGCACGGAGAGCGCGGGTGGGGTCACGATGACGGTAGGCTGCGGCTGCGGTTGGTCGTTGCAGGGGATCCCGTTGATGGCAAAATCTGTCGGGTCGGTGTTGTCGCCGCTGTAGGAACCGTTGAATCCGATCCCTGTCGACGCACCGGTGCCCAGGTTGCCGTTCCACGGCAAACTTGTGGCGGTCACCTTCTGGCCGTCCTGGCCCCAGCCGGCCGACCAGCCATTGCCGATCCGCTGGTTGCCGGGGAACGTGAAGGTCAGCCGCCAGCTGGTGATGGGGGAGCCGGTGTTGCGGATGGTGAGGTTCGCGCCGAATCCGCCGCCGTTGTCCCAGCTCTTCCTATAGGTCACCTCGCACGGCACCGCGGCGAAGGCGGGCTGCGCCGCCGGCACGACGAGTGCGGAGGTCGCGGCGAGCACGGTGATTGTGGCGCGGGCGAGCATCCTTATCGGGAGCATTTTCTGCTTTCTCCTTAGGCATGCGACTGCAACAGCTGTGGCATGGCCCGGCTCCCTAGGACATCGACTATACGGTATGTGTGATTGTGCGGTGACCCACCGGCCGGGTGGCTGGCGGCTACCCTGTGCCACATGAGCGGCGAGGCGATGCAAGCCGGGGTCGGCGGCGACGGGACCCTGCCGGAGGGAATCAAGGCCGGGATGACGATCAGTGTGCGGACGCGGCGCGATGTCGTGATCGTCGATCCGGAGCGGTTCCTGGCCGCGGCAAGGCAGGCCGTGCGCGACCTCGACCCCACGCTCAGCGAGGAGCAGGCCGCCGGCTCGATACACGACCTGCTCGACGCGGTCCACGCTTTACTGGACCGCGACGGGCAGCTGGCCAACGACCAGCTGCTCAACCAGATCATCGAGTTCGGCCGGGGCGGGCTGGGGCCGGGCAAGCGCGTGCTGGACCGGCCCGACGGCCTGTCGCCGGCGGGCTGGATCCAGGAGATCGTGCCCGACGAGCCCCAGCCGCTGCAGGACTACGGCTGCTTCCTGCCGGAGAATCCGTTCAGTAGTAGTAGTGCCAGTACTAGTACTGAATGATGTAGGTGACCTCTTTGCCGTTCTTGGCCAGACCCGGGGCGTACCAGACGTTGCCCTCCCACGTCAGCGCGATCCGCGGGTACTTGTGGATTTCGTCGGTGAAGTGGGTGTTGTAGGCGCCGCACAGGTCAAAATACTTGGTGCCGAACAGGTTGCTGCGCACCGTGACCGCGCCGATCAGGCGGGGGTCGGAGGACAACCACAGGGCATAGGTGCCGCCGTTGATAATGTTCTGCTCGATCGTGATGTCGACGCGCTGCGGGTCAGGCCCGGCGTCGATGTAATAAAGCAGCGCACCCGAGTTGTTGTTGCCCGGCTTGCCCGCGATCCAGTTATGCCGGATGACCAGCTTGACGTCGGTCTGCTGGATGGCGCCGCCGAGCGCGGAGACGTGGGCGTCGGTCGGGTTGTACTGGTCGTCGACGTAGTTGTCCTCGATCAGCGCGCTGTAGCCCCATTCGATGCCGCGCTGGGTATCGTGCACGTAGACCCGGCGGACGGTGAGGTTGATGGTTTTGCCGGCGGTCAGGCCACGGTCGATACGCTCCTCGCGGGACTTGGAGGTAATCTCGACGTCCTCGATCAGCGTATTCTTGACGTTCCAGTCGATCCATACGCCGGGGCAGTTGCCACACTTGACGCGGGACCGCTTGACCGTCACGTTGTCCGCTTTGATCCTTATGCCGCCGGTAAAGTCCTTGGCGTCAAGCACTTCCCCGGGCGTCTGCGCGGTGTAGAGCCCGCTGACCGGGGTGAGGGTAACGCCGGTGTGCTGCCAGCCGGTGTTGCTCGGCGACGGGAAGCCGGCCGGGATGGGCAGCGCCGGGCGCGGCTTGAGCGAGATCTTTGGCTTGGCCACGGCCGGCGAGGGTGAGGCGGCGGGCGTGGGCGACGCGACCGGAGAGGCGCTGGGCGCCTCCGACGGCGAGTCGGGCGTCGGCAGCTCGGTGGCGCTCAGCCCGGAGTTGTCCACACTGGATGGTGCGCTGGTGCCGCCGCGGCCGAAGACGGCGCGCTGGACGAGGAACCCACCGGCGACGAGCGCGATAATGGAGACAACTATGACGATGACCCTGTGTTTATGGTTGATCCACATAGTCCAGTTGCGCACTTGGCGAGCCTAGCCAGCCGGATTCAGGTAAGGAAAGCAGTGTCAGAAAGACACCACGAAAGAGTCAGGCATCCGGAAGCTCAAATTGTCCGGAAACCATGGCGGCCTAATGACCTGGGCTTTTTGTAACAGCGGGGCCGCCAAGGAGATCACCACTGCTGCTTCCATGCGCGCCAGCTGAGCACCTACGCAGCGGTGCGCGCCGGCGCCGAAGGCCAGATGCCGGCGCGAGCCGCGGGTGCCGGGGACGAAACCGGGGCCGGCGATTTCAAGGCCGGCGCGGGCAAGCCATAGGACGAGGCTTCTTCCTTTGGGTACCAAATAATCCGATATTTTGGTTTGATCGGCGGCTACTCGGCGCCAGGTCGGGATCGGGGGCACCAGCCGCAGCCCCTCCTCGACCACATCGTCAACATTGAATGGGGCGGTGAGCGCGTGCCGCTCGACGGTCAGGCGATGCATGAGCAGGGTCAGGAACTGGGAGGTCGTCTCCTGGCCGGCGACGAGGAGGAAGAAAAGCGCGGCGATCGGGGTGTCGGGGTGCAGGCCGTGCGCGGAGGTGTGCTCGCGAAGCTCGCCGACGGTGCCGCCGGCCGTCTTGACAAACGCCCTGAGTGAGGCGTGAAACCGGCCCACGATGTCGGCGAGGGCGAGCTGGCGGGGCTCGTCGACCGGCGCCCAGAAAAGCTCGAGCGCCGCCTGGGAGAACTCCTTGACGGCGGCGGCCTCGGCGTCGGGCAGGCCGATGAGGCGGGCCAGCACGAGCAGGGGCAGGTCGGCGGTAAAGTCGGCGTACAGGTCGACGGTCTCGCCCGTGTCGAGGCGTTTCGTCAACCTGTCAATGCGCTCGGCGACAAGGTCTTCAAGCCATGGCCGGATCGACTCGACGCGGGCCGGATGCAGGGCGCGAAAGGTAACCTCGCGGATTGCCGGGTGTGATTGCGTACCGTTGTTCGCCAGCGTCGCGGGGAGCCGGAAGCCGTGCCGCGCAAGCACTCGCAGCACGCTCACCGGCATCGGGGTGACCGCGTCGAGGGCATTGTCCGGGCAGAATCTGACCGGGTCGGCCAGAATCCGCTTGATCAGGGTGTGCGAGGTGACCACGGTGTGGGTCACACCCGCGTGGTCGACAACCTCGCTAACCTCGGGAAACTCGGGGTTAGTAACGTTGTCCCAGGTCCGGAACAGCACCCGCCCACGCTACTTCATCGCCTGGGTCGTCACCGAGGTACACGGCGCAGATGAGAACGTGCTCACCCGGCCCATGCTGCCCGCGCAGGGTAGGCAGCACCGTGCGCCCGAACAGCACGTTCGTGCCGGAGAGCGGCCGGACAAGTTCCCCACGACGCCCGCCTTCGCCGCTGCCGCCCTCTCGGCTCGCGCCTTCGCCGCTCCCGCCCTCTCGGCTCCCGCTTCCGCTTTCTCGGCTCCTGCTTCCGCCTACGCTGCTGCCGCTCCCGCTTTCGCTGCTGCCGCTCTCGTTCCTGCCGTCGCGCTCGCTGCCGCCGCCGTGTCTGCCCTTGCCGTCACGTTCGGCGCCGCTATCCAGCACATTGCCGTGGACGCCGTGGCCACTGTGATCGCCGCCGTCCTGGATCACGTCGCTGTCCTGGATCGCGATGCTGGTCTGGATCGCGTCGCTGGTCAGGATCGCGTCGCTGTCCCGGATCGGGCCTATGTCCAGGATCGCGGAGTTGGCGAAGCTTGCTCGGCCGGCACTGGCTCTGCCACCAGTCAACCCTGGACCGGGCTCAGTCCATGGTTGACAGAATCCACCCTCGGCGCTGTGCAGCGGGCGGCCGGTACGGATGCGGTGCACGCGCAGGTGCCAGTCGCCTTGCGGGATCAGCCAGGTCTCGACATGTACATCCGGCCAGGGGCGCCAGCGAGCATGGATGATGTCGATGGACGACTCGATGGTTGACTGGTCGATGGTTGATTCGTCGACGTCCTCCCTCGCTCGCCAGTGCCTCCCGTCATCGTCGCTGAGGGCAAGCATGCTGTCGAAGGCGCCGTGGGCGAGACTGCTGTCGCCGGCGGCCACGCTGAATCCAGCACGGGTCGAGTAGGCGAACTTTGCGTACTTGGCCTCGCCACCGCGAGCCCAAGCGGACCAGCCCTGCCCGTTGAACATCGTGACGTGCCCATTGTGGCGCTGGACGATCCCCTCTGGAGTCGCGATCCGGCCGTCGTCCACCTCATCGATCGACGTTGTCCAGAATGGATGATCGGGTGGGAGGGTCAGGGGGAGGAAGAACTTGGTGCCCCAGTATGGCGAACCGCTGCCCATGTACTGCTCGACTACGGCGGAGTTGGGGTAGCGGTAGCCGATGCTGAGCATGCCGTCACCGTCGAGGATGGGCTGGCGCCACCACCACTCAAGGTGCCGCTGCGCGAGGCCGCGGATCCGTCCCCACGACAACCCCGCCAGTCCGTCATCGGCACCGGCACCGGCACCTGCGCCGCCATCGCCATCGGCACCTGCACCGCCATCGGCACCAGCACCGGCACCGGCAGCAGCACCAGTAACGGCATCGGCATCGGCATCGGCGCCCGCGTGCAGGCCCTCTGCGCCGTGCGTGCCTGCGGCGTACGCGAGCGCGCCCCAGAATGCGCCCTGAGCCAGGCGATATCCGAGGCTGCGCCCGAACGGCACGCCCGCCCCGTCCGCCGCGAAGAAGTACTGGAATCCCCGGGCGAACTCGCGCGCACGCTCGAAACCCCGCCCCAGCAACAGATTGTAGAAGTGGAAGCCGAACGGGTTGTAATAGTCGAAGCGGCCGGCATCACCGTCCCGGAACCAGCCTCGGCCCACATAGAAACCATCAAGCCGCTCAAGATGCTCGGCGTCACGATCACGATCACGATCACGATCACGATCACGATCGCGGTCGCCGCGGCGCGGGAAGCCGACCGCGTCAAGCCCGCGCCCGGCGAGTACGGGGAAGAAGTGCCAGTTGTTGTCGACCGGTTCAGCGTCGGCCGCCGCCCGTAGCCAGCTACCCAGATTCTGCCGGTCCCGCTCGCCCAGCGGCTCCCAAAGTTGTTGCCGCGCAAGCATCATCGCGTGGCCGACCGCGGCCGACTCGACCAGCCGCTGGTTGCGGTCGCCCGGCGGCCCGATGTACCACTCGTGCCGCGGGTCGACCGCTTTCGCAATGGTCTCCCGCAGCGGGCTCCAAAGTGGAGACTCGGGCTGCGACGCCAGGCCCCACAACGGCCTCGTCACCAGCTCCCACCAGGTTGCCCCGGCATCACTCGTGCTGGCGACGGCCGGCTGGCGAAGCGGTCCGAGCGTGGCCCGCCCGACCGCCGGGGTGACGAGGCATTCCAGCGCCCACGCCCAACCGTCCCGACCCTCGGGCAGTGGACCGTGCATTTCAAGCGGTGAGGTCATGTCATGTCCGTCCAATCGTGACACCGACCGCCCCGGCGACGACACCGAGCGCCGCCAGCAGACGTTGCCACATCTCCTTCTCGCCCAGCAGTTTCGCCCCGAGGAATACTACGAGCAGCACGCTCACCTCCCGCAGCGGGGCGATCAGTGTCACCGGTGCCATCGTGAGCGCGGTCAATACGAGCATGTAGGCCGCGGGCGAGCAGACCGCAGTGCCGATGACCCCCACGCGATGCTCCTGCCACACCCGGCGCGCCTCCGCCCGTCGCCGGGCCAGCAGCGGCAGGAGCAGCAGGGCGCGCCCGGTATCCGTCGCCCAGTTGATCAGGATGGGGGACAGCAGCGCGACGGCGTGCTTGTCCCACAAGGTGTACGCCGCGATGAACACACCCACCACGGCGGCGTAACACACCGGCTTGAGGGCGGTGAGCCGGGGTTTGCCGAGCACCGCCACACTTATCGCCAAGACGAACGTGCCCGCCCAGCCCAGCAGGCCCGGGTCCTCGCCCAGCAGCGGCACCGCCACCACGCAGGTCAGCACGGGGCCGAGCCCGCGCGCGATGGGGTATACGACGGACAGGTCACCTACCCGATACCCCCGCTGGAGGATCAGGTAGTAGCCGGTGTGCAGGATCAGTGCTCCGCCAAGGAACACCGCCGCCCGGTGGTCCAATGTGGACCAAGTCGTGACCAGAACCCAGATCCCCAAAGGCGCCCACAGCAGCGCCGCCACGACCGACCAGACCGCGACGAAGAGCGTGCCCGCGGCACCGGCCTGCTTCGCCATGAGGTTCCAGACGGCGTGGCACAGCACCGACGCCGCGACGAGTCCAAACGCGACGGTCATGCCTTCTGGACCGGCTCTCCGGCGAAGGCGTCCTCACGGTTGATCCGGATCCCCAGCGCGTGCAGCACGGTCGGCGCCACGTCGACATGGCACGCCCGCACATCGCCATGGCACGCCCGCACGTCGGCACCGATCCCCGCTCCGTCCGCCGCGATATCAGGCCCGTCCGCCGCGATATCAGGCCCGCACGCCGCGATCCCCGGCCCGCACGCCGCGATCCACGCCGTGCGCTCGGCGGCGCCGCGGCCGCCGTGGCCACCGCCGTCAACGTGCCCGTGGTCGGTCACCACGATGAACGTCCATTCCTCGCTCGCAAAGCCGGGACGTTGCCCGATCGCGTCGACGATCCGGCCGATCTGCCGGTCGGCCGCCTCGATCGCATCCACATATTCTTTGTGGGTACCCACATGGTGCGCGACATGGTCCGGATTCCCGAGATATACGAACCCCGCCGAGATGTCCTGAGTGGACAGAACCCGCGCCGCGTCGGCCGCCAGCGCCTCATCCACCGCGCCATAGTCCAGATCGTCGCCGTTGATGAACGTGCCCCACGACGGCTGGCCGAAGATGGGCCCGCCGTGAGCCGTCGTCACCAGCGGGCTCCACGAGGTCGCCAGATAGGTCTTGTGCCCCTTGTCCCTTGCGCGCGTGAGGAAGTCCGCGAACGAGCCGAGCCGGTTGTTGGGGAACTCGTTGGTATAGACCCCGTGCAGCCGCGGCCACTGTCCGGTCGCGACGGTCGCCCAGATCGGCCCGGACAGCGTCGGCGAGTCGTCGCTGACGTCGAACTCGCTGTAGAAGCCGGCGGCGGCGATGGCGTCGATGCGCGGCGTCACCGCCGTCCGCAACGTGTCCGCGCGCACGCCGTCCACGCCGAAGACGAGTACTCGTTTCACCACAATCGTTCCCCTCTTAAGCAAGTGTTGGAAGGTCCTGATAGGACACCAGGCCGCGCATTGTCTCACCATCGGCGAAGCGTTCAAGCTCGGCGGCGGCGTGGGCGCCGAGCAGCCGCAGCTCCCGACCCCGCGACCCGGCCAGGTGCGGGGTCACCAGGACATTGGGCAGGTGCAGCAGCGGGTGGTCGGGCGGCAGCGGCTCCGGCTCGGTCACGTCGAGGATGGCATCGAGTCGACCGTTGACACATTGATTTGTCAACGCATCCGTATCGACGAGCGAGCCGCGTGCGGTGTTGACGAGGAGCGTGCCGTCCCGCATCAGGGCGAGGCGGCGGGCGTCGATCAGGTGCCGCGTCTCGGGCAGGGCGGGGACGTGGATGCTTACCGCGTCGGCCAGCGCGCACAGCGTGTCGAGGTCGCACGGCTCGGCGCCGAGCGCGGCGATCTCGTGCGCGGGCACATGCGGGTCGCTGACGAGGACCCGGACATCGTAGGAGCGCAGCATCCGCGCCACGAGCCGGCCGATCCGCGAGGCGCCGACGATCCCGATGACCGTGCCGCTGATGCCGCTGGCTGTCGCCGGGCCGGTGCGCAAGGCCGGGCCGCCCGACGGCGTAGTCGCGGGCGTGCCGGAAGGCGCGCTTGAGCCCGAGGACCAGTGCCGCCACCGAGTATTCGGCCACGGGCACGGCGTTGACCGCGGCGGCGCTGGAGACCAGGATGCCGCGCTCGAACACCTCCGGGGTGATGTGCCCCTTGACCGATCCGGCCGCGTGGATGATCGCCTTGAGGTCGGGCATGGCGGACAGCGCGGCCGCGTCGATGCGCGGGCAGCCCCAGCCGGTCAGCAGCACCTGAGCCCGAGTGTCGAGACCGAAGCCGGGCAGGACCGTGGCGACCTCATGGATCCGTTTACACACGTCCTCCGGGAACAGGTCCCCGAACAGCCTCGACGTGAGGGCGAAGGCAACGACGGGCTGCTGCACGATCCCCGTCCTCTCAAAACTCTGTAAACGTTTCCTACGAACCAGAACCCTAAAGCCACAGCCGCTGCCCTGGCAATACGAGAATTTGAGGATCACGGGCTTGACGGACTCGTAGTAACCGTTTTATGTTCCCCGGCACAGCTCGAAGATGAGAGGAAGTCGCCACGTGAGCCGAATCAGCTCCGACGGCTTGCCCCGCAAGCGGGGCAGACTGCGCCGGGACATAGTACTTGTCCTGCTCATGGTGCCCGCGCTGGTGTACTTCCTGGTCTTCCACTACGGCGCGCTTGCCGGCGCCACGATCGCGTTCGCCGACTACAAGCCGTTCCTCGGGCTTGCCGGCAGCCGGTGGGTGGGCCTGGAGAACTTCAGCCAGCTCTTCGGCGACCCCAAGTTCTGGCACGCCGTCTGGAACACCATCTACGTCTCGGCGCTGGAGCTGACCTTCATGTTCCCGGTACCGCTGGCGCTGGCCATGCTGCTGCACAGCCTGACCTACACCACGGTCAAGCGGTTCGTGCAAAGCGTGGTGTACCTGCCGCACTTCCTGTCGTGGGTGATCGTCGTGGCTCTCTTCCAGCAGATGCTGGGCGGCGCCGGGGTGCTCAACGGCCTGCTCGCCGACAACGGCATCACCATGGTCCAGATTATCGGCAACCCGGAGATGTTCCGGCCGCTGGTCATCGCCCAGGTGGTGTGGAAGGAGTCGGGCTGGTGCACCATCATCTTCCTCGCCGCGCTCGCCAACATCGACGAACAGCACTATGAGGCGGCCGCGATGGACGGGGCCGGCTGGTGGCGGCGGTTGTGGCACGTCACCCTCCCGGCGATCCGGCCGGTGCTGGTACTCCTGATCATCCTGCGCCTAGGTCAGATCCTCACGGCAGGGTTCGAACAGTTTTACCTGCAGCGCAACGCCGTCGGGCCGGAGGTGGCCGAGGTGCTCGACACATTCGTCTACTTCAAGGCCTTCGAGGGCGGTGCCTTCGGCTATGCCGCCGCGGCGGGCCTGTTCAAGGGCGTGGTCGGGCTGCTGCTGATCTACGCCGCCAACAAGGTGGCCCATCGCCTCGGCGAGCAGGGGGTGTACTCGCGATGAGACCCAAATGGATGGGCGAGCCGCGGCTCGTCACCAAGATAGCCAAGGCGCTGGCGCTGATCGTCGTCGTCTCGCTCGTGATCTTCCCGTTCTGGAGCATCGTGGCCACCAGCCTGGCCAGCCCGGAGGAGGTCATCGCCAACGGCGGCTGGGTCGTCTGGCCCGAGCACCCGACCCTGCGCATCTATGAGGCGCTCTTCCAGGAGGGTGTGGTGACCCGGGCGCTCTGGGTCAGCCTTGGGGTAACCGTTTTCGGTACCGCACTCTCCCTCGCCTGCACCATCTTCCTCGCGTATGCGTTGAGCCGCCCGCAGATCATCGGCGGCCGCCCGATCCTGCTGCTCGTGCTGTTCACCTTCCTGTTCCCGCCCGGCATGATCCCCAGCTATCTGGTGGTCACGACGGTCGGCATCCACGACCAGTACTCGGCGCTGATCCTGCCGTTCGTCGTCAATGTGTTCAACCTCGTCGTGATGCGCGGCTTCTTTCAAGGGCTGCCCGGCGAGCTGCTCGAGGCGGCGCGGATGGACGGCGCGGGGGAGTGGCGCATCCTCACCCGCGTGGTGCTTCCACTGTCCAAATCGGTGGTTGCGGTGGTCGGCCTGTTCTATGGCGTCGCCTACTGGAACCGCTGGTTCGAGGCGCTCATCTACCTCAACGACTCGCAGAAATGGCCAATCGGGACCGTTCTGCGGCAGTACGTCAACGCCGGATCCGGGGGAGAAGCCGGCGGCGAGGGCGGCGTGTTCGCCCCGCAGTCAATGCAGATGGCCGTCGTCGTCATCGCCACCATTCCCATCGTCATTGTCTACCCGTTCCTGCAGCGCTACTTCGTCAGGGGTGTGCTGACCGGCGCGGTGAAGGCGTAACCGGTACCCCCAAATGAAAGGAACAAAAATGGACCGTCGGTCCCTGCTCAAAATGGTCGGTGCTGGCGCCCTCGCCACGACCGGCGTGCCCATGCTGTCCGCGTGCGGCCAGGGTGGAGATGGCGGCGCGGGCGTCGCCAACGAGGGCAAGAACCTCGTCCCGTGGCCGACCTACGTTCCGTTCCAGGGACCGACACCCGACGGCGCTCCCGATGCCACCGGTGTGCAGGCCCTGTACAAGAAGTATCCGCAAAAGCTGGTGCAGGCGGTCACCGACAAGGTGGGCGACGGTTCCAAAATCAAGGCGATGCTCATCACGTACGGCACGCCGCCCAAGCCCGCCGCGGACAATCAATTCTGGACGGCAATCAACAAGGCGCTCAATGTTGAGCTGGAACTCGTGATGACACCCGAGGCCGACTTCGTCAAGAAATTGACCACCGTCATGGCCTCCGGTGACCTGCCCGACATCATCATGTTCGGCGCCGGCTACCAGGTCGCCGACGAGCAGCAGTTCATCGCTGCGCAGTGCCAGGACCTGTCGGAGTTCATTGCCGGCGACAACGTCAAGAACTATCCGGCGCTGGCCAACATCCCGCCCTACAGCTGGAAAGGGATGGGACGCATTTCAGGAAAGCTTTATGGGGTACCGATCGAGCGCCCCATGCCCGGACAGCAACTCTTCGTCAACCGGACACTGCTTGACTCCGTCGGCGCTCCGCGCAATTGGGACCAGGACTCGTACTTCGCCGCGATGAAGGCGCTCAAGGGCGACAAGCGCTGGTCCATCGGCGCATCGGCGGCCTCGGTCGCCGGCGGGTTCGCCAACTACCACGCCTATTGCTTTGGCGCGCCCAACATGTGGAAGGTGGAGGGTGGCAAGTTCACCCACACGTTCTCCACGCCGGAGTACAAGCAGGCGCTCGAGTTCATGCGCAAGATGTACGAGGCTGGACTGTACTATCCAGACTCGACGACGGTCAGCCAGAACGACCTCAAGACGCACTTCTACAACCAGACCGTCGCGTCGATGACCGACGGCTACGGCGCGTGGCAGGCCGCCTCGGACACGGTGGGCGACAAGTGGGCGGTCGACCTGGCATTGCCCTACGGCAAGAGTGCCACTCCGTGGCAGGGCAGCGGCCGGTTCGGTTATGTGGTGTTCAAGAAGGCACCGGCGGATCGCATCAAGCTGCTCCTGCGCGTGCTCAACTGGCTGGCGTCGCCTTTCGGCACGAAGGAATACGAGCTTGCCAACTACGGTGTCGAGGGTGTCCACTTCACCCGCGGTGCCGAGGGCGCGATCGTCAAGACCGAGCTGGGCAAGGTGGAGAACCCCACTAACGTCCCTATCAAGTACATCGCCGCCGCGCCAGGGGTGCTCTACTACCCCGGCGGAGGCACGCTGGCGCAACGGGTTTACGACTACGAGAAGGTGGCTCTGGGCAAGTCCATCGCCGACCCGTCCAACGGGCTGCGCTCCGAGACGTACTCCACCAAGTGGCAGCAGCTCAACAAGGTGATGGGCGACGCGCACGCGGCGATCGTGTTCGGCCGGCGTCCACTGTCCGATTGGGACACCGAGGTGAAGTCCTTCATTGCCAACGGTGGCGACAAGATGGCCGAGGAGTTCGCGAAAGAGTACGCCGCGGCGAACAGCTGAGGCTACCGGCCGGCGTGCGCGACCGCATCGATGCCGCGCGCGGCCAGCTCCTTTTCGATGTCCCCGTCAAGGAGCTGGACCGCGCCGGGATCCGCCCGCAGGGTTGCGTCCAGATGGGACAGTGTCAGGCCGCGCACGAACCGGTGCGCCGACTCGCCGTCGCAAAGCTCGACGATGGGCCGCATTTCGGCCTGCATCCAAGCTGCCGCCGGGGGCAGCGGCATCGCGCGTGCCGCCTCGTGCGCGCCCTCCACGTCGTCGACGAAATGCTGGTGGTCGGCGCGCTTCAGGGTGACCAGACGCTTGGGTGCCGGCGCGCGCCCGTGGACGTCCTCGACCGCCTCCGGCGGAATCGGCACATCCAGCTCGGCGGCGAGGAACAGGGTGGGAACGTCGCGGCCACTCTCGAAACTGAGCGGCAGGTTGAGCACACCGGGCCTGGGGTTGGCACCGCCGCCCGGCGTATGCGCCACAACGGTTCTCACCCGCGCATCGGCTTGGGCGGTGGCAAGTACGGTCCAGCCGCCCAGGCTGTGCCCGACGAGCCCGATCCGGTCCGCGTCAAGCTCAACCGGTGGCGAGGGCTCGTTCAGCAGGTGGTCAAGCAGGAAACGCAGATCCGGTACCCGGCTGGAGATTATGGCCTCGAGGCGGGCCGCCCGCTGCTCGTCGGTCTGCCCCGGGTTCGGCCCGAGCTCCGGCACCACCACCTCGGAATGGTCAAGCGCGGCAACGGCATAGCCGTGGCTGGCCAGATGGGTGGTCAGGAAGGTGGCGGACCGCCGGTCGCCGCCGCTGCGGTGCGAATAGAGCACCAGCGGATGCGGCCCGCTCAGCCGCCCGGGATAGCGGATTTCCACCGGGAACAGCCTGTCCCGGGCGGCGTCGTGGGCCTGGAGAATCAGCACGCCGACCGGGAAAGGGCCACGCGTGAACGGATCGTAGGCATCGCCACTCATCGACCCAGCCTGCCAGAGGCAAGCCCTTGCGTCATCTGGGCCGGTTGAGTGGCTTATCCCAAGGTGACTGTGGCTTTGTGGGTACCCCCAGCGGCGCCACCCGTGTCGAAACGCAACCGCAGCTGCGCTCCGGTCTGCACCACCGTGACCGTGGAGTCCTTGGACACCACCGCGCTCACCGGGCGTTCCCAGGTGAGCATCACGGCGGCGATGTTCTGCCTCGGGTCGGACAGGCAGATCGTCGCGGCGTTTCCCGATTGGCGGATCAACACCGCACAGGGTTGATCGACGTTGACCGCACCGATCGACGTTGACGGGATCTCCCAGAAGTTGATGGCGGTGACGCCTCTCGACGGGATGGACACGCCCTGCTGGTATCGGGTGTTGACGAGGATTGACACGAATCCGGTGTCGGCGGCGCGGGCCTGCGTCGCGGCGGCGGTCGCGCCGGGCATGAGCAGGTAGGCGTAGCCGCCGTTGGCCGGGTCCACCCCGTGGTCGTACCAGAGCGTCAGGTACTTGCGGCTCAACGACGTTGCCGACCCGCCCGAGTTGATGTCGCTCCACCGGCCGGTCCGCTCGTGGCGCACCGCCTTGACGGTGGCGCCGCCGGGGAAGACGTAACCGGCGAACCCGCCCAGGTGCGCCCAGCCGACCCCGGTGAGCGTCGCCGTCCAGCCCATCGTGACCGGCTGGGCGGTGCCGTTGACGACGAAGGCCTGGCTGCCGGTGCCCGGACCGAGGTTGCGGTTGTCCACGGTGGACTCGACCGCGTACCCGTCGGTGGAGCTGATCCCGGCACCCAGGCAGATGACGGCATCGTCAAGGCAGATCCACGACTTCTTGGACAGCAGGGTCGACTGGGCCCCTTGGCAGTACTGCCCGACGACGGAGAACTCGCCGTCGCTCGCCCCGCTCGCCCAGTTGTTCGCCGGCATGAGCCCGCCCCACGCCGGCCCGGCCGCGTTGGGCAGCGGCTTGCGCGAGACCGTGGTGCCGGGCAGGCGGTACGGGTCGACCGTTGGCCAGAACGCATCGGAGTACTGCCCGTTGCCCCAGGTGTTTCCCCAGTAGTAGGTCATGCCGTTGCTGGTGTGCCAGCCGCGCACGTTCTCGCCGTTGCCGTGCTCGTAGAAGCTTGTCCGGGTGGAGCACATGCTGATCGCCAGCGCCCAGCCGGGCCGGCGGTGTACCGCCCGGTCCATGCCGCCGAAGATGCGGCTGTGGGTGGGTTCGGCGATGGCCGCAACGGCGGCATCGTCCAAAAGCGACTTGGCTCGGGCGAGCGCCGGGACGGACAGTGACCGGTCGCTGAGCACCGGGCTCCAGTAGTCCCGCTGGTACCAGCCCTTGGCGAGCCCGCGCCACCGGGCCCGCTCGGTCGCGGAGGCGGCCGCGGCCAGCAGCAGGACGCTGTCGACGATGGGGTGGCCGCGGCGGTGGTCGTCGTGCTGGATCGCCAGCGGGTCGGAGGCGCTGATCCCGCGGCTGATGCCCCGGCCGCTGACGCCGTCCATCACCAGTCCGTTGAAAAGGAAAGGGGCATACGCCTTCTCGACGGCGTCGAAGATGATCTGGCGGTTCGGGTCGGTCACCGCCCAGCTGGACGCGGCGAGCAGGGCGAACAGCCGCGCCAGCCCGCCGATGAGCACGGCTCCGTAGGTCCCGGTGTACGGGATGACGGAGTGCTGGACGAACGACCCGTCAACATAGAGCCCGTCCCCGTCGGTGACATACGGGAACACCGGCGAGAGCGCGTTGCGGGCGACGCCCACCTTGGCCGAGTTCTTGCCCAGGATGCCGCTGAGCGCGATCACCTGGCACAGGTCGACGCGGTTGGCGCCGGTGCTGGTGCCGGAGTAGGTGGCCACGCGCGACTCCGGCACATAGTGGTTGACGGCGGCGAGATAGTTGGCGACCTGCCCGGCCGTCAGGTGGTCGAAGACGAGGCACATGACCCCTTCGAGAATCTGCGGTGAGCCGATCTGCCAGTCCCACCAGTTGTCGTAGGTCGCGCGCCCGCTCGTGTAAGCCTTGGCGTTCATGAAGTCCAGGCCGGTGATGACGGCGGCGAGCAGGCCCGAGTCGCCGGTCAGCGACGTGCCGGGCATCGCCCACGCGCGGGCCATCCCGGCCAGGCGGGAGAAGCTTGCGGACACGTTGGCCGAGACAGTCCCGATGGGAAGG
>DASUXL010000138.1:0-34496 GCA_036377915.1 Candidatus Limnocylindrales bacterium
GCATCGCCGGGCCCGACCACCCGGTGCCGCAGATCGGTTTCGTCGCCCTGCCCGACCAGTTGCGCGTCGTCGTCGCCGACGTGCTGCGCGAGGGCGACGACGAGCGGATCAGAGCCGCCGCCGCCGACCTGGCGTCGTTCCGGGGAGCACTGACCGCCTCCCAATGACCGGGCCCTCCTGCGAGGCCGTGCTCACAGCCTCCCAATGACCGGGCCCTCCTGCGAGGCCGTGCTCACAGCCCCCCAATGACCGGGCTCCTGAGCCACGGCCGCTCAGTGACCGGGCTCGCGGGCCGCAGCCGCTCAGTGACCGGGCTCGCGAGCCGCGGCCGCTCAATTCGATGTGCGGTGCTCACAGCCTCTCAATGATCATCGCCATGCCCTGGCCGCCGCCGACGCACATCGTCTCCAGGCCGAACCGCTTGTCGTGCCACTGGAGCGAGTTGATGAGCGTGCCGGTGATGCGGGCGCCGGTCATGCCGAACGGGTGGCCCACGGCGATCGCGCCGCCGTTGACGTTCAGCTTCTCCAGCGGGATGCCCAGGTCCTTGTAGGACGGGATCACCTGCGCGGCGAACGCCTCGTTGATCTCCACCAGGTCGATGTCGCCGATCGTCATCCCGGCGTGCTTGAGCGCGCTCTGCGTCGCGCCGACCGGCCCGATCCCCATGATTTCCGGGCTGATCGCGGTGACCCCGGTCGACACGATCCGCGCCAGCGGCTTGATGCCCAGCTCGCGTGCCTTCGTATCACTCATGATGATCACGGCTGCGGCGCCGTCGTTGAGCGGGCAGCAGTTGCCCGCCGTGATCCGGCCGTCCGGGCGGAACACGGGCTTGAGCCCGGCCGTGCCCTCCAGCGTGATTCCCGGCCGCGGACCGTCGTCCTTGGACACCGCGGTGCCGTCGGGCAGCGTCACCGGCGTGATCTCGCGCTCCCAGAAGCCGTCGTTGATCGCCTTTTCGGCCAGGTTCTGCGAGCGGACCCCGAACTCGTCCATCTCCAGCTTGGACACGCCCTTGATCTGCGCCAGGTTCTCCGCCGTCTGCCCCATCGCCAGATAGATGTCGGGCAGGTTGCTGTCCTCGCGCGGGTCGGCCCAGTCGCCGGCCCCGCCCTGCGCCCGCTGCTCGCTGCGCTTGCGGGCATCGTTGAACTTGGGGTTGTGCCAGCTCCCGCCGACCTTCTCGGCGGCCTCCGGCGGCAGCCCGTCCGAGCTGCCCCGCGCATACCGTGAAACCATCTCCACGCCCGCCGAGATGAACACGTCGCCCTCGCCCGCCTTGATGGCGTGGAAGGCCATGCGGGTGGTCTGCAAAGACGATGCGCAGTACCGGGTCAGCGTCGCCGCCGGCAGATGGTCATACCCCAGCAGGGTCGCCACCACCCGCCCCATGTTGAACCCCTGCTCCCCGCCGGGCAGCCCGCACCCGAGGTACAGGTCGTCGATGAGCTGTGGATCCAGCTGGGGCACCTTGTCCAGGGCCGCGCGCACGATGGTCGCGGTGAGGTCATCGGCGCGCAGCTCCCTCAGCGAGCCCTTGCCCGCTCGCCCTATCGGCGACCTGGCGGTCGCCACGATCACAGCCTCAGTCATGCCCCTCACATTACCTATGGGTAACCGAGATAGATGATCTTGTGCCCTATCTCGCTCCTACAAGTCGAGGATGTCGTGGTCGTCGATGGCTTTGGCGTATGCGGAACGTTCGTATGTGCCGAGCATGGCCCCGTGTTTCAGCGTCTCGCTGGCGGCCTGGGCCCGGTCGTCCGGCAGGAGCACGGAGTGCGCCGCGACCTCTCGGACATCGCCGGCAAGCAACGGCAGCACCACCGTCGGTCCCTCTTCGTCCTCCGCCAGCTCCAGAAGCTTAGCCATCGAAGCCGCTTCCACCTGCTTGCATGCCGCGAGCAGGCACAGCGCGGGTATGCCGCACTGATCCTCGTTTTCGTCGACGCTTGCTATCAACTCGCCGACCTGAAGCGAGCGCATGTCTTCTGCGATGTAAGCAATAAGTGCAGACGTGTCGAGTACCAAACGAACGCTCACTCGGCCCGGCTCCGTCGCCTACGCTCCTCGGCGGCCTTGAGCTTGTCCCCGGCGGCCGCCACTCCGTTATCCGTGACGTGGATGCCGTGTCGTGCAAGACGTTCTCTTGTGCGCTCTCGCTTGCGGCGCAGCCTTATCGCCTCTGCGATGTAGGCGGAAGCGTTCTCAACATGATCAAGGTGTTCGGCCACATCGTCAGGCAGGCTGATGCTCAGCTTCCTGGTCATACCACCATGCTAGCTGGGTGGCATAAGATCATGAAAGTCACGGGAGGCGGGGGGTGACTCCGGCGGCGTGGGCTACGGCGGGCAGCAGGGCGTAGGCCCAGACGCGGTAGCCGTCGGCCGACGGGTGGTACCGGTCGTGGCACAGGGTGTTGGGATCTGCCCGGAACACGGCCCCGGTCTCGGCGCCCAGGTCGACCACTGTCCCGCCGGCCGCGTGCACCGCGCGCACCTGGGCTCGGGCGACCCTGCGGCCGAGCCAGCCGACGATCTGCCGCAGGGGCTGGGCGATCGCGCGGGCGGCGCCCAGGTCGGGGCACGCGCCGACGACGACCTCCACCCCGGCGTCACGCAGGCGGCGGACCGCGGCGCCGAGGTACACCGCGGCGTCGGACGGGCGGCGCAGGCCGGTCGCGTCGTTGGCTCCTACCAGGATCACCGCGACGTCGGGGCGATCGCCGAGCAGGCAGCGGGCGACCTGGGTGGCCAGGTCGGAGGAGCGGGATCCGGCGACGCCGACGCTGGACAGGGCGACCCGGCGGCCGTCGGCGGAGAGCAGCTCGGCGAGCTGGCCACCGACGGTGTCGACGAGACGGTCGACACCCACGCCGAGGGCGGTGGAGTCGCCCAGCAGCACCAGGCGCAGCGGCGGTGCGTCGGCCGGGCCGACCTTGGCGCGCAGCGCGAGGCCGAGGGATGGCTTGGCATAGCGCCGGCTCCTCGCGATGATCGCCTCCGCGGTCAGCAGGGCGGCGCCGCCGACCGTTCCCGCCACGAGGGTGACGGTGGCGGCTCGGAATACCTTGCGAGCCAGAGTCATGTCTGCTCCTGTGTCTCCAAAGTGGACGCTGTGGACGCGACCTCATGCGGCCGCACCGCTTCCCACACCCGGCGGCGCAGCTGCGCCCACCGGCCGGCCGGACCGCGCTCCCGGCCGGCCACACGCACACCGCTCACCTCCGTGCCGGCGTGGCGGGCCGCCTCGAACGCGGCCTGTGGCAGCGACCGTACCCCGTCCACCCCCTGCTCCGCTGCCTCCTGTCGGGCAATCGGCGCGCGCATCGCCGCCACCACCGTCGGCAGGAGCACCGATGCGGCAAGCGCGTAGCCCTCGGCCGACGGGTGGTACCGGTCGAAGGAGAACATGCGGTGCGGCTGGGCGGCGAACGTCGGCCCGAGCAGCGATCCGAGCGAGACCGTCCAGCCGCCCGCCTCCACGACCGCAACGGTCTGCGCGGCGGCGAGCTGGCGGCTCCAGGCCCGCGCGAGCCAGCGCAGCGGTGGCCGGATGGGTTGTACCGCACCGAGATCGGGGCAGGTCCCGACGACCACCTGCGCGCCCGCCCCGCGCAGCCGTCGCACGGCGTCGGCCAGGTGGCGTACCGCCGCTGCCTGCCCGGATCGGTGGGTGACGTCGTTGGCGCCGATGAGGATGACCGCGATGTCGGGGTGCAGGTCGAGGGCTTCCTCCACCTGGTACACAAGCCGGTCGGACGTGCTTCCGACGACGGCCAGGTTGTGCAGTTGCACGGGCTGCTGCAGGCGGCGGCTCAGGCCGGTCGCGATCATGGCACCCGGGGTCTGCCTGGCCCGGTGCACGCCGAGGCCCGCCGCCGACGAATCACCCAGGAGCGCGAGCTGAACCGGCTTGATGGTGCTCCGCGTCCCGTTGGTCCCACCGCCGCCGTTCTTGGCCCGGTAAATCCCGTCCGCGCGGGGCGGCGGCGCCTCGGCGAGCGGGATGGTGCGGCGCGCAAACTCGGCCTGCCCGATCAGTACGCCCAGCGCGGCCGCGCCAGCGGCGGTGACCGCACTGCCACCAAACAGCGCGATCTTGGCCCACCCTGGCTTCAGCGAAGTATTGTCGGTGGCGCGCATGGCACGAAGGTTATCCGATCCTGGTGGTCTCACGATGGAGGCAAGATGGCCAGCAACATGCGGCGAGCAGCCGCTTTCACGGCCCTGTGGAGGGCTCTGGTCTCCCACCGCGAGGGCCCTTCGATCGGGACCCGTCTGGGTGCCGTACCCCGGATGGTGTGGCAGAGCCTGAAGGGTCGCTACGACGGTGGTGCCCGCATAATGCTGATGTTAGGCGGAGCGTTCTACCTGGTCAGCCCGATCGACTTGATTCCGGACTTCCTCATCATCCCCGGCTTGATCGACGATGTCCTGATCATCACCTGGGTGGCGGGTGCGTTCCTGTCGGAGACCGAGCGCTTCCTGAAGTGGGAGGATTCCCGTATCCCACGCGTGGTCATCGATGGGGACATGGCTTGACCGCCCCTTAGTCATCGTTCAGGCGGCTGGATTAGGCTCGACCCGTGCACTACTACGAAAACGTCGTCGAGCTGATCGGCAACACGCCGCTGGTGAAGCTGCGCAGTGTCACCGAGGGCATCGGTGCCACCGTGCTCGCCAAGATTGAGTATCTGAACCCGGGCGGGTCGGTCAAGGACCGCATCGCCGTGCGCATGGTCGAGGCGGCCGAGCGCGACGGCCTGCTCGAGCCGGGCGGCACGATCGTCGAGCCGACCAGCGGCAACACCGGTGTGGGCCTTGCCCTGGTGGCTCAGCTCAAGGGCTACAAGTGCGTCTTCGTCTGCCCGGACAAGGTAAGCGAGGACAAGCAGAACGTGCTCCGCGCTTACGGCGCGGAGGTGGTGGTCTGCCCGACGGCGGTGGCGCCGGAGGATCCGCGCTCGTACTACAACGTCTCGGACCGCCTCGCCGCCGAGATCCCGGGGGCGTGGAAGCCGGACCAGTACTCCAATCCGAACAATCCCGAGTCGCACTACGAGACGACGGGCCCCGAGCTGTGGGAGCAGACCGAAGGACGCATCACGCACTTTGTCGCGGGTGTGGGGACCGGTGGGACCATCTCGGGCATCGGCCGGTACCTCAAAGAAAAAAATCCGGAAATCAAAATCATCGGTGCCGATCCGGAGGGCTCGGTCTATTCCGGCGGGACAGGGCGGCCATACCTGGTCGAGGGGGTGGGCGAGGACTTCTGGCCCAAGACCTACGACCGCACCGTCTGCGACGAGATCATCGAGGTGACCGACAAGGACTCGTTCCACCTGACGCGTCGCCTGGCTCGCGAGGAGGGCCTGCTCGTGGGCGGCTCGTGCGGCATGGCGGCGGTCGCCGCGCTGCGCGTCGCCGAGCGGGCCGGTCCGGACGCGGTCGTGGTGGTGCTGCTGCCCGACAGCGGGCGCGGCTACCTGTCGAAGATCTTCAACGATGACTGGATGGCGCGGTACGGCTTCCTGAGCACCGCCGCCGGCGGCATGACCGTCGCAGACGTGCTGGCCGGCAAGAGCGGTCACCTGCCGGAGATGGTGCACGTCCACCCGACCGACACGGTCCGTGACGCCATCGACATCATGCGCGAGTACGGCGTGTCGCAGCTGCCGGTGCTCAAGGCGGAGCCGCCGGTGGTGACCGGCGAGATCGCCGGGGCGATCGCCGAGAAGGACCTGCTCGATGCGCTGTTCACCGGTGGGGCACACCTGCACGACTCGGTCGACAAGCACCTGAACGCGCCGCTGCCCATGATCGGTGGTGGCCAGCCGGTGTCGGAGGCGGTGGCGCTGCTGGAGAAGTCGGATGCGGCGATGGTGCTCGTCGACGGCAAGCCGGTCGGCGTGATCTCCCGCCAGGATGTCCTCACCCACTTGGGTTAGCTGATCGCACAGTCCGTCCGTCGGGTCGGCTTGCTCATCGCGTTGTCTTAGCGGTAACGGATGAAGGCGGTGAGCACCGACTTGACGAGGACCAGCGAGATCATTGATCCCCTCCTCTGGCGCGATGCGCAGCACATCATCGACCGGCACAACCGGCCCGACGAGCATGACCGGTGTGTCTGGTGCGGTTCGCAGTGGCCATGCCCGCCAAGGCGGCTGGCCGACTGCGCCGCGGCCGCTTCGAGCAGGCCGTGGCGCGAGTCTTGGACTGCCCGCAACGACCTCAACGATCTGCGGGCGCTGCCGCGCTGGCGGATGGACAGGTGCCGGATAGATTGACCGAACTTTTTCCTTGGTGATCGCCCCCGCGCCCCGCCGGCGCAAGGCGGTTGCCGCGCACCGACCCGATGCGGAAAGTCGGCAAGCCTCCGCCGATTCCAGCGCCACCGGCCAGGCGTGATCCGCACGGCAAGGTGTTAGGGCGAGGGCAGTGGTCTCCCGGTTCCCCGCAGTCCGGTCACAGCCCTCGCCCGGTCTTTTTCAAGACATTTATTGGGTACCCACGAAGCCCGCGTGACATCCTGATGCGCGATGATTCCCCTCATTGCCCTCTCGCTGCTGCAGGCGTCCTTTGCGCCGGTCAGCGCCGCCCCCGTCGAGGTGCATGTCCGCACGACGCAGGTGAGCGTGCTCGCCGGCGGCGCGGTGCAGGAGTTCACTTTGGACTGTGCCCCCGGGGATTGGGTCCTCAGCGGGGGTTTCCGGCACGCCGCTGCGGCGCTGCGGATCCGCGGCAGCCATCCGTCACCGGCCAAGCCGGCGTGGGTGGTGTCCGCCGTGAATCCGGGGATCACCGCCGTTGAGCTGGCCCTGACCGTGGTGTGCGCCGCCGGTGAGGTCCGGTCCGCGGTGAAGATGGCGTCCGGGTCGTCGTTGCGGGCTTCGACGCAGTGCGCTCAGGGCTCGGTGGTGACCGGGGGCGGGTACTCCTCCAATGGAGCCGAGTTCATCGGAAGCCATCCGGCGGTCGGGGAGGGGTGGGCGGTCACCGCGGTCGCGGCGGCCGACTCCACGGCGCCGCCGGAGGTGAGTGTCTACGCGGTGTGCGTGTCGGGCGCGGTGGAGCCCGGCGACGCCGGCTGGTCGATGCTCGAGGTCGGGCCGTCGGGCTCGGCGTCGCAGGTGGTGATGTGCGACGGGCAGCTGGTCGGCGGCGGTTACGAGATGTCCGAGGAGCAGCCGGCGGCGACGCCTTTCTCGGTCGTCGAGGCGGCGGTCGGCGGGGGTGCCTGGCGTGTCGGGGTGAGCGGGCGCGGAGCAGACAACCAGCCGTTCAGCGTGCGCCTGGTGGCGATCTGCGTGCAGCTGCCCGGACCCGGTCCGGGTCTGGACACGGGTGGCTTGCCGGTGGGGCAGGAGCCGGTCGCCGAGCGCGACGAGATCCTGCCGATCATCGGCGGTTCATGCCTGGTGTCCGCGCTCCTGCTGGCGCTGATCCTGGTGATGAGCGCGCGGATGCGGTCCCGGTCGCGCCGGGGTGCGCAGGCGCAGGTTGCGGTGGTACTGCGGGCGCATCACAGCAGCTTCCGGATGGACGAGTTTCGGGAGGTCCAGTGACCACGGTCCGGGAGCTCGTCTTCGGCGATCAGGCCGGGGAGGTTCAGGCGGCGGAGCGGTTCGCGCACGACGTGTCGATCGCGGAGGCGGCGGTTTCCGCCGTGGCGCGGGCGCTGGACTTCGAGGTGAGCGACGTCCTCGTGTGGGCGTGGAAGACCCGGTCGGCGCTGCTGGAGGCGGCCGGGCAGACCCAGGAGACACCCGGCCTGGTGTGCGAGGTGGCGGTCAAAACGTATTGCCTGCCTTGGGATTACGAGATGCACCTGGAGGTGCTGATCAACGGGCAGCAGACGGCGACGGTGAAGTTCGCGCTGTCGCTGGAGCTTGAGGTGAACTCGCTCTCGGCGACCGTCCAAAGCGGACTTTTGACGGCGGTGAACACCGGGCGCTGCAAGGCATCCGCGCTGTTGCGGGCGGAAGGGCGGACGCTCGCCGAGCGGGAGCACGCCTTCGAGCTGGTGGGCGAGGTGGACGTGGGCGACGGGATCGCGCTGGTGCCAGAGGCGGTACCATCCGCCGATGATCAGGATAGCGAGGTCAGCAGATCTTGACCTGATCGTGCCGTTGGGCGCGGCACGGCGGGCCGAATACGAGGGGTACCAACCACAATTCTGGCGTGCGGCGGCGTCGGCCGAGCGGGTGCACCGCGACTTCCTGGCCGCTCTGATCGACGACGAAGGTTGGGGGTCGTTCGTCTCCGAACCCTTTACGGGGTACGTTTTCGCGCGGCTCGTCCCGGCGCCACCCGTCTACGACCCGGGCGGTCCGTCATGCTTCGTCGACGACTTCGCCGTGACCTCGCCCGAGCTGTGGCTGACGGAAGGGCGGGCGCTGCTCGACGCGGCGGCACGGTGGGGCGCGGCCCGCGGCGCCGCGCAGCTGGTGGTGGTCAACGGGGAGCGGGACCAGCCCAAGGCCGGATTGCTTGCCGCGCTTGGGCTTTCGATCGCGTCGACGTGGTCGGTAGCTTCACTGCCGCGGATCCCAGAAGCGGGGGAGGGTTGAGGGTTCCCACCGCGGATCCGGCTATTGTCGGACAGATGCGGCTGCGCGATGTGACCCTTGATGATGTCGAGGCCTATGTCCGGATGCGCTGCGACCCGGCGATGATGTCCGAGCTGGGCGGGCCGGTGTCGGCCGAGGAAATGCCGGCCAAGGTCGAGCGCGATGTGCGGGCCGTGCAGGACGGATCCTCCTGGATCAAGATGATCGTCCCGGATGGTGCGGATGGTGCGGATGGTGATGCCGTCGCTGGGACGGTTTCGCTATGGTCCCACGAGGAGGACGGCGAGATCATCTCGGAGATGGGCTGGATGGTGCTGCCCGAGTTCCAAGGGCGCGGGCTGGCCAAGCATGCCGTGCGGCAGCTGCTGGCCGATGCGCGGGAGGACGGCCGGTGGGGGATCATCCACGCGTTCCCGGGCGTGACCAACGGCCCGTCCAACGGTCTGTGCCGGTCGCTGGGGTTCAAGCTGCTGGGCGAGCGCGAAATCCTGTTCAATGGCAAGCCTTTCCGGTCCAACGAATGGGTCATCGACGCCGGCGCTCTCTGAGCGGCTCTCGCTCGCCGTCCGCGCTCGCTGAGCGGCCCTCGCCCGCCGTCCCGCTCGCTGAGCGGTTCTCGGCTTGCCGTCCGCGCTCGCTGAGCGGCTCTCGGCTTGCCGTCCGCGCTCGCTGAGCGGCCCTCATCGACGCCGGCGCTCGCTGAGCGGCTTGAGGTCGCGCAGGCGCTGGACGTGCCGGTCCTGCACGCCGCGGGCGCGGGTCAGAAAGTCGAGCAGGAGCTTGAGATCGTCGGTGGTGTAGTCGGCGATCTCGGCGGCTGAGTCCTCGACCATGGGCAGCATGACCTCCATCGCCTGCTGGGCGATCTCCGGCGTGGCCTGCACGATGAGCTTGCGCCGGTCGGCCGGGTCGGGCGTGCGGGTGATGTGGCCGGCCTTCTCCATGCGGTCGAGCATCGCCGTGACGCTGCCCGTGGTCAGGCCCAGTTCGGTGGCGAGGCGGCTGGGCGCGCTCGGCCCCTGCTGGAGCAGGGTGTCCGGGCAGCGCAGGTCGGTGCGGTTCAGGCCGAGCAGGCGGGCGATCTCATCGTCGCCCGCGTCGACCGAGCGCTGGAACGATCTGACCTCCTCGCCCAGGCGCTGGGAAAGTTCATCTCGGGCGCGCAACGGCTACGCCCTGCTCGACCTGCGCTCGCCCCGCATCCCGTAAGGCGACATCGTGGTGCGCGTCCGCGCCGACCGCTCCGCGGTCAAGCTGCTGGTCCCCGAGGACGCGGTTGTCGACCAGTGGGATCTCCGGATCACCGGCCGAGGCAACGTCAAGGACTGGGAAGCCGGCCAGGGCAAGACCGGCCGCCGCATCCGGCTCGTCGGCGAAATCCACAACGGTGAGGTCCGGATCGCCCGCGGCGGCATAGCCATCCTGACAGCCTTGTTCTCCAAGGAGTTCATCGACGACTGCAAGCGGGCGCACCGCGAAGGCAGCCGCGTGACCGTCCTCGACCCCGCGGCGATCTAAATTGGACACGGTGGATGTCCCGCCGGAGACTTGGAGCGTGCCCACCCTGCGACGCGCCCTGAGCCCGGCGGGATTCCTCCTTGCCGCCGCCTGCTTCCTGCTGCCCTTCCTAGGCGTCCACTTCGACACGCCGACACAGCGCGGGCGGGCCGGCTGGAACGGCGCCGACCTGGTGGTCGGAGGTGAGGCTTCGGAATCGTTGCGCATCATTTGGTACACCGAAAACGGCGCCCTCGGTTCGGAAGAGACCACCATCGAGCGCTTCTACGGTGCCGAAGGGGCGCAACGGTTCCTGCCGCGCCGGTTCCTGCACAGCCAAGCCCTCGCCATCATCGCCGCCCTCATGGTCCTCGCCGGGCTGTCCTCCGCCATCCTTGCCGGTGCTCGCGTCCAGGCAACCGTGGCCGCCCTCGCCGGCTTCGCCGGCGCCGCCTCGCTGGCGCTCGCCGAAGCCCGCGCGCTCGCCTTCACCGGCCCGTACACCGCACCGGAATACGGCTTCTGGCTGGCCTTTGCCCTGCTTGCCGCCCTCGGCTGCGCCAACGCCATCCACACCCTCCGCCTCCGCCGCGCGGCGCACGCCAGCTGATTCTGCGAATGACGGGGATCATTGCGTGGCCCACTTCCCCAGTAACCCCGATATGGACACGCAGAAGCCTGGGACTCGGGTTCGGGCGCTCTCGAAACTGGCATATGAGTACCAGAAGCGAATCCCGTCCTCGTCGACCGGTATGGGTACGCGCGCTAAAATAGGGCCTCGGTCTGCGGTGGACTAGCCGCTCTTCGAAGTCGCGCACGTACGGGCACAATTGCGGCGAGGCGTTGCGGGAGGTTGCCAGCTTCTGCGGCTAGCTCGGTAAGGATGGAGTCGTCGCCATAGGCGGCGTCGATCGCTTGACATGCCAGCGCCGCGACCTCACACCCAAGTGGTGGGATCGTTGCGGCGACCCATTCGGACCTTCGCTCATCTGCTGGGTAGGGCACAAACCCTGCCAAGAGCGCGGCCGCGGCGAGCCCTTGCACACACACGGTGTAGTCCTGCGAGCCGCCCGGTGAGGTAAGGCGATCAAGAGTGTCAAGCAGTCCAGGCACTACGTGACCCACCTGCCCGCCGGCCAGGTCGTCGATAAAGTCCATCGCCGTATCGTCATCAAAGGGTCCGTAACCCCAGCTGCCCACAGCCGGACTAGGAATCGGTTGCGAAGTATTCGGCCACGAGCGCGTTGTGTGACGGGAACTCCATCTCCACCCATCGGTCGATGGCGAGGAACTCACTCGCCTCCTCGGTGGGTACTGTCGGCAGGTCGACGATCTCCGGCAACAGCCCGAACACGGTGACGAATTCGCCGATGCTTCGCACAGAGTGCAGCGTGACGTCCCCGGGCTCGAAGATCAGTCCGGTTTCCTCCCGCAGTTCCCGGACCATCCCCTCCTGCCACGTTTCCCCGAGCTCCATGTGCCCGCCGGGCAGTTCGAGCCCGCCCTTCCCCGGCTCGATGTTCCGCCGCGCCACCATCAGCCGGCCACCGACGACCGGAACGACCGCCTTGACAAGGGGTTTTGGGCCCCGATAGGTGTACTGGCCGCAGCCGGCGCACAGCCGCGGCCAGGACTGATCCACAAACTCTGTGCCGCAGCAACCGCAAAACCGATACATCACTCCGGGGATCTTGCCTGCAAAGCCCCGGGACTGTCCAGCCGCGTCGCGCACCCAGGTCGTCGGGTCGGAGACCACGACGGTCAGGGTCGTGGCCGATCCGATGGCACCGTTGAGGTCCACCGACGCCCGGTCATTCCATTGTGGAATTTGCACGCCGTCGCGGGTGGCGCTGCCGCCGGGTGGGCTTGCCGCGTCGATGGGCCGGGCGATGGTGTAGAACGACTGGATCATCTTCTCCCGGCTCACCGCGTTGAATTCCCGGCGCAGCGCCTTCATCAGCGAGTTTTCGCTCGGGCGGTAGACGCCGAACTGCGTGTAGAAGCCGCCCTCGAACGCGCCGATCACGCCGCCGTCCGGGGCTTGCCAACTCGTGCCCGCCGGCGAAGGTGACCACTTCGTCGTCGGTGTAGCCCGCGCCACCGTACTTGCCGCTGTTGGCGAGGGCCGCGATCTGGTCGGCGCCTGGTGCCAGCGCGGCGTACTGCTTCACGCGGTCGATGTCTGCGCCTACAAGCCTTTCCAGGCCGCCACACCAGTAGGTCATGCCCAGCGGGGCGTCCTTGACGATATCCGCCGTCGGGTCCACCTGGGTGGCGAAGGTGCCAAGCTCGGCCTCGGGGTAGCCGTCGCCGACGTGATCGTGCGGTCCGGCGAGAACATCTCCTTCGGCATGCTCCGCACCGGTTCGGTTGCGGTGCCGGGGATCGGCGCGGCGGCGAAGGCGGTCAGCAACCGCGCTATCGCCGCGCAGCTGCACATCTCCGAAGCCACGGTGAAGACCCATCTGGTACACGTCTTCGCCAAACTCGGCGTCGACGACCGCACCGCGGCGGTGACCCAAGCGCTTGAACGAGGCCTCTTGCGTCACTAGTACACCGACCGGTATACGTATTAAGCATGAGAGCCGAGCGAGGCACAGCCAAGACGCGACTTCTGCAAAGCACCGCGCGGCTGATAGAGCAGCGCGGGGTCAACGCGGTCGGCGTCGACGCCATCGCCGAACAGGCCGGGATCACCAAGCGCACCCTCTATCTCCACTTCAAGGGCAAGGATTGGCTTGTGTCGCAGGCGCTTTCGGCGCGCAGCCAGCAGTGGCACGACTGGTTCGCCGGTGAGCTCGACCGTCGCGGCCGCAGCCCGCAGCAGCAGCTGCTGGCGATGTTCGACCTGCTCGGCCAGAGCGCCGCGGCCGACGGCTACCGCGGCTGCATCTTCGTCAACGCCGCGGCCGACCTGCCCGACCGCGACCACCCGGCCCGCGCCGTGGCCAGCGAGCACAAGCAAAGGCTGCTCGACTTCATCACGGGGCTGTGCCGGCGGCTGGGCGCACGCCGGCCGGACCTGCTCGCTCGCCAGCTCAAGTTGCTACTGGAAGGACTCGTCGCCACCGCACTGGTCGACCCCGGCGGGCAGCCCGCTCAAGACGCCCGCGCCGTGGCAGAGACCCTAATCGCACAGGAAAAGAGCCGACATGACGGATGAGACCGGCCGCACCGCGCTTGCCGCCGCCCCGCACACGCCCGCCGACGTCCTGGCTGTCTGGCTCCGCGATCTCGGGGCTTACATCCGTACCCGCATAGAAGATCTTGATAATGAGAGCCTCGCCTTCCGGCCGGACCCGGGCGGCAACAGCATCGGGGTCACCATCTGGCACTTCACCCGCTGGCTCGACGTCATCGCCCACCGCGTATTCGTTGACGGCCGGGTGGAGAGCGAGCTGTGGCACGCCGGCGGCTGGGCGCGCGAAACCGGCTACGACCCGAGCGGCCTGGGCTATCGCGGGCTGGGCGTGGTCACCGGATACACCATCGAGGAGGTCGACAGAATCCCCGCGCTGAGCGCCGGCGCGCTCATCCTGTACTACGACCAGGTGGCCGGCCGGCTGCGGGAACTGTTGCGGGACATGACGACCGAACAGCTGCACGAGACCGCGCCGGGCCTGGGCGCCGAGCGCACCCGCTACTCGTGGCTGTCCGTGGTGCTGCAGGGCAGTTTCGGCCACATCGGCGAGGTCGACGCGTTGCTCGCGATGCGCCAACGACGTCGACCTGAATCCGGTGGGGCTGGGGCCGGGGCCCGACCCTCCCCCTGATCAAATTGTCCGGGCGACGCCGACCGGGCAGCTCATGCCGTTCGGCCCGATGCCGCAGTACCCGCCCGGGTTCTTGCCGTCCGAGAGGTACTGCTGGTGGTAGTCCTCGGCGTAGTAGAAGGTGTCAAGCGGTGCGATCTCGGTCGTGATCTCGCTGTACCCCGATCGGGTGACGACCGGCTGGAAGGCGTCCCGGGACTGGCGGGCGGCTTCGAGCTGGGCGGCGTTGGTGGCGTAGACCGCGGACCTGTACTGGGTGCCGACATCGTTGCCTTGGCGCATGCCCTGGGTCGGGTCGTGGTTCTCCCAGAAGATCTTGAGCAGGGACTCGTACGAAACGATCGTCGGGTTGAAGACGACCTGGACGGCCTCGGTGTGACCGGTCATGCCGGAACAGACCTCCTCATACGTCGGGTTCGGGGTGATACCACCCGCGTACCCGACCGCCGTCGAGTGGACCCCGTCGACCTTCCAGTACAGCCGTTCGGCCCCCCAGAAGCAGCCCATGCCGAAGACTGCAGTCTCGTACCCGGCGGGCCAGGGGCCTTTGAGTGGTGTGCCCAGGACTTCGTGGGTCGCCGGCACGGGCATTTCGGCGTCCCGACCTGGGAGAGCTTCGTTGGCGGTGGGCAGATCGAGCTTCTTGTGGCGCAGGAACATGCTTCCATAGTGCCCCAGCAAGCTGGCGGTACTCTGTGGCTATGCCTTACGGGTTTGAGACGCTCGCCATCCACGCAGGCCAGGAGCCTGATCCCCGGACCGGTGCGGTGATCCCGCCGATCTTCCAGACCTCGACCTACGCGCAGGATGCCGTGGGGGCGCCCCGACTCGGCTACGAGTACTCGCGTTCGAGCAACCCGACCCGCGACGCGCTGCAGGAGTGCCTGGCGGCGCTGGAGGGCGGGCGCAGGGGGCTGACCTTCGCCAGCGGGCTGGCGGCCGAGGACACGCTCATCCGCACGGTCTGCAAACCCGGCGACCACGTTGTCATCCCCAACGACGCCTATGGCGGGACCTTCCGGCTGTTCGCGCGGGTCGCCGAGCGGTGGGGGGTCTCCTGGTCGGCTGCTGACATCTCCAATGTGGACGATGTTCGCGCGAAGACTTCCGACGGTACCCGCATGATTTGGGTGGAAACCCCGACGAACCCGCTGCTGAACATCGCAGATATCGCCGCACTGTCCGCTCTTTCCCGCGAGCGCGGCACGCTGCTCGTCGTCGACAACACCTTTGCCAGCCCGTACCTGCAGCAGCCGCTGGCGCTCGGCGCCGACATCGTTGTCCACTCGACCACCAAGTACATCGGCGGACACTCCGATGTGGTCGGTGGCGCCCTCATCGTCAACGACCTTGAGCTGGCCGAATCCCTTAAATTCCACCAGAACGCGATGGGTGCGGTGAACGGGCCGTTCGACGCCTGGCTCACCCTGCGCGGGGTGAAAACCCTTGGCGTGCGCATGGATCGCCACTGCGACAACGCCGAGAAGGTCGCCGAGTTCCTCACCCGCCACCCGCGCGTCACCGGTGTCCTCTTCCCCGGCCTGCCCGATCACCCGGGGCACGAGGTGGCCGCCAAGCAGATGCGCCGTTTCGGCGGCATGATCAGCTTCCGTACCGGCGACCCGGCCACGGCCGAGCAAGTCTGCAACAGCACCAAGGTTTTCACGCTCGCCGAGTCGCTCGGCGGGATCGAGTCGCTGATCGAGCATCCCGGGCGGATGACGCACGCGAGCGTGGCCGGGTCGGCCCTCGAGGTGCCCGCGGACCTTGTCCGCCTGTCGGTGGGCATCGAGACCGCGGACGACCTGATCAGTGACCTTGCTTCGGCCTTGGCTTAGATGGGTACCCCCGGCGGCAGTATCCGCTGATACTCCGACGCCCCTCCTTCCCAGAAGAGCCGCAGTTCATTGCCTTGGCACTTATAGGTGTCCGGATCGAGGCTGGCGCCGAGGGGTTCGGAGTTCCTGACCCGGCCGTTGACCTTCCAGGTGGTCGTGCCTTCGGCGACCGGGTTGCTGTAGCGAATCGACGTGTCATCGGCGACGTAGTTGAGTTTCAGGATGCCGTTGTGGATGACCTCGTAGCTGTCGCCGCCGGCGGTTCCGGAGAGCACCAAGTTGTCGTACACGCCGATGTTGACACCGTCCGGGCCGTAGCGGGAAACCGAGCCCTTGCCGGTCAGCGGCACGTTGGCCCCGTAGATTTCGGCGGTGTTGGCGAAAGACGTCAGTAACCAGTCGCCTATCAGACATTCCGGGCCTGGCTTGTTGCTCTGCGGCGTTGGCAGCACGGAAGGCGCAGGCGTCGGGACGGTCACGTCGGGCGAGGCCGTGGCGTTCTTGCCGCGCAGCGACACGAAGGCGGTGGCGCTGGCGACCAAGCACACGGCCAGCACAACTACGATGGCCAACACGCCCGCGATGATCGGCAGAGTCCAATCACGACGTGTCACCGGGGGCGGAGGGGTCAGCGACATGGACCCAAGCATGGCACGTGCAAATCGAGTAAACCCCATACTGTAGCGACATCGATTGGGAAGGTTTTGGCGCTATGGCGGAGACCTGGGTCGGGACGACGGCCAAGCAGATCGCGAGGGCAGTGCGACGCGGGGACACCTCGGCCACGCAGGTGGTCGCCGACCACCTGGATCACTTGCGCCGTACCAATCCGGTGGTCGCGGCGTTCCGGGTGGTGCGCGCGGCGGAGGCGGCCTCCGAGGCGGAGAAGGTCGACGAAGAGCCGGATCTGGGCAACCTTCCGCTGGCCGGGGTACCGATCGCGGTGAAGGAGAACACTCCCGTCGCCGGGGTGCCGACGTTCAACGGTTCCGAGGCGGCATGCCAGCCGGTCGCGGAGAAGGACCATGAGCTGGTGCGGCGGTTGCGCGGGGCGGGCGCGGTGGTGCTGGGCACGACCCGCATGTCGGAGCTCGGGCTTTGGGGGACGACCGAGGACGAGTCGGCGGTGACCCGAAACCCTTGGGCCCTGGAGCGCACTCCGGGCGGGTCGTCGGGGGGCTCGGCGGCGGCGGTGGCGGCCGGGCTGGTACCCATCGCGCACGCCAACGACGGCTTCGGTTCGGTGCGGATTCCGGCCGCGTGCTGCGGTCTGATCGGTCTCAAGCCCGGCCGCGGGGTGCTTCCGGTCGAGATGGGCCACGAGGACTACTGGTTCGGCATGGTGGAGCATGGCGTCCTCGCTACCACGGTCGCCGACGCCGCCCTCGCCTTCGCCGTCCTAAGTGGACGATCGCCGCAACCGCTGACGCAGCCCGGCAGGCTGCGGGTGGCTGTCTCGCTTCGCTCGCCGCTGGAGGGTACAGGCCCCGACGACGGCGCCCGCGCCGCCGTGCACTCCGCCGCCAAGCGCCTGGTCGAGGCGGGCCACGACACCATCACCGCCGACCCGCCCTACAGCCGGTCCCTGGGCATGCGCGGCGTGCTGACCTGGTTCGCCTCCGGCTACCGGGACGCCGTCGAGTCCAAAATAGACACTTCGACGCTGCAGCGGCGCACCCGCGGCTTCCTGCGCGCGGGCGAGTGGGCCTGGCGCCGCGGCTACATCCGCGAACAGGACCGCACCACCTTCCGCGAGCGTTGCCTTGCCTTCTTCACCGACCACCAGCTCGACGTCCTGATGACACCGGTGCTCACCCGCGCCCCGATCGCCGCCAAGCAGTGGCACCGGCGCGGCTGGCTGCCCAACCTCCTGGCCAACATGCGTTATGCGCCTTATGCGGCGCCGTGGAACATCACCGGCTTTCCCGCCCTGACCGTCCCGGTCGGCCAGCGCCCCGACGGCCTGCCCGCCACGGTCCAGCTGGTCGGCCCGCCCGGCACCGAGCTTGCCCTGCTCGCCGTCGCCGGCCAGCTTGAACTTGCCTCACCCTGGCGCCGCCACGCCCCCGGCTTTCCCCTCCCGTGACTCCTATGAAGGGGTCCGAGGCGCGGACGAGTAACCGGTGAGAGTATCGAGGTGTGACTCCCGAACTGATCAGCCTCGCCGATGTCGAAGAAGCCCGTGAGTTGCTGCGCGGGGTCATCCGCCGGACACCCCTGGAGCCGTGCCGACCCCTCGCCGCCAAACTGGGCGGCCCGGCATGGCTCAAGTGCGAGAACCTCCAGCGCGCCGGCTCGTACAAGGTCAGGGGCGCCTACGTGCGCATCTCGCGCCTCAGCGACGAGGAGAAGGCCCGCGGCGTCGTCGCGGCCAGCGCCGGCAACCACGCGCAGGGTGTCGCCCTCGCCGCCGGGCTCAATCACACCAAGGCCACCGTATTCATGCCGGTGGGCGCTCCATTGCCAAAGGTTTCAGCCACCAAGGGGTACGGCGCATCGATCGAACTCGTGGGCGCGACGGTGGACGAGGCGCTTGTCGCAGCGCAGGAATTCGCCGAGCAGACGGGTGCCGTCTTCATCCACCCCTTCGACCACCCCGATGTGATCGCCGGCCAGGGCACGGTCGCCCTTGAAATCCTCGAGGACCTGCCCGAGGTCGGCACGATCATCACGGGTATCGGCGGCGGCGGCCTCATCTCCGGCATAGCGGTGGTGGCAAAGGCGATCCGGCCCGACATCCAGATCGTCGGGGTGCAGGCGGCGGGCGCGGCCGCGGTCCCGCCCTCGCTACGGGCGGGCGCACCGGTCCGGATCAGCCGCGTCTCCACGATCGCCGACGGCATCGCGGTCGGCCGCCCCGGCGACCTCACCTTCGCCCACATCAGCAAGCTCGTCGACGAGGTGGTGACAGTCACCGACGAGGAGATCTCCCGGGCCCTGCTGATGCTGCTGGAGCGCGGCAAGCTCGTCGCCGAACCGGCGGGCAGTGTCGGCGTCGCCGCGCTGCTAGCCGGTGCGGCCCAGGTCAACAAGCCGGTCGTGGCCGTGGTCTCGGGCGGCAACATCGACCCGCTGCTGCTGATGCGGGTGCTTGATCGCGGTTTGTCCGCGGCTGGGCGGTACCTGCACGTGACGGTCCGCTGCACCGATCGTCCCGGCCAGCTTGCCGCCCTGCTCACCCTGATCGGCGAGCGCGGGGCCAACGTCGTCGACGTCGCCCACCAGCGCCACAACCCGCGCCTGCACCTGGGCGAGGTGGAGGTGGTGCTCTCGGTGGAGACGCGCGGGGCCGAGCACTCCGACCGCCTGATCTCCGCGCTGCGCAGCGCCGGATACGAGGTCTTCACCGATCACGACTAGACGCGGCGGAGCTCCCGCCGTTTGATCCGCAGCGTCGCCCAGACCGACTTGCCGAACGGCCCGGTCGTCGTGCCCCAGCCGGAGGCGAAACCGTCCACAAGCCTCATCCCGCGGCTGTGCTCCGGCGAGGTCGAGTTGCGCGAATAGATCCGGGGGATCCTGTGATCCCGGTCGCGCACGTGGATGTGCATGTAGTACTCGCCGACCGCGAGCGTCACCTCGACATCGGAGCGGGCGTGCCGCACCGAGTTGGTGACCAGCTCAGAGATGATCAGTTCGGCGTTGGGGCACAGCTCGCTCAACCCCCACCGGGTGCAGCCCCGGCGCACCAGGGCGCGGGCCGTGGCCGGTGCCGCGGATTCGGCCTCCAGATGCACGTGCAGCCGCCGGCTCGAGTTCCTCGCCTTTGCCGCCGCTATGGCCGCCGCCTCCTCGGTGAAGACGCTGATGTGGCGCGAGAGCCGGCTGCGGATAAGGGCGGTGTCCAGGCCGCCCGGCCGGGCGAAGACCACGATCGGCGTGACGTCATGGTTGCGGGCGAGCGTCGGCAGTACCAGCAAGGGGATCTCATCGACGACGGTGACCGCGGTCAGATCGATGATCACCGCGAGGGCGTGCTCGGCCATCCAATTAAGCGTGGTGGTGCGTAAAGCTAGGGCGGCGAGGGGATCGAACACGCCTCGCGCCCTGATCTTGACTAGCCCGGTCTCGAAGTCATACTCCGTCGACTGGGCCCACCGTGCCCACCAAAGCACCTGTCCGTTCTGGGGAACTTAGGACCTGGCTACGTTATCCCCCGGGGCACGGGTATCTAACCTGCCGCAAGGGCGGGAGACCGCCAGCCCGCGCCGGATGAGGATCGGGCACGGGCCGAGCAGCCGCGCGAAACTCAGCCCGAGTAGGGCTGGAACGAGACAATGGTGACCTTGATCTCCGCACCGCTGGGAGCCGTGTACGTCACCGTCTGGCCCTGGCGGGCACCCGAGATCGCCTTGCCCAGGGCGGACTCGGGGGAGTAGACGGTCAGGTCGGTGGTGGCGGCGATCTCACGCGAGCCGAGCAGGAAAGTCTCGGTGTCGTCGGTGTCGTCGTCGAAGTGGATCGTCACCTCCATGCCGACGGACACGCGATCGGTGTTGGGCGCCTCTCCCACCTGGGCGACGCGCAGAAGCTCCTGAAGATATCGGATCCGTCCCTCCGCCTTGCCCTGCTCCTCACGGGCGGCGTGATAACCACCGTTCTCCTTGAGGTCGCCCTCTTCACGACGAGCGTTGATCTCCGCGGCGAGCGCGGGCCGCCCGGCGATAAGCCCACTCAGCTCGGCCTGAAGCCGGTCGTGCGCGTCTTTGGATAGCCATGTGGCCTCAGAGGGCGGTCGGTCTGCAGACACGGGAGTTCTCCTGCGACTTGGGGACGAAAGTACAAATTTACCAGCGGATCACGCTGGACGACATCCCCGCACCTCCCCGGTGACCGGTCGTGTGCGGGTCTGCAGCCGGTGCGTGACCACCGTCTTGTCCGGAACGGGCCCGGCCTTGACGGAGATCTCCTCGCGGCCCGCCTCCGCGCCCGTGACGTCGCGTGCCCTGACGACACACTTCGCCACGCCATCGGCCGGGAGTCGGACCGTGAAGGTGACCACAACCTGAGTATCGGTGATGCCGGCAAAGGCCGTGACCGTCGCCGAATAGTCACCCTCACCGTAGGCATTGAACAGGGTTATACCGATGAAGGTGCCGGCTACGGCCATCGCCGCCGCGGCAAGCGCGATCACCAGGCGGGGTGTGCGCCTGGGCTCCCGGCGCCGGCCGTACCGGCCGGGTGGGAAGATCGGCTGCTTGAGTGGCGTTGTGGCAGGAGTCTCAGTCACCCTCGGCATCCTTTTGTCAGGGGGTTGGTGAAGACTTTCAGTCTGGCACGCGGTGAACATCAATACGGGAGTTGAGGGTATGCAGCTTCGGCTCATGGCGGTGCACGCGCACCCCGATGACGAGTCGTCCAAGGGTGCGGCCACCATGGCGCGCTATGTCCGCGAGGGTGTCGACGTTCTCGTCGCGACCTGCACCGGGGGCGAGCGCGGCGACGTGCTGAACCCCAAGATGGACCTTCCGGAGGTCAAAGCCAACATCACCGAGATCCGGCGCGCCGAGATGCAGCGCGCCCGCGAGATCCTCGGCGTCAACCAGGCGTGGCTCGGGTTCGTGGACTCGGGGTGGGTGGAGAACTACGACCCCGCCGACCCGAGCGGCCTGCCCGAGGGCTGCTTCGCCCTGATGCCGGTCGAGCAGGCGGCGCAGCCGTTGGTCAAGCTGATCCGCGAGTTCCGGCCGCACGTGATCCTGACCTACGACGAGGAAGGTGGCTATCCGCATCCGGACCACATCCAGACCCACCGGGTCAGCATCGCCGCCTTCGACGCCGCGGGCGACCCGGACAGCTATCCGGAGGCCGGTGCGCCATGGCAGCCATTGAAGCTCTACTATCACATGGGCTTCACGAAGGTTCGCGTTCAGGCAATGCATGAGGAGCTGGTGGCGATGGGCGAGGAGTCGCCTTACGGCCAATGGCTGGAGAATTGGGACCGCGACGACAAGTCGCCGCGGATTACCACCCGCGTCGCCTGCGGCGACTACTTCGAGCAGCGCGACGACGCGCTGCGGGCGCACGCCACCCAGATCGACCCGGACGGGTTCTGGTTCCGCGTTCCGCTTGCCGTTCAGCGCAAGATATGGCCAACTGAGGACTACGAGCTCGTCCGCTCGCTTGTCGACTCTTCGGTCCCAGAAGATGACCTGTTCGCCGGTGTTCACACTCCGGCCGATGTCAAAGGCTGACAAAACATGTGGGAGTTCTTGGCCGACAATAACTTCGGCGACACCAGATCGGGTGACGGTCTGGCCGGCCCCATGGCACTGCTGGTGATATTAGTCCTGGCCGCGGCGACGGTTTTCTTGATCCGCGACATGAACAAGAGGGTGAAGCGGCTTCCGGACAGTTTCGGTGAGCCGGAGATTCCGGACGGGAAGCAGCCTTAGGGGCTGTTACTCCGGCACGTCGAGTGTGTAGCGTTCCGGCCAGTTGGTGTCGCTTCCACTCGGGCAGTGTGGAGCGGTGACAAAGGGGCTCTAAATGGGCACGCGGCGAGAGCGGTTCGCGCATGCGACGGGCATGGCCGGCATGCCTGCTGCCGCGTTGCGCCTGGTCGCCGTGCTGGCGCCGCTCGCCATCGCCGCCACGATCGCCATGCCGTTCATCGTCGGCGGCCGGGCAGTGTCCCCGTTCAACTTCGCGATCGTCTTCGTCATCGTGACCTTGGCGCGGCTGTTCGGCATGCGCATGCGGGTCGGCCCGGCCAGCATCAGCGTCGCCTGGGGCGAGGCCGCGGTGATCGTCGGCTTCACGCTCATCCCGGCGGCGTGGATGCCGGCCGCGGTGTGCCTGGGCAGCTTCCTCGGCACGGCGGTGCGCAGCAAGATGAGCGACGGCCGCAGCCCGTTCGAGTGGGTGCGCGTCAGTGCGTCGCTGACCCTTTCGGCGGTGCTCGCCTCGGGCGTGGTGATCGCCAGCGGGGTTGATCCGTTCGAGCTCAACCCGACCGCGGCCCTCGTCCTGGCCGGCGCGGCCGTGCTCTACCTACTGGCCACGCTGGTGCTGGCCGCGGTCTACCTGTCGGCCCGCGACGGCTCCGCGGTCTTCACCGTGATCTGGGGTGCGCTGCGCAGCACGCCGGTCATGATCGTGGGGAACCTTGCCCTCGGCCTGCTCGCCGCGCTGCTGTGGCAGGACGAAGACAGGTTCCTGCTGGTGCTGCCGCCGCTGCTGTGGCTGATGCACCAGCTCTACTCCCACCGCCTGCGCGAGGACGAGGAGCGGCGCACCTGGCGCGCCTTCGCACTGGCCAGCCGCTCCCTGCACCGCCTTGACGAGGTGGCGGTCGCCGAGGAGGGCGTGCGGGCGGCGCGGGCCCTGTTCGTGGTGCAGCGGGTGGAGCTGACCGTGTTCGGCTCGGGCATCAGATACACGCTTGACGCGGATTCCACGACGGTCGAGTCAAGCAGCATCGACGACGAGCCGGAGCAGCCGCGCCAGCCGGTCGCGGGGGTCAACAGAGCGCTTGAAGTCGCGGGCGGCCCGGTCGGCATGCTGACTCTTGTCCCCACCCGCACCGGCAGCTGGAGCACCAACGACCAGCATCGCATCGCCGCGTTCGGCGACGCCCTCGCCGCCGCCCTGCACGACGCGGCGACCCACAGCGCGCTGCGGGATCTGCACGAGCGGACTTCGTACGAGTCCTCACACGACCCGCTGACCAGACTGCTCAACCGCGACGCGCTGCTTGACCGCGGCCATGCGCTGCTGCGCTCCTGCCCGCCCGGCCAGCCGGTCGCCCTCGTCCTGCTCGACCTCGACAACTTCAAGGCGGTCAACGACACCCTCGGCCACCTCGCCGGTGACGAGCTGCTCCAGCGCACCGCCGCCCGTCTCGCCGACGACGCCGACACCAGCGAACTGGTGGCCCGGCTCGGCGGGGACGAGTTCGCGCTCCTCATGACCCACCTGCCCGAGCCGGCCGAGTCGAGCGTCGACAGCGACGTGCTGCAAGGGGCGAGCGCGGTGGCGCTGCGGCGGGCCCGTGCCCTGAGCGTGAGCCTCGCCGCGCCGATCGACGTGGCCGGGGTGATGCTCTCCGTCGACGTGACCGCCGGTGTCGTCGTCGCCACCGCCGGACCGGTCGACCTGATCGAGCTGCTGCGCCGCGCCGACATCGCGCTGTACCAGGCCAAGGGGTCAGGGGTGCGGACGATGGCGTACCAGCCGGTCCGCGACGACACCAGCACCGACCGCCTTGCCATCGTCGCCGAGCTGCAGGCGGCCCTCGCCGAGCAAGACCAGCTGACCGTCGTCATGCTCCCCACGGTCGACCTGCCCAGCGGGATGCCGATCGGCGTCGAGGCGCTCATCCGGTGGCAGCACCCGCGGCGCGGACCGTTGATTCCCAAGGACTTCGTGCGGGCCGCCGAGGCGAGTGACCTGTTAGGACAGTTCACCCGCTACGTGCTGGACAAGGCTCTGGCCGCCGCGGCCGAGCTGGCCAAAGCCGGGCTGAAGTTGCCGGTGTCGGTGAACATGTCGCCGCGCAGCCTGCTGGATCCGCAGCTGCCCGGGGACTTGGCGGAATTGTTGGCGCGGCACGAGGTACCCGCTGAGCATCTTGTTCTTGAAATAACCGAAACCGTTGTGCTCAGCCCGCTTCGGATCACAGACCAGGTGCTGCATGCCTTGCGGGCGCTCGGGGTCCGGTTCGCGGTCGACGACTTCGGCACCGGATATTCGTCCCTGACCTTCCTGACCCGGATCGCGGTCGACGAGCTGAAGGTCGATCGCACGTTTGTGGCGCGCATGGGCGAGTCCAAGGAGGCGGCGGCGATCGTGCGCGCCATCATCGACCTCGGGCAGCGGCTGGGCATCAGGGTCGTGGCCGAGGGTGTCGAGACGCCCGAGCAGAGGCAGGCGCTGGTGCGGCTGGGATGCGATGCGGGGCAAGGGTTCCACTTCTCGCGGCCGGTCGAGTCGAGCGGGCTCGTCGAGGCGATGCGCAAGCTGCGCGCCGGAGCGCGGGCGGTGCGGGTGGTGCGCGGCACCGAGGCCGGACCCGCGGCCGCCGCAGCGGCCGCGGGTGAGTAGCCGGCCGGACAGTCCGGCTAAAGTGCTGGCGCATGGACCATTCACGCGAAACGATCCGCCTGATTGATGCACTTGACCGGGAGCTGAACGCCGACGAGGTCGAGGCTGACCCGATCATGGCGTTGACGCGCGAGCTGGGCCAGCCTGCTCAAGCCGCCGCTGCCCCGGTGGTGCGGGAAAGGCTTGCACTTGCGGTGCGCGGCGAGCGGCCCTATTCCTACGATCGGGACGTCTGGGCCGAGGTCCTTGCGGGAATGGTGGGCATCCTGGCCCTGCCGGATCTGCTCGACGCCGGCACTGTGGATTTAGGCGATGATCGTGACGGCTTCTATGCCGTGACGTGGGAGCTGCTGGACTCGGCGCCCGACGCAGCGGCCGGCTTTCTCATCGAGGCGGCAGGTGCGCCTGACCCGCGGTTGCGGCATGAGGCTCTTTATCTTGCTACTTTTCTGCCACCGCGGCAGGGTCCACTGCTCGACGCCTTGATAGCGGGGCTCGGAGATCCGGACGCCGAGGTGGGCGAACGTGTCCGGTTCTGCGTCGAGGGCAGCGGCTGGCAGGAGCTTCCGGAGGTGCGGTCCCGGCTTGGCAGCGAGGCACCGTAGGGGCTCTCCGGTAGCCAACCGGTGGGGGTTGCGTCAAGAGCCGAGGTGGGCCTCGATCCGGGCTACCGTCTCCAGCGGGCTCAGCTCGCTGGTATCGAGCCAGAACCCGCGGCGCGGCATCGCGCGCAGCTCAGCGTCAAGGTGCGACCAGAGCGCGAACACGTGCTTGTCGCGGCCGGCGTCCCGCTCGCGGACCGCGTCAAGCGACGGCGCCAGCTGGATGAACGAGACCGGGCGCACGCGCAGCAGCTCGAGGTAGAGGTCGAGCACCATGGGCGAGACCACGACATCGTCGATGACCGGCACGAAGCCGTGCTCCGCGAAGGAGTCCGCGAGCAGGCAGATGTTCTTGCGGCGCAACAGGAGCTGGGCGCCCGCCTGATCGGCCGGCGGCCCCTGCGGTGGCACGAAACCGCCGACGATGAAGGCTTGGCCGACCAGGTCGCCCTCGATGTGCGCGGAACGCGGCAGGCGCGAGGCGAGCAGCCGCGAAACGGTGGTCTTGCCGGAACCGGGGATGCCGGAGACGATGATGGCTCTCACCGATAGGAGGGTATCGGGGAGTGCCGCGCTCGGGCCGGCTTGCGTCGAAGCAGGCCCGAGCCGAATTGGCTACTTGGTAGTGATGACTTCGTTCTGGGCCAGTGCTGTGGTGCGCTGTTCGATGATGGAGCGCAGCCGACCGGAGTCGGTGGTGACGGCGGCGGAGTCGTTGCCCGTCACCGTGGCCAGGGTGGCACCGATTTGCGTCAGGGCCGTCAGCGCGATCCCGCTGCCGTAAATCTTTTGGTACAGGTCGCGGTAGGCCTGGTTGTAGATCTGTTTGAAGGCGTCTGAGGCGAGGAACCGTTCTTTGAGTTTGTTGCCGCCCATCATGCCGCCCGGTCCGCGGCCTACTTGCCCGTTCCCTGCGCCGGGCCCGCCGCCTCCGGGCGGGGTGAATCCTTCGGGCGGGGTGAATCCTTCGGGTGGCTGGAATCCGCCTGGGCCGCCGCGGCCACCGCCCATGGTCATGGTGTCGTTGGGCCCGGCGGTGGCGTTGCCGCTGAAGGTGAGGTTGTGGTCCCAGCTGATCACCTTGAATTTTCGGGTGTCGAGGTCGTACCAGAGGTAGTAGTTCCTGCCCGGCCCGGACATGTCGTCGAAGTTGAGCAGCAGATTTTGCAGTGCGGTGTATGACGCGAATGAGCCGACGTCGACGTGGTCTGCCAGGTGGGCGTTGAATTCGGCGTCGGATGCCTCGTTGACCCATTTCAGCAGATCGATGACTGGCTTGAGGTCGTGACTGCCTTTGCTGTTGATCTGTTTGAAGTCGTCTTCGTAGCTGGTGGGGTCCTCGCCCTGGTAGGTGAATTGGCTGGTGCTGAGGGCCTTGTAGAGCACGCCGTTGCCGAGGGTGTCGGCGAAGTTCTCGTCGGGGTGTTCGACGAGCAGGCGGGCTTTGACGGGGCGGTTGTTGATCTGGAATGAGGTGTAGGCGTATTGCTGGGTGGGGAGCCCAGCCGCGTTGATCACGTTGAGGGAGACGGCTTCGTTGAGAACTGTGCTTCCGCCGCCCATGCCTGAAATGCGGACCGCGATTTCGCTGTGTCCTTGGTAGCGGCGTCCTTTGTCGAATTCGTCGAAGCTGATGAGCCAGGGCAGCTCTTCCGGCCTGGAGCTGTCGAGGCTGCTGCCGCCGCCGAATCCTCCGCGGCCACCGGCCGGCATACCGCCTGCGCCGTTTTGGCCTCCGTTCCCGCCGCCCGGGCCTTCTCTAAACGACTTCGTTTGTCCTTTGTGGGTGACGGTGCCGAGGGTGGAGTTGCCTTTCAGGCGGATCCCGGCATCCTCGACGAGCGTGCCGTCGATGGTGATGTCGACGCGAACGTATTCCTTCTCCCCGGTTTTCATGTACTCGTCGAACATGCGCTGGTAGTCAGCTTCGGTGTAGGACAGGGTCACGCTGTGCGCAACGGAAGCGTCGAACAAGTCGGCGGTGCCTTCGATGTTGATGACGGCCTCGTCCTGTTCGCCGTTGGCTTGGCTGGTGACGACGGGTGTGACCCGTACGTTTCCAGCCAGCAGCACCAGCGCGCCGGCGACGGTGACACATGTGGCCAGCAGTTTCCAGTAGTGGCGAATGCGCACGGGGATGCGGTGTTTGAACCGGGCGGCCGGGACCCGGCCGCCCGCCTCGGGCTGGCCGGTCATCACAGGTCTGTCTGGTCGTAGCCGGTCAGCACGGTCACCCGCTGCCCGGAAGTCAGCTCACCGAGCGCGGTGATGAGGTCACCGGGTTCGCTGCCCTTCTTGAGCCGCACCGTATACATCAACTCGGTGAGCGCACCGCCACGAATGGATTCCATGCTTACCAGCTCGAACTCGATGGTGTGCCGGATGAGGGCGTCGGAGATGGCGGCGGTGTAGTTACCCTCCGGTGGTACCTGGACCTTGACGACCTGCCGCTGCACCGACAGGCGGAACCAGCTGAACCGGAACATGACGAAGATGACCAGGCAGATCGCCACGGTCGCGACCCCGGCGAGCAGGTAGAAGCGGGTACCGACAGCCATGCCAACCGCCATGACCAGGAAGATGAACCCGACATCGCGGGTTTCCTTGATGGCATTGCGGAATCGGACCACCGACAGCGCGCCGACGAGAGCGAACGCGCGGGCGATGTTGGAACCCACGACCAGCATGATCAACGATACCAGCATGCCGAGGATGACCAGGGTCTGCACATAGGACTGGCTGTAGGACACGTTGCGGTGAGTGGCCCGGTAGACCCAGCCGATGGCGGCGCTGAGCAGGAACGCCAGCACCATCGACATGACGATGTCGGTGACGCTGAAGGTGCCGGTGAGGTCTTGCAGTTCGAAGTTCATGGGGTTAGGCCTTCATGCTCGGTGCCGGCACGGTCGCTACGGCATGGACGGGAATGGTGGGGGAAGCGTCGTCGTCGGGGACGTGGAAGATCGATCGTGGCGCCTTGTCGAATGCTTCGATGCTTTGGCAGTACTTGGAAACCCGCACCACGGAAAGATCAGCTTCGGCGGCCAGGTCGGTGAGCCAATACGGCACCCGGTCGTTGGCTTTGACCTCCAGCACGGACATTGACGCGGGGATGATCAGCCGGTTTTCAGCGTCCGAGCCGAGGTGGAAGTCGCGGTCGCGGCCACGGACCCGGTGGTCGAGCGTGACGCGCAGGCCGATTTCGGCGTCGCGGCCGAGGTAGGCCTCGCGCTGGTAGCCGGTCATCGCAGCCGGGCGCAGGTCGAGACCGCCGACCAGGCCGAGCACTTCGTTAACGAAACCGGCTTGGCCGGGCTGGTGCGCGACCAGCCGCCTGCCGTCGCACAGTTGGCGCGCGTCGGCATAACGCAGGCCGATGCGGCGTTTCTGGGTCACCCGGTTGACGCGCTGCTTGATCTCGACGTAGACGGTCGTGTCGTCGTCGACGGAGAACCGGTCGCCGTAGTGACGCAGCCGTAGTTTGCGCCTAAACCGCAGCCCTTCGATCTTTTCCCAGTAGAAACGCAGCTGCCGGGTGTCGTAGTAAACGCTCCACACGCCGTATCCGCTCTCAGAGCAGAAACTGTCGCGGTCAAGGCGGGAACGCAGCTCATCGCGTAACGCGGGCAGGCGGGAGGTGGGTACCAAATATTTGATCTCGTAGCGGTTGAACGCGTGCAACGGGCTCGGCGCCCGCAGCGCATGCCCGCCCCGGTCACTGGCCGCTCCCGGAAGTGTGTCACCACCTCCTTCGCCAGCACCGTCTTCTGCTGTGGGGCGCAATCGCATTCGCGTACCATTCTTTCTCGCCCAGGCGTGCTGCCGAGCCCTTAAAACAGGTAAACGGCACCTGAATCCCGGATGACCGACAGGTGAACGCCTACAGCCTGAGAGCCGACTCTCAAAGGCAGCCCTGAATACCTTAAGAAGTCGCTAAGAAAGGTACGGGCAGCGCGGCCCGTTCTTATCGTGGGTTCATGACAACGGGTAACCGGCTGGTGGTCGCCGATGATGACGCGTCGGTGCGGCAGTCGCTGGAGCGCGTGCTGCGGTTTGAGGGCTACCACGTCGAGCTCGCCCGCGATGGTGCCGAGGCTCTGGCCAAGACAGCTGAGTTTCAGCCGGACCTGCTGTTGCTCGATGTGATGATGCCCGGGCTCAGCGGACTGGACGCGTGCCGGCGGCTGCGCTCGGCCGCCGATCACACACCCGTTCTCATGCTTACCGCCCGGGACGCTGTCGCTGACCGTGTCGCCGGCCTTGACGCCGGTGCCGACGACTACCTCGTCAAACCTTTCGCGCTGCAAGAACTGCTTGCCCGGGTCCGGGCATTGCTGCGGCGCACCGGACCGCAGCTTGATATGGATGACGTGCTGCGGCTTGGCGATCTGACACTTAACTCGCAGACCCGGCAGGTACGGCGCGGCGGCGTCCTCGTGGAGCTGACGCGTACCGAATTCAGCCTGCTGCAGACCTTGCTCGAGAAGAAAGGCAGGGTGCTGAGCCGCTCAGAGCTGTTCGAAAGCGTGTGGGGCTTCGACCTCAACCAGTCGTCGAACAGCCTCGATGTCTACATCGGATACCTGCGCCGCAAACTCGAATCCGATGACCGTCCCAGGCTGCTTCACACCATCCGCGGGGTCGGGTTCATCCTGCGTGAGGAAGATCCGCAGGTATGACCGGTAGGCCCTCCATACGCAGCCGCTTGACTCTGATTGCCGCAGCCGCTGCCACGCTGGTGGCTATCGGCGTCGGCGCGTTGGCTCTGCTTGCGTTGCGGGAAACCCTTATCTCTCAAGCCGACCGGGAACTACGCCTCATGGCCCGCGGCCCTGCCGGCGGGCTCTCGCCAGACGCGGCGGCGGCTATTCCGCCCAGTCCGCTTGAGGCTCCGCAAGACATCCGCATGCAGATCCGGTTTCCCACGGGCACCATCACCGTGCCCAGGGATAGCCCGCCGTTGCCCTGGTCCGCCGCCGACGATGCCGTCGCCGCGGGTGTCCGCGGTGAAGCCAGCTATACCGCCAGCACGGATGAAGGCCGGTTCCGGGTCCTGACTGTCACCGGCCGCGACGGGCAGACAATTCAGATCGCCCGGTCGCTCGACAGCGCCGACGCCACCTTGCAGCGCTTCGCCGTGGCCGTGGCCGCTCTCATCGCCGGTGCGGCGGTCGTCGCCGGTCTGGCTGGGCGGCTTGTCGCCCGTGCCGGATTGCGCCCGGTCAGCCGGCTCACCACCGCCGCCACCCGTATCGCCGAGACCCGCGACCTGAGCGAGCCCATCCCGGTCACCGGGCATGATGAAATCGCCGCACTGGCCCAGGCGTTCAACCACATGCTCACCCGGCTCGCCGGAGCGCAACAACAGCAACGAGATCTGATCGAGGACGCCGCGCACGAGTTGCGCACCCCGATGGCAAGTATGCGCACCAACATCGAACTGCTCATCCATGCCGGAGACCGCCTCGGCGAAACCGACCGGGTCGCGCTGCTGGCCGATCTCGACCTGCAAAGCACCGAACTCGCCGAGCTGGTCGCCAGCCTCGTCGAACTCGCCCGTTCGAAAACTATCGATGAGCCCGAAAGCGCGGTTGAACTGTCCGAACTCATCGCGTCCGCGATCGGTCTCGCCGAAACCCACTTCCCGAAAACCACCTTCCGCCTGCGGGCACCGGACGCCGTAACGGTTCTTGCCCGCCCGGCCATGCTTCAGCGCGCCATCGTGAACCTGCTCGACAACGCCGCAAAATTCGGTCCCGCCGGCCAAACCGTCGACATCCGCCTGTCCACCGACGCCGGCCGAACCGCACACATCAGTGTCCTCGACCGGTGCCCCACCATCCCGGCAGAGCAACGGGAACGCATCTTCCAGCGTTTCCATCGGCTCGACACCGCCCGCGCGATCCCCGGCAGCGGCCTCGGGCTAGCCATCGCGCAGCAGGCGGCAACAGCCCACAACGGCACCGTCACCGTCACGCCCAGAACCGGCGGCGGCAACGAATTCCGGCTCTCTGTCCCCACAGCCGGCCCGAAATAGGTCCCTACTTCTGGGCACCGCTACGCCATCGAAAGCGCCCGTGCCAGCGCGTCGAGGGCTCGGGGATAGGCGCCCTCGGAGGGCGTACCGTAGCCGGCGATGACGCCCGCAGGGTGCGGCCCGCGGGAGAAATAGTGGGAGCCGAGGTCGCCGAGGGCGAGTCCCAGGTCGGCGGCGCGGCGCAGCACCCGCTCCTCGTCCTGCGGTCCGGGCAGCGCGATGAGGGCGTGCAGGCCGGCCGAGATGCCCAGCAGGTTCTGCCCGGCCAGGCGCTCGGCGAGCAGGTCGCGGCGGTGGCGGTAGCGGGCGCGGCACGAGCGGATGTGCCGGTCATAGGCGTGGCTGGTGATCATCTCGGCGAGGGTGAGCTGGCCGATGGTCGCGGTTTGCGAGTCGTGGTGGAGTTTGGCCTCGGTGAAGGGCTCGACGAGCGGCGCCGGCAGCACCACCCAGGCCAGGCGCAGCGCCGGCCCGAGAGTCTTGGACGCCGTCCCTACATAGGCGACGGCGTCGGGGGCCACGCCCTGCAACGCGCCCACCGGCTGGCGGTCGTAGCGGAACTCGCCGTCGTAGTCGTCCTCGATGATGAGGCCGCCGTGGGCGCGGGCCCAGGTCGTGGCGGCGTGCCTGCGCTCGGGGTGCAGGGGGACGCCCATGGGGTACTGGTGGGCCGGGGTGAGGACGGCGGCGCGGGCCGAACGGGGGATCATGTCGGTGCGGGCGCCCCGCTCGTCCACCCCGATCGGGACGAGTTTTCGCTTGCGCCGCAGCAGGATGTCGCGGTGGAAGGGCAGACCCGGATCCTCGGTCGCGAACGGGCCGTCGATGACCTCGGAGAACAGCGCCAGTGCCTGCACGTAGCCGGAGGTGATGACGATCTGCTCGGGGGCGGCGAGGACGCCGCGGGCCCGTCCCAGGTACCCGGAAAGGGCCTGGCGCAGAACCATGCTGCCCTGCGGATCGGTGTAGGCGTAGGACGACATGGGCGCGCGGGCAAGGGCGCGGCGGGTGCAGCGAAGCCACTCGGCCACCGGGAAGGTGGTGACGTCGGGGCTGCCCGGCCTCAGGTCATGCTGCCATGGCCGCGCGGGCTCACCGGCCACCGGCGCTGACGGCGGTGGCATCGGCGCGGACGCCACGACGGTGCCCGAACCCGTGCGGGCGCGCAGGAACCCTTCCGCGACAAGCTGATCGTAGGCGGCGCTGGCGGTGCCGCGGGCGACGCCGAGCTCGGCGGCGAGGTTGCGGGTCGACGGCAGGCGGGTGCCGGGGGCAAGCCGCCCGCTGCGGACCGCGTCGCGCAGCGCCCGCTCCAGGGAGCCGCGCCGGTCCGGGCCGTTCCCCACCTCCAGGTGGAGGTCGACGCCGAAAGTGGCCCAATCAAACGACATAATATTGGACCTTAGCGCGGATCCAATGGTTGGCTACCGTTTCAGATATGAGATCCCTCGCTGTGGACAAGCTCGCTCCCCACATCAACAAGGCGATGAACGCCCTTGACGCCGCCTCCCGCAAGACCAGCATCGAAGTCTCGCTCCTCGAGCTCGTCCGCCTGCGCGCCTCCCAGCTCAACGGCTGCGCCTACTGCGTCGACCTGCACAGCCGTGACGCCCGCTCCGGCGGCGAGACCGAGCAGCGGCTCTATGCCGTGCCGGTCTGGCGCGAAACCCCGTTCTTCAGCGAGCGGGAGCGGGCCGCGCTGGAGCTGACCGAGGCCGCGACCCGGCTGACCGAGGGCGGCGTCAGCGACGAGGTGTTCGAGCGCGCCGCCAAGCAGTTCGACGAGGTCCAGCTTGCCGAGCTGATCTGGACCATCACGGTCATCAACGCCTGGAACAGGCTTGGCGCGACAGCGCACCCCTGGGCACTCGAATAAGCGACTATGGTGTGAGGTGTGGTGCGCGTGGCCCTCGCCGGCGACACAATGCTAGGCCGTGGCGTCGGGCAGCGGCTGCTAGAGGTCGGCCCCAAGGGCCTGTTCACCCGCGGAGTGACCGATGCCGTGGCCGACGCCGACCTCTTCCTGCTCAACCTTGAATGCTGCATCAGCGACCGCGGCACGCGGTGGGGCCGGGCGGGCAAGCCGTTCTTCTTCCGCGCCCCGCCCGTCGCGGCGCACACCCTCAGCTGGCTGGGCGTCGACTGCGTAAACCTGGCCAACAACCACGCGCTCGACTTCGGCCCCGACGCGCTCGCCGACACCATCGCCGCGCTGCGCGGCGCCGGGATCGCCTGCGTCGGCGCCGGGGCCGACGAACGCCAGGCCCGCGCCCCGGCGGTGATAACCGTTGGCGCGCAACGGGTCGCCATCATCGGCGCGACCGACCATCCGGAGGACTACGCGGCCGGGCCGGGGACTCCAGGCGTTGCCTACGCGGACCTCGATCAGGGGGTACCGGATTGGCTGCGCGACGCCATCGCCAACGCCGATGCCGACCTTGTCATCGTGACCGTCCACTGGGGACCGAACATGACCACCGAGCCGATGGGGTACATCCGTTCCGCCGCGCGGGAGCTGCGCGAAGCCGGGGCCACCCTCGTCGCCGGCCACTCGGCCCACGTCTTCCACGGCGTGCAGGACAGCATCATCTTCGACCTCGGGGACTTCATCGACGACTACGCGGTGGACAGCCTGGTGCACAACGACTTAGGCGTGATCATGCTGGCCGACCTCGACACCGGCGGCCTGACCCGGCTGGAGGTCATCCCGATCGCGCTCGACTACGCACTGACCCGCCGGGCCTCGCCCAGCGAGTACGCCTGGATCCGGGAGCGGTTCACCAGCGCCTGCGAGGAGTTCGGCACCGCCGTCACGGACGCGGGCGACCGCCTGGTCGTATCTTGGGCTGATGCCTGATCGTTCCCGCCTGGCCGTGCAGCGCCTTGACGTTCAGCCGTCGGATCGCATCCTTGAGATCGGCTGCGGCGTGGGCGTCGCGGCGCAGCTCGTATGCGAGCGCCTCATGAATTGCGGCGGGACGGGCGGCGGCGGCACGGGCGGCGGCGGCCGGGTCCCGGTCGCGGCCGGTCACCACCCGCACGGGCTGCGCACCGGTCCGGCCGAGCAGACCGGCGCCACCCGCACGGCGACCGCGAGCCGGCCGCGCCGGGAGCCGGACGAGCCCGAGC
>DASUXL010000139.1:0-38938 GCA_036377915.1 Candidatus Limnocylindrales bacterium
GCTGCCCGTGCTCCAGCCGGATCAGGTAGTCGTCCCTGGTCTCCGAGTCCTTCAACACCTCGAACGCGTTGTCGTTGAAGATGTTGCAGTTCTGGTAGATCTCGACCAGTGCCGTGCCCCGGTGCGCGGCCGCCGCCTGCAGCACGGACGTGAGGTGCTTGCGGTCGGAGTCGATGGTGCGGGCAACGAACGACGCCTCGGCGCCGAGCGCCAGCGAGATCGGGTTGAACGGGTAGTCCGCCGACCCGGCCGGGGTCGACTTCGTAACCTTGCCGATCTCGCTCGTCGGCGAGTACTGCCCCTTGGTCAACCCATAGATCTTGTTGTTGAACAGCAGGATCTTCAGGTTTACGTTGCGGCGCAAGGCATGGATCAGGTGGTTGCCGCCGATGGAGAGCGCGTCACCGTCACCGGTCACCACCCACACCTGCAGATCGGGCCGCGTGACCGACAGGCCGGTCGCGATCGCCGGGGCACGCCCGTGGATCGAGTGCATGCCATAGGTGTTGAGGTAGTACGGGAAACGTGACGAGCATCCGATGCCGGAGACGAAGACGATCCGCTCGCGCGGGATGCCCAGCTCCGGCAGGAAGCCCTGCATCGCGGCGAGGATCGCATAGTCACCGCAGCCGGGGCACCAGCGCACCTCCTGGTCGGACTTGAAGTCCTTGGCCGTCAGTTGCAGCGGGGCGCTAGGCATTCTTGATCACTTCCTCGAGCATGGACTCCAGCTGGCTGGAGGTGAAGGGCATGCCACGCACCTGGTTGTACGACACGATGTCGATCAGGAAACGGGACCGGAGGACGTGGGCGAGCTGGCCCAGGTTCATCTCCGGAAGCACGACCTTCTGGTACCCCCGCAATATCTCGCCAAGGTTCTTGGGCAGCGGGTTGAGGTGCCGCACATGCGCCTGGGCGATGTTGAAGCCGCGCTGGCGCAGGGCGCGGCAGGCGGCGCCGATCGGTCCGTAGGTCGACCCCCAACCCAGGACCAGCACTGTCGCCTCGTCGGACGGGTCCTCGACCTCGATGTCGGGCACGTCGATCGCCTCGATGCGGGCGGCGCGGGTGCGGACCATGAAGTCGTGGTTGGCCGGGTCGTAGGAGATGTCGCCGGTCTTGTCGGCCTTTTCAAGGCCGCCGATGCGGTGTTCGAGTCCGGGCACGCCGGGCGGCGCCCACGGCCGCGCCAGGGTGGCGGGGTCACGCAGGTAGGGGTAGAACTTGCCGTCGTCGCCGTTCGGGCCGTCCGCGAAGGAGACCCGCAGGTCGGGCAGGTCGCTCACCTCGGGCAGCAGCCACGGCTCGGAACCGTTGGCCACGTAGCCATCCGAGAGCAGGATCACCGGGGTGCGGTAGGTCAGGGCGATGCGGCACGCCTCGATCGCGGCGTAGAAGCAGTCCGCCGGGGACTGCGGGGCGACCACGGCCACCGGTGCCTCGCCGTGCCGCCCGAACAGTGCCATGTTCAGGTCGGCTTGCTCGGTCTTGGTGGGCATGCCGGTCGAGGGACCGGCTCGCTGCACGTCGACGATGATCAGGGGGAGTTCGAGCGCGACCGCCAGCGAGATGGTTTCGCCCTTGAGCGCGACGCCCGGGCCGCTGGTGGTGGTGACGCCGAGCGCCCCACCGTACGATGCGCCGACCGCGGCGCCGATCGCCGCGATCTCGTCCTCGGCCTGGACCGTGGTGACGCCGAGCTTTTTGTGCTTGCTCAGCTCGTGCAGGATGTCGCTGGCCGGGGTGATCGGATAGGCACCCAGGAAGATCGGCAACCGCGATCTCACGGCGGAGGCCACCAGTCCCAGTGCCAGGGCGGTGTTTCCGGTGATGTTGCGGTAGTTGCCCGGCTTCATCCGCGCCGGCTTGACCTCGTAGCGGACGCTGAAGCCCTCGGTGGTCTCGCCGAAGCTCCAGCCGGCCGAGAACGCGGTCTTGTTCGCTGCGACCAGCTCGGGGCGGGCGGCGAACTTGCGCTCGAGGAAAGCCATCGTCGACTCGTAGGGCCGGGAATACAGCCAGGACAGCAGGCCGAGGGCGAACATGTTCTTAGCCCTCTCCGCGTCCTTCTTGCTGATCGGCTGACCTTCCAAAGCCTTGAGGGTCATGCTGGTCAGGCCGACCGGGTGAACGTCGTATCCGGCGAGGGTGTCGTCTTCCAGCGGGTTGCTTTCGTAGCCCACCTTCTGCAGGTTGCGCTTGGTGAACTCGTCGGTGTTCACGATGATGGTCGCGCCTTTGCGCAGCTCGGACAGGTTGGCCTTGAGCGCGGCCGGGTTCATCGCCACCAGGACGTTGGGGGTGTCACCCGGCGTCAGGATGTCGTAGTCGGCGAAGGCGACCTGGAAGCTGGAGACGCCCGGCAGGGTGCCGGCGGGGGCACGGATCTCGGCCGGAAAGTTCGGGAGAGTGGAAATGTCGTTGCCAAGCTGGGCGGTTTCCGAGGTGAATCGGTCACCGGTGAGCTGCATGCCGTCGCCTGAATCGCCGGCGAATCGGATGACTACCCGATCCAGGCGCTGGACATGCTTGGGGACGGTCATCGCGACTGCGACCTCCTTATAGCGAGCGTTCAGGGCAAGCCTACGTCGGAGGTAGGGAATGCCGCTTGCCGGACCCTAGTGTGGGGGTGGACGTCATATCCCGTCCACCCCTGTCGATATCGCCCGGCTACTGCGCGCGCTGGAACGCCCGCCCGTCGAAGGTGTAGGTCTCCACAACACCGGACCTGGGCTCCACCTTGATCCGGCCGTCCACGGTCTGCAGCATCGTCTGCGTGCGCACCAGGTCGAGCGCGCGCCACTCGCCGTCGCTTAGATCGAAGATCACAACGCTCTTGAGTTGGGCACCCGACACCGGGCCGCACTCGATCACGGCCAGCAGGTAGGGCCGCCCGGTCCGGCCAAGCTCGTGGAAACGGTAGGGCGGGTCGGCCGTGACCTCGAACATGACATCGCCCACATCCGCCCGCGGAGGCTGGCCGCGCAGCACTTCCGGCGCCGACGGGCACGGCAGCCGACCCGCGATCGCCGTCAAATTCAGGACATCAATTCGGGGGTACCGGGAAGAGGTGTCCACGGGTTCAAGGGTTGAGCCCGTCCACCGCCAGCCTTCGACCATGCCGAGCGGATCCGGCCGGTTGTACATCGGGATCCCGCTCACGTAGATGATCCGGCCGTCGATCCAGATGTGGCCGGCAAGCTGCGGCCGCTCGACCCGGCCGGCGGTCGCGTGCAGGGTGCCGTCCTCGCCGCGTTCGATCACTATCAGGCGGTCGTGGGCCTCGCTGTCCTCGGTCCGCAGGCAGAAGATGGGCAGCACCGCCTCGATCGCACTGTCGCCGTCAAGGTCGCCGACCGCGACGAGCTGCTGGTTGATCATTGCGCGGGGGTAGCCGTCGCTGGCCGCGAGGGACTCGGTGGGGCGGAAGCGCACCGGACCGGACGGGCATTCGGGCAGTGCCGGTAGGACGATGGTGGCGTTGGACCAGTCCACGTGCAGCATCGGATCGTCCACAGGGGACGGTGACGCGCTCGGGGACGGTGACGCGCTCGGGTTCGGGCTCGGGCTGTTCGCCGGCTGCGGCGGCGGGGCCAGCAACGCCCCGCGCACCGCCACGGTCACACCGATCGTCAGCACCGCCAGGAACACGGCCGCGGCGGTTCCCCGTACCCGCTGCCGCTTCTTGATGGTTTTGAAAACCTCCGCCGCGCCGGGCGGATCGACCGCCTCGCTCACGTCGATCCGCAGGTCCGTGGCCATGGCCGTACGACCGCGGTGCAGCCACGACTTGACCGTGCCCACGGGCACGTCGAAATGCTCGGCGACCTCGGCCAGCGGCAGGTCGACGATGTAGTGCAGCACGATCGCCTCGCGCTGCGCCGCGGGCAGCTTGCGCAGCGCGGCCACCACGGCGACATGATCGGGGTCAAGCTCGGCCACCGTCGCCGGCCGTTCCCGGACGAGATACTCGGCGGCGGAGCGCAGCCGGCGCCAGCGGGAGCGCGCAAGGTTCACCGCGACCCGCCGCACCCAGGCGGCCGGGTTGTCGAAGCCGGACAGCCGCGACCAGCGGGACCACGCCCGGCAGAACGCCTCCTGAGCGATGTCCTGCGCCTCAGGCAGGTCAGCCGTCAAGCCGTACGTCATCGCCACGGTGTTGCCGAAATTGGCGTGGTAGAAGCTGTCGAAGTCTGCGGAGACCTCCTCGACAACGCTTGAAGTCATGCGACATCACACTCTCGGCCAGCGGCTTCGGTTGCATTAGTGTGAGCGATTGTGGATGAGTATCTGAACTCGTACGCACCCGTCGGGCTGTTACTGCTGGTCGGGGTCCTGATATTCGGTGGCGGCCTGTTCGCCAACCGGCTGATGCGACCGAGGCGGCCCAACGCGGCGAAGGGCAAGCGGGACACGTATGAGTGCGGGCTGGACCCGGTCCCCGGCGGGTGGGCGCAGATGCACATCCGCTACTACCTCTATGCGTACCTGTACCTGCTTTTCGCCGTGGAAGCGGTGTTCCTGTTCCCGTGGGCGCTCATCTACGTCCAGCGCGGCATGACCGTCATCGTCGAGATGGCGATCTTCATCGGAGTGCTGGCTTTGGGTCTGCTCTATGCCTGGCGCAAGCGCGCCCTGACGTGGCAGTAGGGTCTGCGCATGAACATCCTGCTGCTGTTAGTCATCGCGGTGACCGTGGGCGCGGTGGTGTTCGGGGTGATGACGCTGGTAACCGGGGGTGACCCGGGATTGAAACCAGCAGAGCCGGACACGCGCGCCCGACCCTTGCCCTCCGACCGTCCCCTCGTCGAGGGCGACATCGGTCGGGTGACCTTCGACAAGGCCTGGCGCGGTTACAGGATGGACCAGACCGACCAGACGCTGCGGCGGCTCGCCTACGACATCGGCTACAAGAGCGAGCTGATCGACGTACTGGAGGCCGAGATCGTGGCGCTGCGCGAGGGCCGCGTCGAGGACGCGGACAACCTTGCTCGCACCCGCGCCGCCGCGCTGAGCTCGCGGCAGCCCACCGGCGAGGCAAAGCCGGAGATCGAACTGGTCACCGCCGTGGCACCGGAGTCCGCCCCGATCGACCTCGACGAGCCTTCACATGAGCCTTTCCACGAGTCCGAGCCGGATGAGGAGACGGACGCGCAAGCACTGGAAGGCAAACCGGACACCAAATCCGAGAGCGTGTCGTGACCGACCCGGCAAAGCCGGGCGCGGGTGAGGTCACAGCGACGGTGATCGTCAAGGCGCCGGCCGAGAAGGTCTTCGCGGCCTTCACCGCATGGGAGCGGCAGGGCGAGTGGATCCCGTTCACCACGGTGCGGCTGGTCTCCGGCGACGGCGGCGAGGGCAGCGTCATCGAGGCGATCACGGCGGTGCGCGGTGTCGAGCTGCGCGACGAGATGCGCGTGGCCAAGGTGGATCCCCCGTTCGAGCTACGCGTCGTCCACTTCGGACGCGTGCTCCGGGGGCCCGGCGTGATGCGTTGCACCCCAATGGGTTCCGGCCACACGCAGGTGGTCTGGCACGAGTGGTTTCACCTGCCCGGCGGCGTCGCAGGCCGCATCGCCTGGCCCGTGCTGTGGCCCGGATCCAAGTTCGGCCTCACCACCGCGCTCAAGCGTTTCGCGCGGCTTGTGGAGTCGGGTCATCTGCCCTGACCGCCCAGCCGGGGCCCCTCATCAAGTGGTTGAGCCGGTCGCGCCAGGTCGTCGAGGCCTTCAGGTCGCGGGCGATCGCGGCGTACTCGTGATAGGCCACGCGCAGCGGGTTGTAGGTCTTGATGTTCTTGGTGAGGCCGTAGATGACCCGTTCCGTCTCCGGGGTGAACGTGCCGAACAGCCGATCCCAGACGATCAGGACACCGCCGAAGTTCTTGTCCAGGTACCCGCCCTGCGCCCCGTGGTGCACCCGGTGATGCGACGGCGTGTTGAACAGGAACTCGAACCAGCCCCACATCCGGTCGATGCGCTCGGTGTGGATCCAGAACTGGTACACCAGATTGATCGAACCGCAGAACGCGATCACTGCCGGGTGGACCCCGGCCGCCGCCATCGGCAGGTAGAACAGCCAGCTGGTGAAGCCGGTCCAGGGCTGGCGCAGCGCGGTGGACAGGTTGAACCGCTGGGAGGAGTGGTGGACGACGTGGGACGCCCACAGCACCCGGATCATGTGGTGGCTGCGGTGCGACCAGTAGTAGAAGAAGTCCTGCGCCAGCAGGAAGGCGGGCAGCAGGGCCCAGCTGAACTCGATGCGCAGGGGCGTGATCGTATAGATCGCGGCCGTGCCGGCGACCGTGATCAGGCGGCCCCACACGACGTCCCAGACCAGGCTGCCAAGGCCCATGCTCAGGCTGGCGGCGGTGTCCTTGGCGGTGTAGCCGAGCTCGTCGTCGTCGCCGTGGAACCGGTAGGAGACGATCTCCACCACGAGGAGCAGGATGAAGGCCGGGACTGACCACAGGACGACGTCGGGGAAACTCATAACGTGGAAGGTATTCATGTATGACCGGTGTGGCAATAGGTTCTGACGGGCTTTTGCGGTGCTCATGGGCGGTGCGCACGCCGCTCTACGAGGCGTACCACGACGACGAGTGGGGCAGGCCGGTAAAGGACGACAACGCCCTCTTCGAGAAGATCAGCTTGGAGGCGTTCCAGTCCGGGCTCTCCTGGATCACGATCCTGCGCAAGCGGCCCGCTTTCCGGGCGGCGTTCCGCGACTTCGACATCGAGAAGGTGGCGAAGTTCCGGGAGCGCGACGTGCAGCGGCTGCTCAACGACGCCGGCATCGTGCGCAACCGCTCCAAGATCGAGGCGACCATCCACAATGCACGGATCGCCCAGGACCTGCCGCTCGGCGAGATCCTGTGGTCGTTCGCGCCGCAGCCGCGCCCGCGCCGCGAGCCGATCCCGGCGACGTCGCCGGAATCGATCGCGATGGCCAAGGATTTGCGCAAGCGCGGCTTCCGTTTCGTCGGCCCGACGACGGCGTATGCCTTGATGCAGGCCACAGGGATGGTCGACGACCACCATCCGGGTTGCTTCGTGGAACCGGTGGCGTAACGTACCGATTTCTGCCGTTGATGGTCGCCCTGTTCACCGCCGGACTGCCGATTCCCGCCTCGGCACTGCTCGCCTTCGAAGCCACCAGCCGGCTCGGTGCCGTCCGGCTGACCCTCGGCTGGGACGGATTGCCCACGGGCGAGCAGCGCCCGCCGTACCGTGTGGTCGAGATCTACCGAGCGGTCTGTGCCACCCTGTCCGGCAAGCAGACCCTCCACGTCACCAAGCAGACGGAGACCGGCGCCGTCAACGGCGGCACCACCATCAACGGCATCGCCCCCGTGGCGGGCCAGACCTGCCGGCAGCACTCCGGCGAAGAAGGCAAGTGGGAGAGCGTGGAGCTGATCTCCGCGATCGCCTACCCGCTCCAAGCGGGCTGAAGCCGTCGAGGCGCCGCCACGCCTCCATGGTCAGATAGTCGGGTGAAGCAGTGGTTGGTCAGCCTGGCACTCCCGATCGAAGCGGAGACCCCGGAGACGGCGGTCCGCGAATTCTGGCGCTACCTTTCCGAACTTGGCCCGGCCGAGCTGCCCACCTATGTCTGGCCGCCAGATGACGAACTGGCCATGCAGGCATTCGTCGAGGACGGGCCCGCGCCGCTCGACCCGGAGGACGACTGAGGCGCGGGCCCGGTTCGATCGATGTCAATGAGCTGTGTGGCTCGCCCAGATCGGTGCGCCGTACCAGGCATAGATCACCAGGTTCCCGTCGCCCTGGAAATCAAGCCTGCCACCGGGGGAATTGGTGTTGGACGCCCATATCGGGTGACCCCAGGACGTGTAGACGACGAGGTTGCCGTCGCTCTGGAAGACCGCGTACGCACCCGGACGGCCTCCGGTGTTGCTAGCCCACTTGGGGCTGCCGAACTCGTTGTAGACGACGAGGTTGCCGTCGGACTGCATGAACAACACGCCCTTGCAGCCGAAGTGGTGCTCGCCGGGCGCGAAGACCTTTGTCGCGGTCCACGCGTGTGCACACTGGCCGAACGTGTAGCTGACCTGAGCGGTCTTGTTGCCGACCCGAGCCTGCGTGAGATAGGTGCCGATGGCCAGGCTCGACTGCCAGGAGTCGATGGTCTCGGTGTAGCGCCCGTTGGCGTCGGTCTGCCCGCGTAGGACTTCGTTCTCGTAGACAAGGCCGTTCTTGCTCTTCGTCCAGGAGATGGCCCGGTTGGGTGGCCCGGTCAGGGTCAGCGTCCCGGCAGTGTAGGGCTGGAAGTGGGTGGGGTTGACGGTGAGGGTGACGGGGATGTTGGGGCCGACCTGGAAACTCACGTCCACGGACTGGCCCGCGACCATCACCCGCCGAGTCCACGCACCGAGGTTGGCGTTTGTCCACGCCGGGCCCAGGCCGGTCCAAGCTCCCGCGCCGTCGGTCTGCTGCCCGTAGCAAGCGTTCCCCTCGACCGGGACACCGTCCTGCCAGCTCGACCAGCAGATCGGGCTGTTCGGTGTTGCGCCGATGACTGTGTACCTGGGCTGCTGGCCCACGTCGTACCGGGTGGCGTCCGTCCGCAGGGTCAGCACCTGCCCGTTGATCGACACCGTGCCATCGGGCCCTCTGCTGCCCGCGAAGCCCGGCCCGAGCGACAGGCCTGCCTGCCCGGCCGAGCCGGGGGAACCGTTCATGCCCTGCAAGCAGGCTGTGGGATCGGCGCACTTTCCGTCGCCGTTCGTCCCGGCCTGGCCGCCCGCGCCGGCCGCGCCCGCCGCGCCCGCCGCGCCGCCCGCACCACCGGTACCGCCGTTGCCGCCGAAGACGCTGGTGGTGATCCACGACCGGTCGTATCCGGCGGGGAAGGTCACGCTGATCGCACCACCGCGGCCGCCGGGGGCACCGCTGGCGCCCGGGCCGCCGAAGTTTCCGTTGGCCCCGTTGCCACCGTTCCCGCCGTCACCCGGCTTGCAGTCGTACGAATTGCTGCCGCCGCCGGCACCGCCGTCGCCACCCTTGCCGCCGGCTCCACCCGCCCCGCCGGAACCGCCGGCGCCGCCCTGGCCGCCGTTGGCGATCAGCCGGTACCGGTTCGACACGTCCGTGATGTCCAGCGTGATCGGTCCCGCGTCGCGACCCGGAGTTCCGGGGCCACCGGCGAAGCCGGCCTCACCGTTGAAGCCGGCGAACCCGGGTCCGCCCGCGGCGGACGCGTCCGGGCACGGCGCGCTGAAACCGGTAAAGCCGTTCTGGCCGGCGACACCGCCCCGCCCGCCCTGCCCCGCGGGCCCGTTCGCACCGGGCTGGCCGCTGGTGTCGATGGTGATCTCACCCGCGGCCGCCGCCCCGATGCGTACCCCGCTGACCGGAAGCACGGTCAGCGCGTGTCCGTGGGTCACGATGCGCGGGTTCGTGCCGGCGAACTCGACGCGGTCCGCCACGATGACCAGATCCCCGTTCACTTCCACCTTCTCGGGCAGCCGCAAACCGCTCGCCACCACTAGACCCGACAGTGGGCCGGTTATGGCGCGGACGCCTAGCCCGGCCAGCTCTGGCGCAACGGCCGCCCGCCAGTCGCCGCCCGCTTGCCGTATCTGCACGGCCCGTACCGCCGCCGCATCGGCACGTGCTTGCGTGGCAGCGGCGCCCTGAGCCGGCCCCGTGCCGATCGCAACCGTGCCGCCAGCGATCACCACTACGGCCAGCAGCCGGCATAACATCCCGGATACGTCCATCGACCCTCCTCAACCTCGATAAATAGAAGTCTGTCGAGGTCGCAGGGTATTCAGGACCGCCAACGCGCCGCCAACGCCGGTGGGCTAACTCCCGGTGAAGGTGGGCTTCTGCTTGCTGACGAAGGCCATCGTCGACTCCCGGTGATCCGCCGTCGCCCCGCAGACCGCCTGCGCCGCCGCCTCGATCTCCAGCGCCTCCTTCAGCCCGGCCGACGCCCCTTCCACCAGCTCCCGCTTGATCTGTGCGTACGCCGTCGTCGGCCCCTCGGCGAGGCGGGCGGCGAACTCCTGCGCGGTCGCCAGCACCAGGTCATCGTCGTCGACCAGCCGCGTGAGCAGGCCAAGCCGCGAGGCCTCCGCCGAGGTGACCGGCTCGGCGAGCATCAGCAGCTCGGCGGCTTTCGCCTGCCCCACCAGCCGGGGAAGGGTCCACGACACGCCGGTGTCACCGGCCAGGCCCACCCGCGCGAAGGCCATGAGGAACGAGGTGCCCGGCCCGCCGACGCGGAAGTCGCACAGCAGCGCCAGCGAGGCGCCCGCACCCGCGGCCGCACCCCGGACCGCGGCCACCACCGGCTTGGGCATCGTGGCGATGGTCAGGCTGATCGGGTTGTAGTCCCGCACCACCGTGTCGAGCGAGGCGTCCCCGGATTCGAGGGAGGCGACGTGCTCGCGCAGATCCTGGCCGACGCAGAAGGCCCGCCCGGCTCCGGCGAGCACCACCGCCCGGACCGCGCTGTCGGCCGCCACGCTCGACAGCGTCGCCGCCAGCTCCTGCTTGAGGGCGGCGTTCAGCGAGTTCAGCGACTCCGGGCGGTTGAGCGTGATCGTGGCCACACCTTGATCGTGAGTCAGCAGCAGTGTCATGAGGCCTACTCCTTCAAGCAATGATCAACAAAGCGGTCGGCGGCCGGGCGGAGCCGGCGCGCGTGGCGATCGAAGAACGCGGCGGCTGCCGTACCCATCCAAGGGTCTGGAAGCAATGATGCGGGCAGCTGCGGGTCGCGGAACAGGAAGGCGCGCCATTCGTGCACGAGCCGGCTGCGCACGGCGAAGGCGGTCTCGTCGTCGCTTCCCCCGTCGACCGCCCGCACGACCGGGGTGAGCCGCTCGACGAACTGCGCGTAGGCGGCGGCGAGGGCGGTCAGGTCCCAGGCTCGCCCGACCATCACGCGGGCGCCGGCCGCACCGCCGGCGTGGGAGGCGGAGAAGCGTTCGAAGCGGATTCCGGCGTCGTTGAGCGTCTCGTCGACCTCCGCCGCCGTGCGCGGCGAGACCCAGGTCGACGAATCCAGCCGCCCGTACCCGAGAAAGCCCAGGTTGGCGGCGAGACGCTCGCGTTCGGCGCGCGCCGTGGGATTTGTCACGATCAACAAATCGAAGCGGCCGTTCCAGGACAGCTGGCGGGTGCGGTAGATGCGGGCTTCGGCGTCCTCGAGGCGGGCGAAGGCCTTCGTGGTCAGACCGTAACCGGGGCCGCTCGGTGTGCGGGACGGCGTCAGCCAGCCCTGACGGACCATGCGGGAGACAGCGGTGCGTACCGCCGGCGGCGCGATTCCGAGCGGTGCGAGCAGCCGGATGAGCGCGGCGATCGCGGCTTGGCCGCCACGCCGGCGCAGATGATCGCCGTAGAGGTCGAACAGGGCAGAACGGGCCTGCATGAGGGGAGATTGTGACAGATGTGAACTCGGCTGGCGAGAAGATGTCACAACGTGACCAGCCCGGTTTGGGCTTCGGGTGGTCCATCAGGGAAAATCATTGATTGGCACCCCGATGCGGCCCACCCAACCGCGCCAGGGTCGCCCATTTGATTAAGGCCGGTAGCAATGCTTGCGCAGGGCGGTGAGCGGAGAAACGCTCTCCGAGCTGGGTGCGAGTCTGAGGGGAGACATACATGGCGGCGATGAAGCCGCGGACGGGCGACGGTCCGCTGGAGGTCACCAAAGAGGGTCGGGGCATTGTCATGCGGGTCCCGCTCGAGGGGGGTGGCCGGCTGGTCGTGGAGATGACTCCGGACGAGGCGACGGCACTCGGAGAGGCGCTGAAGACCGCCGTCGGCTAGTTGAGCCTTGTGCCCGGGGCGCCCTGGCGTTCCGGGCACGCCGCAACAGCTTCGCGCCTCATATGGGGCGAAGCCGCCATGCCCCACGCCGCTCTGGGCACGATAAGGTCATCTGAGGCAGACCCGACGCGGCGACAGGGCGGATAAATGATCTCGGTACGGTTTGGCAGCCCGACGGACGCGGGAACCACGCCGTGGGGCACGCTGGTCCTGCCGGTGGTCCCCGGGGCCGGGGGCAAGCCGGTGGTCGCGGAGCTTGCCAACCTCGCCGGTTCGGCCGACTTCGCCGACGAGGTCGCCGCTTTCCTCGCCGACGACGAGCGGGCCGGTGACGCCGGCCGGGTCGGCAGTTTCTCCCGCCCGCTGCGCGATCCGTCGAGGATCACTCTTGTCGGGACGGGCTCCGGCGACGCCAGGAGCTGGCGCAAGGCCGGCGGGGCGCTTGCCCGGACAGCCCGCGACGCCGACGTGACAGTGGCCGGGCTGCCGGCCGAAGCGGTGGCGTCCTTCGCCGAGGGCCTCTGGCTCGGGGAGTACAGGTTCCGCCTGGGCGAGCCGCGCCCCTCCGACGAGGTCAAGCTGCAGCGGGTGACGCTAATGATTCAGGAGACGTCCGAGCTCGAAGCCGCCCTCGATGCCACGCGCATCATCGTGCGGCAGGTCAGCTTCGCCCGCGACCTGACCAACACACCCTCTTTGACAAAGACGCCCGCCTGGTTCGTGGATCAAGTGCTTCATCAGGGGGTACCGGAGGTCGCCGCGACCGTGCGCGAGCCGGACCGACTGATCGAGGAGGGCTTCGGGGGCATCATGGCGGTCGGCGGCGGATCGGCCCACGGGCCGCGCCTGCTCGAGCTGACCTGGTCCCCGCCCGGTGCGACAAAGCATGTGGTGCTGGTCGGCAAGGGCATCACCTATGACACGGGCGGCATCGACATCAAGCCCGTCGAGGCGATGCAGTTGATGCGCAAGGACATGGGCGGTGCCGCGACCGTGGTCGCCGCCACGCTCGCCGCCGCCCAGCTCGGTATCCGGGTGAAGGTGACCGCGCTCGCGCCGCTCGCGGAGAACATGCTCTCCGGGTCGGCGTGGCGGCCCAGTGACGTGGTCCGGCACTACGGCGGCATGACGTCCGAGGTGCACAGCACCGACGCCGAGGGCCGGGTGGTCCTCGCCGACGCGATGGCCTATGCCGTCGCCGAGCTCGAACCGGATCTGCTGCTCGACTTCGCCACCCTGACCGGGGCCTCGCGGATCGCCCTGGGCAAGACCACCGCGGCGATCTTCACGGACAACGAGGCGCTGGCAAAGTCGGTGGAGTCGGCGGCCGCGCTCGCGGGTGAGTCGGTGTGGCGCCTGCCGCTGCCGGACGACTATCTCAAGGAGACGGTCGCGGAGATCGCGGATCTCAACAACGCCGCCGGCAACCCGGGCGCCATCACGGCCGCCCTCTACTTGCGGGAGTTCGCCGGTTCGCTACGTGACCGGTGGATGCACGTCGACATGTCGTCGCCGGCGTGGACGGCCGAGAACGACGGCGAGTTACGTAAGGGCGCGACCGGTTGGGGTGTAAGGACAATCGTCAACTGGCTGAGCGATGAAGCTCAATCGCTAAGTTGACGAACCCGATTGGTCACACTTTCTTCACCTTCTTGACAATGGGGCTGACAATCGAGCCGCTCGACCGCTAGTGTCCTGCGGTGCAGTTTCCACGGTGCTGGGCTGCAAGTCGTTTTGACGGCACCGATGGAGGTATGAGGAGCTCATGACCGAGGCGCAACCTGCACCCGAGCCGGCCGCTCCTTATGCTCCGCCGTATTCGGTTGCGCCGCAGCCGGTTGCGCCCCAATCGGTGGTCCCGCAGCCGGTAGTCCCACGGCAGGCGCAGCCTTGGTCTGCGCCTTCGCAGCCGCAGCATTTGTCGCCGCCTTCGCAGTCGCAGTCGCCGCCTTCGCAGGCGCAGCCTTGGTCGCCGCCTTCGCAGCCGCAGCATTTGCCGCCGCCTTCGCAGTCGCAACCGCAAGCCCCATCCCAGCAGCAGCAGCCGTATCCCCGGTCGCCGCAGCCGTATCCCCAGTCGCCGCAGCCTTTGTCCGCGTCGCGGGCGTTGGAGCCGGTGATGCCGCCCGGCCTCCCGGCGCCCACCTCCCAGCTACAGGTCCCGTATTCGCCCTCGGCACAGCCGCCCATCATGCTCGGCCCGCCGGTCGCCCCGCGCCGCCGCCGTTCCGTCGTGACAGGAATCCTGCTGACCCTGCTGATCCTCGCCGTCGGTGGCCAGTCGTACTGGATCTACCAGCTGTCGGAGAAGCTCACCGACGCCCAGGCCGAGGCGGCAAAGGATCGCCAGGCAGCAAGCGAGTCGGTGGAGGCCGTGGCGAGCCGCGTCGCGGGACTGGAGGGCGCGGCCTTCCATCCCGACCAGATCGCCAAGAACGCGCTGCCAAGCGTCTTCCGGGTGAAGGCTGCCCAGTTCTCGGGGACGGCTTGGGCGGTGGGCAAGCCGACCTCCAACGGCGGCGCGAACCTGTTCACCAACTATCACGTCGTCGAGGCGGTCTGGGTCAAGGGCGGCGAACGCCAGGTGTCGATCGAACACAACGAGAAGCTGTTCTACGCCAAAATTATCAACGTAGACAAGGATAAAGACGTCGCCCACCTTCAGACCGACGAGAAGTTCCCCGGCCTGACCGTCTCCACGGCACAGGTGAACCCGGGCGAACACATCGTCGTCGTGGGCGCCCCGCTGGGCCTTGAAAGCTCGGTGACGACCGGCGTCGTCAGCGCGTTCCGCAAGCTCGAGGCCGGGGGCGAGCCGTATGTGCAGTTCGACGCGCCCATCAACCCCGGGAACTCGGGCGGCCCGGTCATCAACGCCAAGGGCCAGGTGGTCGGGATCGCCACCGCCAAACTCCGCAACGCCGAAGGGATCGGACTGGCCGTTCCCATCGACATGGCCTGCAAGCTCTTCCCCATCTGCGAATAGGCCATAGCGACTGTTTCAAACGTGGCCGTGCGGTCGCGCAATACCCCCAACCCTCAAACAGGAGGATTAATGTCCCACCCCAACGGGGAACAGGCCGAGCCGCAGTACCCGGCCGCCGCCAGCCAGCCCCCTCCGGCAAGCTTCGAGCAGGCCGCCGCCCAGTTCACCGCGGCCGCCCCGGTGGCGGAGCCGGCCCCGGCACAGGCCCCGGCACCCGCCCCGGCACAGACTTGGGCACAGACACCGGCACAGACACCGGCCCCGGCGACCGAGCCGGCTCTGGCCGGCGTAGTGCTGGCGCCCGCGGCACAACCGGCCTTCGCGGCCGGGACAGCGGAGGTACCGCCCCCGCCCACCGCCGCTTTTCCGGTGACCGGGGTGCCCGTTTCCGGGTACCCGATAGTGAAGAGCAAGCAAACCGGAAAGATCCTCCTGATCGTGGCGACTGTCGTGCTTGGACTGGCCACCGCGGGATTGGGGACGATGTACTACCTCGAGGCGGGCGCGCGCGGCAAGGCGGACAAGAAGGTCATTGAGCAGGCCGCGGCGCTCGAAACCGCAGGCAAGAAGCTCACCGAGACGCAGACCCAGCTGAGCACCTCCAAAGAGGAGAACGCGAAGCTCACGCAGGACCTGACCGGTGCCAAGAACAAGACCGACGAGGTGACGAAGGCGCGGGACGCCCTGATCGCTTGCATGCAGGCGATCGATGCCTTCGACGCGGCGCAGAACAACGCCACCGCGAAGGACCTCATCGTCAAGTGCACCGAGGCCGAGAAGTACTACTGATCCGGCAGGCGCACGGCGGCGAGCAGACCGTCCCCGACGGGGATCATCGCCGGCGCCCAGAGCTCCGAGTCCCGAACGGTGGCCGCCACATTGGCGGTCACCGTTCTCGTGAGGGCACCGTGCAGGGCAAGGACGCCGCCGACGCGCAGCAGGCGGCCCGCGGCCTCGACGCACGGGCCGAACTCGGCCGGGTCGGCGTCGACGAACACCATGTCGTACACGCCGTCGGCGAGCCGGGTCAGCACGTCGATGGCGCGCCCGGTGATGATCCGGGTGCGGGAGGAGGGGAAGCCGGCCTCCACGAACAGCCGCCTCGCCATGCGCTGGTGCTCCGCCTCAACATCGATCGTGGTGAGTACCCCATCCGCTCGCATCCCGCGCAGCAGCCAAAGCCCGCTGACCCCCGTGCCCGTTCCGATCTCGACGACCGAACGGGCGCTGTTGGCTGCGGCGAGCAGGCGCAGTGTTGCCCCGGTTGCCGGGGCGACCGGGGATAGGCCGACCTCGCAGGCCAGGCCGCGGGCGGTCTGTAGCACCAGGTCCTCCGGGGCGTAAGAGCCGATGAAATCGGCGTTGGTCCCGGTCTGCCGGTGGATCGTCACAGGAGCCCTACCCTTCCTGGCCGAATCGTGATTTTTCCTCGCCGCTGCGTGACATCCTGAAGCCAGTATCGGGCAATGCCGACGAACGGGGGCAGGCAGGTGACCGACGGCTGGGCCTTTCGCTACCGGCCGGATGGTGAGCGCGTGGCGCGTGATGAGCTGCCCGCCGCCCCGCCGGCGTCGCACTGGTGGTCCGATGCACTTAACGATCCGTGGCGGGATCCGAGCACGCCAACGGTGGTGACATCACCCGCGAAGCCCGAAAATCCGCCTTCGCCGCAGCAGCTGCCCTCGGCGATGAGCAGCCGGCGGGCGTGGTGGCTGGTGGGCGTGGTCGGTGCGGTGGCCGCGGTACTAGCCGGTCTGCTGGGCGGGGCCCTCGGGGTGCGGTTCGGCGACGATGAGCCCGGCGGGGTGAACACGGTGATCGGGGCGCGTCCGGTGGCGCCGATGCCGGTACCGGATTCGCTTGCGGGCGTGGCGCAGGCGGTGCTGCCGAGCGTGGTGACGATCCGGGTGCCGGTGGACGGGGGGACGTCGCTCGGTTCGGGGTTCGTGGCCAGCGAGCACGGGCATGTGATCACGAATGATCACGTGGTGGCGGGCGGGTCCGGTGCCGCGACGATCATCTTCGATGACGGTTCGGTGGCGCAGGCGGAGCTTGTGGGTACCGATATGGAGTCCGACGTCGCCGTGTTGAAGGTGTTGCACCGCAAGAACTTTGCCGTTGCCCAGCTGGGTGACAGTGACTATGTCTCGGTCGGCGACCAGGTGATCGCGGTCGGTTCGCCGCTGGCCCTGCGGGGGACGGTGACGGCCGGGATCGTCAGCGCGATCGACCGGCCCATCGCGACGGGTTCGATAACCGGCGGCACCCGCTACTACGCCGCGATCCAGACCGACGCCGCGGTCAACCACGGCAACTCCGGCGGCCCGCTGGTGGACGCCGGCGGCCAGGTCGTCGGGATCAACGCCGTGATCAAATCGCTCGCCGTGGACGAGGAGAGCGCCGGCAACATCGGCCTCGCGTTCGCCATCCCGATCAACCACGCCCGCCGAGTCGCCAACGAGATCATCGAGACTGGCCGGGCACACCGTAGCGTGATCGGCGCCGAGCTGGAGGATACGGCGCGGGGGATGGCCGGCGGGGTGCGCCTGCGCGAGGTCGTCGCCTCCGGTCCGGCCGAGTCCGCCGGGCTCCGCTCCGGCGACGTGGTGATGACCTACAACAGCCGCCCGCTGAGCGAGCCGACGGACCTTATAGCACTTGTGCGGAAAACTGCACCCGGTGAAGTGGTCCCGGTCACCTACAAACGCGGTCCGACCAGCCATAACGTCGAGATCAAGGTGGCCGCCGATCCGGAGTGAGGGCTGGTGGGTGGCCCGTGACCGGCTTACTGTTGTTTCGTGTTCGAGAACCTCAACGGCTGGGAGATCGCCGGGCTCCTGCTGCTCGCCCTGCTCATCTTCGGGGAGAGGCTGCCCAAGGTCATCTCCGATGGCATGCGGATGCTGCGCAACCTGCGATCGATGGCGACCAACGCCACCGGCGACCTGAGCCGCGAGCTCGGCACGGACATCAAGCTTGAGGATCTGAACCCTAAGACCTTCGTGCGCAAGCACCTGCTCAGCGAGGAAGACGAGGCGGCCCTGCGCAAGCCGTTGCAGAACCTCTACGAGGACGTCAAGTCGGACATGAACACGCTCAAGGACTCCGCCGACATCAACGCCCCCGACCCGGTGAACACGGCCTCGACCTCGGAGCCGAGGCCCGCGCTCCAGCGCAACTACGACGACATGACTTAATTCTGGCGCGTGCGAAGCAATGCAATTATGGGCTCAGTGGCGGACCGGGGTCAGGCCGAGGGACCTGCCCAGCAGCGACTCCTTGCGGACCGCGAGCTGATCCGCGACCGCGATCATGGCCTTGGCCGCGGGTGAGTCGGGAGCGGTGAGAACGACCGGGTTGCCGACGTCGCCGGATTCGCGCACCAACGTGTCGAGCGGGATCTGGCCAAGCAACGGCACCCGCGCCCCGGTCAGCCGGGACAGGGAGTCGGCGACGGTCTGGCCGCCGCCGGAACCGAAGATTTCCATGGTGCTGCCGTCGGGCAGGGTGAGCCAGGACATGTTCTCCACCACACCGATCAGCCGCTGGTGGGTCTGCATCGAGATGGCCCCGGCACGCTCGGCGACCTCGGCGGCGGCGGCCTGCGGCGTGGTGACGACCAGGATTTCGGCGCTCGGCAGCAGCTGGGCCAGCGAGATGGCCACGTCGCCGGTGCCGGGCGGCAGGTCGAGCAGCAGCACGTCGAGGTCGCCCCAGTAGACGTCGGCGAGGAACTGCTGCAGGGCTCGGTGCAGCATGGGGCCGCGCCACACGACCGGGGTGTTGCCGGAGGTGAACATGCCGATGGAGATGACCCTGATGCCCCGCGACTGCGGCGGCATGATCATTTCTTGGACCTGGGTGGGACGGCCGGTGACGCCGAGCATGCGCGGCACTGAGTGGCCGTAGATGTCGGCGTCGATGACCCCGACGGACAGCCCGCGGGCGGCAAGCGCCGCGGCGAGGTTGACGGTCACACTCGACTTGCCGACCCCGCCCTTGCCGGAGGCGACCGCATAGACCCTGGTCCGCGAGCCGGGCTGGGAGAAGGGGATCACCGGCTCGGGGGCGTTGCCGCGCAGCTGCTGCTGCAGGCCCTGCCGCTGGGTGTCGCTCATCACCCCGAAGTCGATCTCGACTCCCGAGACCCCGTCGACGGTCAGCGCGGCCGCCGTGATGTCCTCGCGCAGCTTGTCCCGCAGGGGGCAGCCGGCGACGGTGAGCAGGATCGCGATCCGTGCAGTGCCGCCATCGACCACCGCCGAATCGACCATCCCCAGCTCGGTGATGGGACGGCGGATCTCGGGGTCGTTGACTTTAGCAAGCGCGGCCAAAAGGGCATCGGCGGACATGCTGCAATACTAACCCCGTTGGTGATCATGAATAGACTCTCGCGTGTCGGGGTGAGCCGTGGCACCATCATGGGGAGTTGTCCAGCCGCGCTTCATGCCCCTTGCGAAGCGCGGCTGATTTTGGCTGCCGAGCCAGTTCCTCGCCCAGCTTGGCGAGTTCGGAGCGGATGAAGTCCCTGGTCGCGACGTCGCCGAGGGCCATGCGCAGCCCGGCGATCTCCCGCGCCAGAAACTCTGTGTCGGCCTTCTGTGCCGCCGCGCGCCGTCGATCTTCGTCGATTGAAATGCGGTCCCGATCCGCCTGGCGGTTCTGCGCCAGCAGGATCAGCGGCGCCGCATAGCTCGCCTGAGTGCTGAAGAACAGGTTCAGCAGGATGAATGGGAAGGGATCCCAGCGCAGGCCGAAGATTCCGATCAGATTCAGCGCGATCCAGGCGATGACGAAGACCGTCATATAAACCAAGAATTGGGGGGTACCCATGAACCGCGCGAATTTTTCCGCAAAGTTGCCGAACGATTCGGTGTCCAGCGTGGGCATGCGGATGCTGCGCCCGGGTGAACGCGGTTGGTCGAGGCGATCGGCCCGGTCGGTCATGACTCCCGCCAGCCCCGCGGCAGCAGGTGGTCGAGCAGGTCGTCGACGGTGACGGCGCCGACGAGCCGGCCTTCCGAATCGGTGACCGCCATCGCGACAAGGTTGTAGGTGGCCATCCGCCGCGTGATCTCGTCCAGTGGCAGGGCCGGCTCCAGCGGATCGATGTCGGTCTCGACAACGCCACCGAGCAGGTCGCCCGGCGGTTCCCGTAGCAGCCGCTGGAAGTGTGCGGTACCAAGGTATCTGCCGGTCGGTGTGTCGACCGGGGCGCGGGTGACGAAGACCTGCGCGGCGATGGCGGGCGACAGGAACGGCTCGCGGATGCGGGCCAGCGCGTCGGCCACGGTCATGTCGGGCGTGAGCACGATCGGCTCGCTGGTCATCACCGAACCGGCCGTCCCGGGCCGGTAGTTCATGAGGGCCCGCACCGGCGCGGACTCCTCCGGCGTCATCAGGTCCAGCAGGTGCTGCCGCTGCACCGGGGGCAGCTCGGCAAGCAGGTCGGCGGCGTCGTCGGCGTCCATCTCCTCGAGCACGTCGGCGGCGCGCTCCTGATCGAGCCGCGCCAGGATCTCCACCTGCTGCCGCTCGGGCAGCTCCTCCAGCAGGTCGGCGAGGCGCTCGTCGTCGAGGGCGGCGGCAAGCGCGTGGCGGCGGTCGGCGGGGAGTTCCTGGACCGTGTGGGCGAGGTCGGCGGGGCGCATGTCCTCCAGCAGCGCCAGCAGCGCTTCGGTCCCCTGCACGACGGTCGGTTCGATCAGATCGGGCAGCTCCTGCCACTCGTACTGGCGCAACTGGCCGCGCCGGCCCAGCCGCCCGGGCGACTCCTGGACGGCGACGCGGCCGAGGTACCAAAGACCGGGCCTGTCGGACTCCATGGCGATGTCGACGACCTGCGCCTGGGCGCCGGCCGGGGTGGTGACGCGGCGGTCGAGCAGCTGCGCGATGACGAGCAGCTCGGCGGTGCCCTGCTGGAACCGGCGCAGGTTGATCACGCCGGAGTTGAGCGCCACGCTGTTGCCGTCGACCGAGACCACCCGGCCGATCGGCAGAAAGATCTGCCGCCGCATCGGCAACTCCGCGATCATGCCGGTGACCTGCGGTGGGGCGCCTCCGGAGCGGAGCCGGACCACGACGTCACGGACCCGGCCCACATGATCACCGTTGGGATCGAATACGGCGAGACCGGCGAGCCGGGCGACGAAGACCCTTGTCACCGTGGGCATATCCGAATGCTATGTGCGTTTGCGCCTAACCCGGTGCAGTTTGAACGGTTTGCGGACGACCGTCCCCGCGGTCGTCGGGCGCGGCTCGGCAAGCTCACCGGAGGAGTCCCGCGGCCCCGGATCCCCGGCCGGGGTCAGCGCCCAGATCGAAGCCTCCCGCGCCCAGCGCTCAACCACCTGCTCGGCCGTGCCGGAAGCGTTCAGCCGCTTGGCCGCCAGCTGCGGCGCGACCGCCTCCCAGCGCTCGGACTCCGGGCGGATCCGGGTCGCCGTCACCGGAAAGGTCGCCACGTTGCCGCCGTGATCGCCGCGCAGCGTCACCTCCACCGAGGTGGCACCGTCCAACCCCGCCAGCTCCTGCTCACCCGGGCCCAGCACCAGGCAGATGTCGCCGTCGACGGTCAGGCACCACAGCGCCCGAGCCGGACCGCGATCCACCGAGAACCAGCCGATAGCTGCCTTTTTGGCGGCCTCCTCCACGAGAGGATGCGTCATGGTCCTAGATGGTACGCGGCGGAATACTGCACGTTGCTTCGCACGCGCCAAGATTGCAGCGTGCCACGAACCTGGGATGGGCTGACAATTCTGGCGATGACCGTCGGCATCGCCGCGGTGTCGTCGTCCGGTGCGCTGATCGTCCTGGCGGCCGCGCCCGGACTGGCGATCGCCTTCTGGCGCAACGGCTTGGCGGCGGCGGCCCTCGCCCCGATCAGCCTCACCGTCAGGCGGGGGGAGCTTGTATCCGGTACCCACAAATGGTCTTTAATGGCTGGATTGGCATTGGCTGTCCATTTTGGCACCTGGGTACCCAGCGTGAAACTCACGACGGTCGCCACCGCCACGGCACTTGGATGCAGCCAGCCGATCTGGGCCGGCCTGATCGCGGCCGTGCTGGGGCGCAGGCTGCCGCTGCTGGCATGGCTCGGGATCGTGGTCGCGGTGAGCGGCGCGCTGGTCGCGATCGGCCCCGACTTCCGGACCGGAGGCACGGCCCTGCTCGGCGACGTGCTCGCCACCATCGGCGGCCTCGCCGGAGCCGTCTATACCCTGCTGGGCGAGCGGGCGCGGCAGGGCTTCACCACGACGACCTACACGTTTGTCTGCTACGGGGTGTGCGCGGGCGCGCTGCTGCTCGTGTGCGTCGTGTTTGGAGTGCCCCTGATCGGTTACACCGCAACGACATGGGCGGCGATCGCCGCCCTGACCGTGGGCGCGCAGCTGCTCGGGCACTCGATGTTCAACTACGCCGTACACAAGATCCCCGCGACCACCATCAGCGTCCTGGTGCTGCTGGAAGTCCCGGGCGCCGGCCTGCTCGGCTGGCTGCTGCTCGGCCAGACCGTGCCACCGGCCGCCATCGCCGGAATCGCCATGCTGATCGTAGGCGTGGCGATGGTGGTGCTCAGCCCTGGCGGACGGATTGCCCCCCGTCGACCACGAGCATCTGTCCCGTGATGTAGCTGGCGCCGGGAGAGCAAAGGAAAGCGATCGCCGAAGCGACCTCCTCCGGTGCGCCGGGACGTCCCGTCGGCGTGTCGTAACCCTGCTTCAGCTCGGTCAAAGTGGACGCCGAGGTGTGGATGGTGCCCGGAGCGACAGCGTTGACCGTCACCCCATCGGCGACAAGCTCCATCGCCAGCGCGCGGGTCAACCCCAGCACACCGGCCTTGGCCGCCGCGTAACCCGCCTCGGCGGGCAGGGCGTTGACCGGACCGTTGATCGCCGAAAGATTGACGATGCGACCCCAGCCGCGCTCCGACATGCCGCCCAGAAACGCCCGGCTGCTAAGGAAAGCGGTGGTGAGGTTACGGTCGATCTCGGCACGCCACTCGTCGAAGGTCAGCTGCGCCACCGGCCGGATCACCTCGACGCTTGCCCGGCTGGTCAAGCCGGCATTGTTGACCAGGATGTCGACCTCGCCCAGCTGCTCGACCACGGCATCGGCCAGCGCACCAACCTCCGCCTCAAGCGTCAGATCCGCGACAAACCCAAGCACGCCAAGCTCGCCGGCGCGCTCGTGGATGCGGCGGGTGGTCGAGACGATCGCAACCTTGGCACCCATCGCGGCGAGCAGCCGCGCCGTCGCATAACCGATGCCGTGCGGGCTGCCGGCCCCCGTGATCAGGGCCACCCGCCCGTCCAGCCGAAACGCCGCCGCCAGATCGCCAGTTCCCATCCCGATTCCCATAAGCCGATCCTGCCGGTTTGTCCGGCCAGACGCCAGTCGCGTCCCTGTCTTACCCTTGCGGCCATGACGGACCCCACCGGCGGCCTACCACAGGTGACACCCTCGTGGACACCTCCGCCTCCCTACGCATACGGGTACCCCTACCAGCCTGCGAAAAAGACCAACGGCCTGGCGATCGCGTCGATGGTGATCAGCATCGTGAGCCTGGTGGGCATGTGCTCCTGGGGTCCGCTGTCACTCATCCCCAGCGCGGTGGCGGCGATCCTCGGGCACGTCGCCCGCGCCAAACTCAAGCGCAAGGACGAGCAGGGCGGCGCGATGGCGCTGGTCGGAATCATCCTGGGCTGGGTCGGATTCGTAGTGTCCGTCGCGCTTGTCATCGCCTTCATCTATCTGTGGAATGACATGAGGGACTTCTTCTACATCCCGATCCCCGAACCCACCGAGGACCCCGGCGACGGCTTCTAGTCTCTTCTAGTCTTGGTCGTATGACCACCACGCTGCCCGAAGCCCTGGCCGAGATCCGTGAGGCGCTGCTGTCGCCGGGACTGATCCACGCCGAGGGCCGCGGCCGCCGCCGTGACGCGGCACCCGGGGTGGATGCTGGCGCGGGGGCTGGCGCGGCCCTCGGCGTGGGGGCCGGCGCGGCACCCAGCTTGGCGGCTGGCGCGGGGGCTGGCGCGGCCCTCGGCGTGGGGGCCGGCGTGGGGGCCGGCGTGGTCAGGGCCACAGTCCGGCCGGTGGTGCTCAAGTCCGGGCCCGTGCTGCAGATCGTCACCGACGACGGCCAGCGCCCCACCACCCGCAACGTCTCCGACCCCATAGAAATCGATAACCTGCTGAACGTGCCGTTCGGGAGCTGGGTCGTATCGACGACCTCGGGCACAATCAGCCTCCAGACCACCCGCAAAGGCGCCATCATCCACCGCCGCAACGAACCGGCGGCCAGGGAGCGCACCCTCGCACACGACGAGCCCAAGCAGCACCTGCTCGACCCCGGCGATCCGCTGTTCGCCGCCGTCGAGGCCGACGCGCGCAAACGGCGCCAGGTCGACGCCTTCCTGCGGCAGCTCGCCGTCGACGACCTGCCCCGCACCCTGCACATCGTCGACCTCGGGTGCGGCAACGCGTACCTGACGTTCGCGGCGTACAGCTACCTGGCGGGCCTGGGCTTCGACGTCCGCGTCACCGGCGTCGACGTGCGAGAGGACCAGCGCCGCCGCAACACCGAACTCGCCGAACGCCTCGGCTGGTCCGACCGGGTACGCTTCGTCGCCGACGAAATCGCGACGGTCGAGGTAGAACCGTTGCCGGACATGGTTTTCGCGCTACACGCTTGCGACACCGCCACCGACGACGCGCTCGCCCGCGCCATCCGGTGGGACGCCAAGTGGATCCTCGCCGCGCCCTGCTGCCACAAAGACATCTCGCGCCAACTGCGCCGCGGCCCCAAACACCTGCTCACCGCGCACGGCATCATGCGTGAACGCTTCGCCGACGTGCTCACCGACGTCATCCGCGCCGGGATGCTGCGCGAGCACGGCTACGACGTGGAGGTGCTGGAGTTCATCGACTCCAAACACACCCCGCGCAACGCGATGATCCGCGCCGAGCGGACCGGGCGGGTGGTGTCAGACCCGGAACTGGCCGAATTGGTACGGCAGTGGGGGATCAAGCCCGCTCTGCAGAGTAGGTTGAGCTGAGCAGCTTTTCGATGCCCGAGGCGGTATCGGCGAGCAGCGTCTCGGCGGGCATCTCCTGACCGGCCAAAGTAGACACCAGGTGGGCAAAGCCCGGCAGGGGGAAGCCGTCGTCCTCGCCGATCGCCGGGGCCAGGCGCGTCAGCGACGTACGGCTGCGACCCCAAGCCTCAAGCAGCTCCGAACGCGAAGGCACCCCGAAGCCATGCCCGACCGGGGCGCTGTGCCGCAACCTGACAATGGCAGAATTGTTGAGCACCAACGCAATCCGGGAACCCACCGTTACCACCTCGGCGTCACGCGGATCCAGTCGCGTGTAGACAAAGCACGGCCGGGGGCAGGTCGCGGCGCAGACGGCAAGCGCATGCGACATGTTCGAATGCTGGCGGTTCAAATAGGAACGCCAGCCAGCCGAGTTCTCCTTGGCCACGTTCACCGACCGGCGGGCAGCCGACTTCTCCGACTTCGTATGAGGACAGTCCCGATCGTCGAAATCGCCCCACGCCGATCCAGCGCCGGAGACCGACTGGGGCAGCAGAGCCGGATCACCGGCGTGGCCGAGCACCCGCTCCCACACCAGCAACGGCGCATACTCGCTGGCGATGTGCACGGCGGCGACAACGGCGGTGGTCTCGAACCGGCGGAACCGGGCGTCGATCACCTCAAGTAGCAGGCGGTACGCCGGGCGCAGGCTGCCCAGCGCACCCCGGTGGGTCTCCCGGGGGGACTGCGGCATGCGGCACTCCAGGGCCCGCATGCGCAGGTCGGCGGGTACCTCAGCCTCGGCCACGCGCGCCGCCACCGCGGTCTCGGTATTGGCGCCCGACGCCGCATCCTCGTTGCCGAAGTCCTCGGCGTCCAGGTCGAGCAGGCGCTGCCCGAACGCGCACAGCTGGTGCAACTGCGCGACGGAGCGGGTGGACATCTGGTGATCCATGCCGTCCGCGAGCAGCGCCGCCACCTCGGCGAAGGCGTAGCGCCGGTTGAGCACTCTCAGCGCGTCGAGAGCAGTCTCCACGCGGGCAAGTCTCCCACGATTGGCAGCTGAGTCAGCCTGGATCCGGGTCAAGATCGATGCGGATCGTCATGGGCGTGGTTGCCATCAGCCGGCCGATAGCGGCGTCCCATTGGTATGGCAGGGACCGGGAACGCTTAGGCACGTCGTCATCGGGCATAGGCACAGCCCGGCCCGTCCGCCACCGTCCGGCGATCTTCACCCGTACGGTGGGGTCGGCCAGCAGGTTACGGACGTAGTCGGCCTGCAGGCCGTGCGCGGCGACAAGCCAGAAAGTGTCGCCGTCGAGTTGGCTGGTGTGCCTGTGGTGGCTGTTGCGCTCGTGGTATCTGTCGTGGCTGGCGTGCCTGTGTTGGCTGTCGGGCTCGTGTTGGCTGGTGTGCCTGTGGTGGCTGTCGGGCTCGTGTTGGCTGTCGGGCTCGTCGTGGCTGTCGTGGCTGTGGTGGCTGTCGGGCTCGTCGTGGCTGTCGCGCTTGCCGTGCCTGTCGCGCTCATCGTGCCTGTCGAGCCCGTTGCCGACCGATGTGTGCCGGGGCAGCCCGCTGCGCCGTCCGGTCGTCTCCAGCAGAGCGAATGCGCGCGGCGCCAGACCGCGGCGAAGCGCCCACCGGGTACACCGGTTGTTGAGCCGCTCAAGCGCGGTTATCACCCGGTACTTGCGTGATCGGGCCATGTGGCCAGTGTGCCCCTTGCGCCGCAGAGCGGCCGGACCCGACCGCCGGCGTGAACCGTCTTGATTCGCGTGGGAGGCAAGCGACCCGGGCCGGCGGTGGCGGTGTGGGCCTTGGCGTTAGTTGTCCTGAGCCTGCGCTGATTCGCCGGCGGCGGCCGAACCCGACCGGCGACGGCGCCTGCGGCGCGGCTTGGATGCGGACTGGCCGGTCTCGGACTGGCCAGTCTCGGACTGGGCGGTCGCGGATTGGGCGGTCTCAAAGTCGGCGGTGTCGGACTGGCCGGTGTCGGACTGTGCGGTGTCGGACCGGGCGGTGTCGGACCGGGTGGCCTTCGACCGTGCGGCCTTTGACTGCGTGGTCGGTCCGGCCACGGGCGCGTCGGACTCGCCCTGAGCCGGGTCGCCCTCGCCGTCGGTGAGACGGCGGCGGCGGCGCTGGCGGGGCGGTTGCGCCGAATCGGCGGTGGAAGCCGGCTTGCCGCTGCCCCGGCGGCGCTTGCGCGACTTGCCGCCGCTGAGATCCTCCTCGACCTCGGCGCTCAGGCCGGCCCGGGAACGCTGCGCGCTGGGCAGCGTGCCGGTCACGTCGGTCGGAATATCAAGATCCGTGTAAACCCAGGGCGAGGTGTGGTACGTCTCCGGCGGGTCGGAAAGGTCAAGGCCGAGGGTCTTGTCCACCAGCCGCCAGCGCGGCATATCCTCCCAGTCGACGAACGTCACGGCGACGCCGGTGGCGCCCGCGCGGCCGGTGCGGCCGATGCGGTGCACGTAGGTCTCGGAGTCCTCCGGGCAGTCGTAGTTGATCACATGGGTGACGCCTGAAACGTCAAGGCCACGGGCTGCGACATCGGTCGCCACGAGCACGTCGACCTTGCCGGAGCGGAAGGCGCGCAGCGCGCGCTCCCGAGCGCCCTGGCCCAGATCGCCGTGGACCGCGGCGCACGCGAATCCGCGGAAGTCGAGGTCCTCGCTCACCCGGTCGGCATTGCGCTTGGTCCGGGTGAAGATCATCGTCAGGCCGCGCTCGTTGGCCTGAAGGATGCGGGCCAGCAGTTCCAGCTTGTTCAGCTGGTGGGTGCGGTACGCGACCTGCTTGGTCTGCGGGCTGACACCCAACTCGTCGGAGGCGTGGCTCGCGTGCACCGTGACCGGGTTGCGCAGGAACTTGCGGGAAAGGGTCACGATCGGGTCGGGCATGGTCGCCGAGAACAGCATTGTCTGGCGATCATCGGGCAGCATCGACAGAATCTTCTCGACGTCGTCGAGGAAACCCAGGTCGAGCATGCGGTCGGCCTCATCGAGCACGAGCGCGCGGACGCGGTCGAGCTTCAGCTGCTTCTGCTTGGCCAGGTCGAGCAGGCGACCCGGCGTACCAACCAGGATCTCCACGCCCTTGCGGAGCGCGTCGACCTGCGGCTCGTACGCCACGCCGCCGTAGATCGGCAGCACCCGGATGCCACGGGTTTTGCCCGCGCCCGCCAGGTCCTTGGCCACCTGCAAGCCCAGCTCGCGGGTGGGTACCACGACGAGCGCCTGCGGCGCGCCGTCGGCGCCCTCGTCACGGGAGAGCAGACGGTCCAGCAGCGGCACACCGAACCCGAGAGTCTTACCGGTCCCGGTGGGTGCCTGCCCGATCATGTCGCCGCCGCGGAGGCCGATCGGCAGCGCATACTCCTGGATCGCGAACGCGCGCTCAATACCCATGGCCGCCAGCGCGGCGACTGTCTCAGGCCGAGCTCCAAGCTCGGCGAAGGTCGGTTTGAGAGGATTACTTGCTGTGTTTTGTGTCATGGGGTTATGGGGTGCCCTTGTTAAGTGCGCCCCATTTTCGCCGTGGGGCGCTGTTCGTCGTCTTCGCACGGGCCGCGCACAGCGGGCGTCAACAGCGCCGACCATGGGCCTCACGTGCAGACATGGGCATTTGGCCCATGTCAACTTGCCTATCTTACGGGGTGAGGGCGCCCCTGGTCACCTATCTTGCGGTAAAGCCTACTGATCTTGGTGCGGCCTCAGCGATCTCGACATAGGCCAGCTTCTCGATCGGGACGATCACGCGGCGGCCGCGCTCATCCACCAGGGTCAGCAGCTTCTTCTCCTTTGTGAGCGCGTCGGTGACGATCTGCTCCACCTCTCCGGGCGACTGCGAACTGTCCAACGTCAGCTCACGGGCGGCGAACTGAACGCCGATTTTGACCTCCACCGATTCCTCCTACCACGTAACGTCTTCCGCGACTGTAGCTCAGTGGTCGGAGTGAAGTGGGAAGCCACCGATGCCACGCCAAGCCAGAGTGGACATCAACTGCTCAGCCTCCTCTTGGGACACCTCACGCCCACCCGCGAGCCAGAACCGCGCCGCCACCTGAGCCGCACCGCACAAACCCGAGGCGAGCATCTCCGCCTTGGCTCGGCTCACACCGGTATCCGCCATAATGGTCTCGGTGATCGCCTCCACAGCGAGGCGTTCCATCCGGTCAACCCGAGCCCGCACCGCCGGGTCATTGCGCAGGTCGGACTCGAAGACGAGGCGGAAGGCCTCGCTCTCGTGCGAAACAAAGTCGAAGTACGCGTGCATCGCTCCGCGCACCCGCTCAGCGTTGTCGGTCGTCGCCGACATCGCCTCGCGAATCTTTTCGGCGAAAGCGTCGCAATGAGTGTCCAAAAGGGCCAGATATAGCTCGAGCTTGCCCGGGAAGTGCTGGTAGAGCACTGGTTTTGAGACACCAGCGCGTTCGGCGATGTCATCCATCGCCGCCGCGTGGTAACCCTGGGCGACAAAGACGTCCTGCGCGGCGGCGAGCAGTTGCTTACGCCGCGCAGACCTCGGCAGTCGCGTCGGCCGGCCCGTCGCGCTGGATGCGGCGGTCATGCTCTCTCCTTCGTGGCTCCTGGTAGCTCCTCCGTTGGGGCGGATCTTGCTAACTGGCCCGTCGTTGCAACTTATCGTCATTCACCGTTCACGGTAGCCTCAGCATGGGGCGACTGAGGAGCGCACGTGGATGGTCTAGGACAAACCAGTGTTGGCAGGTCAGGTGACCACGAAGAGAACGGCGTGGTCAATGGGCACGTTAATGGGCACTCTGCGGCCTGGGCGACCCAGAACTGGTCGAGCGCGGGGGCGGCACTGGAACCATCTCTTGAATCCATCCCAACATTTGGCGATCGTCGTGGCGTCGATGCCCTGACCGGACCCCTGCCCCAAACCGCCGCCGCCGATGACGACGACCCACCGCACTTCGTCCCGTTCGGCATGATCGAGGACCCGTACGCAGATGAGCTGGCGCAGCGTTCCGCCGAGTTCGCACGACACGCCGCCGCCTTCGACGATCCCACCCCGCCGCAGGGACTTCCGGTTTGGAGTCCGTCCCCGCCCCTCGTCCCGGGGCCGCAGGACCCCCCGGTGACTCAGGACGACGACCCGCCGCTAGCCGCCCAGCTGACCCTGGGCCAGCGCTTCGAGCTTGCCTTCTCCGAGGCCGAGCAGGACGCTGCGATCGAGTCGGAGCTGGAGCTGGGCCAGTACGAGGAGGGCGAGGACGACCTGCCCGCCGTGTCGCTGCTCGCCGAGCGTGTGGTTGCCGATCAGGTGCTTGCCGATCAGGTGCATGCTGAGCGTGTGCGTCCCGACCGCGTAGCCGCCGAGGGTGGTGAAGAGCCGCCAAATTCGGCCGCCGCCCAGCCGCGGCGGCATCTGAGCGCAGTTCCCGACCCGCAACACCCGTCCGGGCAACAGAGCGAGACGGATCTGGCCACGCGCCAGGGTCAGCCGCAGCAAGGCCCAACGGCCGGTTTCGGCCAAGCGCCGCCTGGCTTCGGCCAAGCTCCATCCCCACCCACGCCTACGCAAGCCGCGACGCCGCCCGGTTTCGGCCAAGCTCCATCCCCGCCCACGCCTGCGCAAGCCGCGACGCCGCCCGGTTTCGGCCAAGCTCCATCCCCGTCGGCGCCCACGCAAGCCGCGACGCCGCCCGGTTTTAGTCAAACGTCATCCCCGCCGTCCTCAGCCAGTCAACCCAACGCTGGCTTGGGTCAAGCGCCGTCGGTGTCGGGGTCCGGGTTCGCGCAGGGCCAGGCTGGTTTCGGTCATGGGCCGGCGTTGCCGGCACCCGGGCAGGGACAGGGACAGGGGCAGGGCGGTTTCGGCGAAAGGCCATCGGCGCACGCGCAGGGCCAGGCTGGTACCGGTATGGGCCAAGCACCGTCGACTCCGGCGCAGGGGCAGGCCGGTATGGGCCATCCACCGTCGACCCCGGCGCAGGGGCAGGCCGGTTTTGGCCATGCTCCGTCGGTGCCACCGCCCGCTCCACCGCCCGGCTTCGGTCCGATCCCATCCGTACCACCAAAGAAAGCCGCGATGCCGCCCGGCTTTGACCAAGCACGGCCGACCCTGGCGCAGGGTCAGGCTGGTTTCGGGCAGGCGCCATCGCAGCTGGTTCCTGGCGAGCCGGACGCGTCGGGGGTGGCGCCGGGACAGCACCCGTCCACCGCTTTCCCGCAGCGGCCCGGCGTTTCCGCCCAGCCCGGTTTTGGCGGCCCGCCGGCGCCCGGCACGGCGCAGGCCGGTCTGACCGGCCTGAGTCAGCCGTCCGCCCCGCCCGCCGTGACACCCGGAACGCCACCGGGAATGATGCCCGGCACCACGCCTGGCACGATGCCCGGCACCACGCCCGGCACCGCGCCCAGCATGACGCCTGGCACCGCGCCCAGCACGACGCCTGGCGCCACGCCTAGCACGACGCCTGGAATGACACCCGGCATGACACCGGGCATGACGCCCGAGCAGCTGGGGACGGGGCAGCCGGGGTCGGGGCAGCGACCGGCCGCTTCCCGGTTTAGCCACCCAACTGCTTTCGGCGGCCAGCCTCCCGGCCCGCCGCCGCCCTCACACCCGCCGCCACCCGCCGCCCCCGAGGTCGTCGGCGGCCAGGAGCCGGACGCAACAGACGCAATGGACGCACAGGCGCAGGCTTCCGGCGACGAGGACGCGCTACCTCAGCGGGTACCTTCGCAACCCGACGTGCCCCCGACCCTCGAGCCAGCCGAGGATGTACCGCAGCCGGCCGCCCCGCAGCTGTCCCGCATCGCTTCGCATCTGCGCCAGGCCGATGCCCCTCCTGCCGAACGCCCGGTCGGGTTCGACACGGAGGCGGTTCTGTCGGCCGTTCGGGCCGTGGCGGGGGTAAGGCAGGCGACGATCCGGACGACGGTGACGGGTGGGCATCATCTGCGGTTGGAGCTTGCCGAAGGGGCTGATCCGTCGACCATCAGCCGGATGGTGGCCCGCATGTTGCAGGACCAGATGGGCCTTGATGCGGCTTTGACCGGTCCGCCCGGCAGCCCGGACGATTCCGGCCTGGGCGGCGGCGCTCCGGACACACCCGGTTCAGCGGCGCAGCCGCCGCGCATCCCGGGGCAGCCGGATCCGGGGTCGCACGGGCAGCAGCAGCCTCCGGTGACGCTTCCCGGTCCTCGGGTGGGTGCGGGAGCTTCGCCGCCGAACACGTTCGAGGAAGTGCCGCCGTCGCGGGAGCCGCGCAGGCGACATCCGGTGAGTGTGCCGCGCCGGCAGCCGAACGACACGCGTCCTCCCGCCGAGTTCCGGCCGCAGCCGGAACCACCGGCGGAACAAAGGCTTGCCGACCAACGGTCGCAGGCCGACCAACGGTCGCAGGCCGACCTGCGCCCGCCGACCGACCTGCGCGGGTCTTCGGACGTGCGGCAGCCTGAGCGGACCGCGCCGACTTGGCGGTCGACCGGGGAGACGGAGCATCCGGCGGGTACGAATCCGCCTCCCGTGTTCACGGATCGGGATCAGGGTCCGCGGGCGGTGCTCGAGCACGTGCAGACGACGATGTTCGGGCTTGACGCGACGGTTCTGGTGCGGTTGACGACCAACGGGCGACGGGCCGAGGGTGCCGCGAGCGGCCCAGCGGTCGACGCGTACGTGCTGCGCTTGTGCGCCGCCGCGACGGCCAACGCGATCAACGACCTGTTGAAGAACGGGACGGCGACGGGCGAGTCGGGCCGCTGCTTCGTGGAGCATGCGGCGATTGTGCCGATGGGCAGCTGCGATGTTGCCGTGGTGGTGGTGTTGCTGGTTTGCGGTGGCTGGGTGGAGCAGCTTGCCGGTTCGGCTCTGGTGTCCGGTGATCCTCGCCGGGCGGTGGTCCGGGCGACGCTGGGTGCGGTCAACCGGAGACTTGCCGCCCTCCTCCCGTAACCCGTAATCCGTACCCCGTAACCCCCGTAACCCCCGTAACCCCCGTAACCGTGTAGCCCCATAGGGGACCCCTAGGGCACCCCTCTATAACCGGACTTACCCGAATTTTTCCACTCTCGTGGCACCATGGGTTAGGTGGGCCGTAACCGCACGGAGCTCGCTGGCAGACCCGCCCAGGCGAGAACGAGAGCCAGAGCCCGGGCCCGGGCGGCCGCCAGGCGGCGCGAGGATCGGTGGGCCGTATTCATCCTCGTCGTTGCCGTAGTCATGGTCGCCGTCGGCCTGATCCGTGGCGGTGGCGATGACGACCGGGCGCGCCCGTGGTCGCTGCCGAGCGGCACGTTGACTCCCGCCGCCGATGCGGACACAGGCGCGAACACCGATGCGGACTCAGGTGCGGACATCGATGCGAACTCCCGGCCGGACAACGAGCCCGATCGGGACGAGCTGCCCAGCTCCGGGCCGGGCACGTTCACCTACGAGCAGTCGACCGGGCCCATTCTGGGCGCGGCCGGGTCGGTCAAACGCTTCCACCTCGCCGTCGAGTCTAATTTGGACGCAGACCTACCCGAGTTCGGCCAGCTGACCGACTCCACGCTGGCGGATCGGCGCGGTTGGACCTCCGATAAGAAGCAAAGATTTCAGCGGGTACCCAAAGAGGCCCCGGCTGATTTCAAAATCGCCCTTGTCACCCGAGAGACCGCCCACCGGCTTTGCCAAAGAGTGGGACTGGACATCCGCGTCGACGGGGTGCCCTACACGTCCTGCCAGGCCAACGGCTGGGTCGTGATCAACTTGGATCGCTGGCACCTGTCCGTGCCAGATTATGTGAGCGCGGGGACGCCGCTGCTCACCTACCGCCAGTACGTCATCAACCATGAGGTCGGCCACCAACTGGGCCGGGTGCATGAGGAGTGTCCCGGCCCGGGCAAGCTGGCCCCGGTCATGCAGCAGCAGACGCTCGGGCTTGAGGGCTGCGTCGCCAATCCGTGGCCGTATCCCAACGCCGTGACGTAGCTCGCACCCCGCGGCTCGTAATCCCGAGCCGCCCGAGGGAGAATGTGACCATGTCGTTGCCGCCGCTCGTAGAGCCAGCCGAGTCGCTGTCGGTGGACGAGGTCCGCCGTTACAGCCGCCACCTGATCATCCCGGACGTGGGCGTCACGGGTCAGAAGAGGTTGAAGAACGCCAAGGTGCTGTGTGTGGGCGCGGGCGGTCTCGGCTCTCCGGCTTTGATGTACCTGGCCGCGGCGGGCGTTGGCACATTGGGCATCGTCGAGTTTGACACTGTCGACGAGTCCAACCTGCAGCGCCAGATCATCCATGGCCAGTCTGACATCGGCCGGTCCAAGGCCGAGTCCGCCGCCGCGTCGATCCGCGAGATCAACCCATACGTCAACGTGGTCATCCACAACACCGCGCTTGACCGTGACAACGTCAAAGAGATCTTTGCCCAATACGATCTGATCGTTGACGGCACCGACAACTTCGCCACTCGCTATCTCGTCAACGATGCCGCCGTACTCCTGAAAAAGCCTTATGTTTGGGGTTCTATCTATCGATTCGACGGGCAGGCAAGCGTCTTCTGGGCCGAGCACGGCCCGTGCTACCGGTGCCTTTACCCGGAGCCGCCGCCGCCCGGCATGGTGCCCAGCTGCGCCGAGGGTGGCGTGCTCGGGGTGCTGTGCGCGAGCATCGGCTCGATCCAGGTGACCGAGGCGATCAAGCTGCTGACCGGTGTCGGCGAGCCGCTCGTCGGTGGGCTGATGGTCTATGACGCGCTGGAGATGACGTACCGCAAAATCAAGGTGCGCAAGGATCCCCAGTGCGCGCTGTGCGGGGAGGCTCCGACCGTCACCGACCTGCTCGAGGACTACGAGGACTTCTGCGGCAACGTGTCGGAGGAGGCCGCCTCGGCCACGGTCGGCTCGACGATCACCGCCGCTGAGCTGAAGGAGTGGCAGGACGCGGGCAAGGACGTCTTCCTCGTCGACGTGCGCGAGCCGGCCGAGTTCGAGATCGTGCGGATTCCGGGCAGTGTCCTGATTCCCAAGGGCGACATCATCTCCGGCGAGGCGTTGTCGCGCATGCCGCAGGACAAGCAGATCGTGCTGCACTGCAAGTCTGGTGTGCGCAGCGCCGAGGCTTTGGCGGCGTTGAAGTCCGCCGGTTTCAAGGACGCGGTGCACGTGCAGGGCGGCGTGCTCGGCTGGATCAAGACGGTCGATCCGTCTCTGCCGGTGTACTAAGGGCAGAGCGGGAGTTCGACCGGGGTGGATTTGTTGACGTAGGCGGCGAGGGGCCATGCGGGTTTTCGCAACCGGCATGGCTCCCGCCGTTTGACCTCGTCGCCCCCGATCACGACCACTGTCCGCCCGCGATCCAGCAGGATCGTCATGCGCCCGTCGTTCTCCGCTTCCCGAAGGACATAGCCGACCAGCGGCTGGGGCTTTCCGATGTCGAACCGTTCGACCGGGAGCCACAACGCGGTGGGTGAGGCGACCACCAGCAGAGCGACCACCAACAAACTGTAGGTGATGAACTGCGCCAGTAGCCGCCCACCGCCAAGCTTGTTGGCAAGCAGGACGAGGACGGGAAGCGCGACGGCGAGCAGGAGTGTGAGCGGCGGCGCCGCAAGCATGGCCAGCGTCAGCACCAGCACAAGCAGGTAACGGATGTGCGGCGGGAGCCCGGACCAGATCTGCCTTGCCCGCTGCGGTTCCTGGACGATCCCGACCCCCACCGCCATCAGAAGGATCATTGGTCCGACCTGGATGAGCGTGCCGAGGGCGAGCTGGAACACGTCGATGGTCTGGATCAGCAGGGCGAGGGTACCGGGGTCGAGGCTAGACACGGACGCCACGCGGGCCAGGACCAGCAGCACCGGGACGATGGAGATCAGCAGCGGCAGGTTGTCGAGCATCGTTCGCTGCCGCGGATCGTCCCCATCGGTCACATATGCAGTCTAAGTTGACTATGCGGTGGTCGTGACAAGGTGGCGTCCATGACCGAGAATCGATGCCTGACAGGACTCGGTTGACCGTTCGGCAGTTGACCTTGGCCAACTTGGTGAGGCAGGCGCTGCCGGAGGAAATTAGGCTCTCAAATCGTGGTGGATCTGGACGCGGCCATCGGGTTCGTAGTGGCGAAAGGCGATTCCGTCGATCGGGCTCGCCTGTCGTATCTGCGCACCGGCGGCATGCCCGGCGAGGAGATGCTGCAGGCGTGTGAGGCCGGTCAGACCCTCACCGGCGGCTGGCCGGCTTTTGACGGTGGGCGCATCCCGTCGATCGACGCGACCTGCTTCCGCCTTGCGCAGCTTGACGATCTCGGTGCGCTGGGCAGGCAACCGGCGCGCAGCGCGCTGCATTGGCTGGCTTCGCGTCAGCGCCCGGAGGGCACGTGGCAGGAGGACGAGACCCTCGCCGCCGACGCGCCGCCGTGGGCGCGCCCGGGTGATCCGGAGGCGACGCTGTACCTGACCGCCAACGCGTCGTTCTGGCTCTCCGTCTCCGGCGATTATCCGGATGCGGCGCTGCGCGCGGCGGAGGTGATCCGCGACAGTCTGAAACCGGACGGGAGCTGGCCTTCGTTCCTTGTCACCGGGTGGCTGGGCTCCTCCGTCCTGTACAAGCAGCAGATGTTTTATGAGGCGGCGCGGATGCAGGTCGTCCTGACCGATCGCATGGCCGAGCTGTCGGCGGGCGACGCGGCTTGGCTTGCCGCTTCGCTGCGGCGGGTCGGGGTGTCGCAGGACGACTGGACGCTGACGGCGGCGCGCCGCCGTCTCGCCGAGACGCAGCGCTCCGACGGCGGCTGGACCTCCGACGACGGCGACCCATTCGACGTAAACGTTACGTTGCAAGCGATTCGGGGCTGCCGGTAAAAGTCGCACCAAAGCGTTAATCACCGGCTGTGCAACTTGCGTCAATGCCTTCTACACTCACTCCATGGATTCGTTCGGTGACGGATTGCTGAACGGTGCCCCTGCGGCAACCGAAGCCGACCTCATCAGCGAGAAGGAACTGGACCGTCGCGAGCAGCTGGCCCGAGGCTGGATGCTGCTCGCCGACGGCAAGGTCGCCACGGCCCGCCGCATGTTCGCCGACCTCGCCAACGAGTTCTGGGGGCGGTTCGGCCTGGCCGAGGCGAGCCTGGCCGCCGGAGACCCGGCCGCCGCCGTGCCGGTCTTCGCCGAGGCCGAAGAGTTGTGGCAGGACAAGCCTTTGGAGCGCAAGGCGCCGGCGATCGCCCGGCGGGCGGTGGCACTCGCCCGTTCCGGCGAACCGCAGTACGCGGCGTACCTGTGCGAGTCCACGCTCAAGGAGGTCACCGACCCCGACGCCGTGCTGTGGCTGTCCTGCGCCGGGGTCCAGGTGTGGACGGGCGAGCGGCGAGTACAGGCGGCGCACGGCGCCCTGGCGATCGCCGAGTCGATCGACTTCCGCAAGGCGGCGGATCTTTACCATCAGCTCGCCGCCACGCTGCGCCGCACCGGTCACCTCTCCGACGCGGCCTGCGCTCTCCACCGGGCCGTGGAGTTGCTGGCGCGCAGCAGGTTGGGGCCGGGCCTGGGATTGAGCCACCTGACTCGGGCGCAGGAGCTTGCCGCCGCCGGCGCACTCGCGGAGGCGATCGACCACGCGCAGCGGGCACAGTCGCTGTGCACCGACCGGCCGCTGGAGGCGATGTGCGTCCTGGCCGACCTGTACCGCAGGGCGATGCGCTTCGACGAGGCACGCCGCCTGGCGCGCCGGGCATACGACTCCTCCCGCCAGCACGGTGAGCTCGGCCTGGCGGCGCGGGTGCTGGGCCAGATCGCCGCGTCGGCGAGCACACCGGAGGCGGAGGAGTACTTCCGGGTCTCCGCGGACGCCTACGCGCGGGCGGGCAAGCCGCTCGAGGTCGCCGAGACGTTCCGGGTACTCGGGCATCTGCTTGCCGAGCGGGGCCAGCTGATGGAGGCGGTCAGCTGCTTCGATCAGGCCTGCGCGACCGTCCTGGCGCCCCGCAAACCGAGGTCGTAAACCCGGACCGCCTCGACGAGGCGGCCCTGCGTGGTGAGCAGCCGCGCCCACTCCCGGCAGGTTTCCACGAGCTCGACCTGGCCGCCCTGCTCACTGAACAGCTCGGCGGAGCGGCGCAGGTACCGTTCCGCCTCGACCGGGTCGGGCGCGCACATCCCGGCGACCCGGTGCAGGTACCCATCGGTCCACGGGTCGCTCTTGTCGAGCAGCTCCCGCGCCAGTTCCCACGCTTCGCCGGTGCGCCCCTGCGCCACCCGCACTCCGGCGAGGATCGCGGTGGCCCGGCCGTGGTAGAGGCGGGCGCGGGCGCGGTGAAAGATGTCGATGGCGGTGACCAGTTCGCAGGCGGCGTCTGCGAGGCGTTCGGCTTCCTTGAGGGCGGAGGCCCGCGCCAGGTGGCACAGGCCGGCGTCGGTGGTCAGGCCGAGTTCCTGACACAGGCGCAGGGCCTGGTCGGCGTGCATGAGCGCGTCGCTGACGCGTTTCTTCTCGATGAAGGCGTGGGTGACCGCCCGGTGGACGTCGGCGAGCAGCTCGGCATCGTCCAATCGCGACGACAGGTGCAGGGCTTGCTGCGCCGCATCGGAGCCCCGGCCGAACGCGCCCATCTGGACGTACGGCATGATCAGCGCCGCGTGCAGCCGGGCGAGCAGGGCGTGGTCGCCGCGGTCGGTCTCACCGATCGCCGCCTCACCGAGTTTGACCGCCCCGGCCGGGTCGCCGGTCAGGGCGATGCACGTCACCTCGCGGCTGACATCGCCCGCGGCCCGGAAAAGCTTTGCGGCGGTGGCCGGTTCACCCGTCTGTACCTCGACCTCGCCCTGCCCGGCGAGCGCGGCCAGCTCCAGATCGTGCAGTGCCGAGACCTTCGCCTCCCGGGCCACCTCCTCGAACGCGGTCCGGGCACACTCGATCTCGCCGCTGTGGCGGGCCCGGTGCGCCGCCTCAAGCGCCGACCCGAGCCTTGCCCGTTCGTCTAACGCGTCTCCTCCGGCCACCAGGACGCCTCCGCCATGAGAACCCTGTCTCCGTTGAACCGCACGCCCTCGGCAATAAGCAGCCTCTTGGCCCGGCTCTCGTGTCCCGGTGGCAGCCTGCCCGCGCTGTTGACGACGCGATACCACGGCACAGCGCCACCGTGGCGCGCCATGATCGTGC
>DASUXL010000140.1:0-9466 GCA_036377915.1 Candidatus Limnocylindrales bacterium
TGGCGCCCAGGCCCCGCCCGGTATCCCCGTGAAAATATTCGGGGAACGTCAGCAGGTCTGTCCAATCAGGTGGGTACCCGTCCGGCCACAGCGGCCGGCGACCGTTGCCGTCCTTGAGGAACAGCGCGATCAGCCGGTCGGAGATGTCGTCGGCGACCTGCGGGAGGGTGAGCTTGTGCCCGGAGCCGGTCGGGTACTCGATCTGCACGTCGTGATAGAAGCTCGCATAGTTGTGCAGGCTCTCGATGAGCAGGTAGTTGACCGGGAACCAGATCGGGCCGCGCCAGTTGGAGTTGCCGCCGAAGGTGCCGCTGCGCGACTCGGCCGGCTCGTACCCGATGGTGAACTCGTTGTCGCCCAGCCGGACCGAGAACGGGTGCGTCAGGTGCGCCTTGGACAGCGTGCGCAGCCCGTAAGGCGAGAGGAACTCGTCCTCGTCGAGCATGCGCGAGAGCACCCGGCGCAGCTTGCGCGGCCCGACCGCGCTGATGAGCCGCTGCTGCTGGCCACCCTCGGACAGCCGCCGCTCCCCGAGCACGTGCGCGAACTCGGGGCGCTCGGTGAGGAACCAGCGCAGCCGCGCCGAGATCTCCGGCAGCCGGATCAGGGTCACCGACGTGAGCAGGGTGGTGGCGCACAGGGGAAGCAGGCCGACGACCGTGCGTACCTTGAGCGCGACCGACTTGCCGTCGGGCTGGCGGATGTGGTCGTAGTAGAAGCCGTCCTCCTCGTCCCACAGCGGGTCCTCGCCCTCCGACGCGGCGTGCGCGATGTAGGCGAAGTGTTCGAGGAACTTGGTGGCGATGTCCGTCCAAACGCGATCCCGGGTCGCGAGCACGAGCGCGATCTCCAGCAGGTTCAGCGCGTACATCGCCATCCACGCCGTGCCGTCGGACTGCTCCAGCACCCCCTCCACCGGCAGCGCCGCCGACCGGTCGAACGGGCCGATGTTGTCCAGACCCAGGAAGCCGCCCTCGAACAGGTTGTTGCCGGTGGAGTCCTTGCGGTTGACCCACCAGGTGAAGTTGAGCAGCAGCTTGTGCATGATGTGGCCGAGGAACTCGTAGTCGCGCGACCCGTCCAGCTCGAAGATCTTCAGCGCGGCCCAGGCGTGCACGGGCGGGTTCACATCGCCGAAAGCCCACTCATAGGCCGGTATCTGGCCGTTGGGGTGCAGGTACCAGTCCTTGAGCAGCAGCATCATCTGCTCCTTGGCGAACTGCGGGTCGACCCACGCGATCGCCACGCAGTGGAACGCCAGATCCCACGCGGCGTACCACGGGTACTCCCACGGGTCCGGCATGGAGATGACGTCGAAGCACGACATGTGCCGCCACTGCGCGTTGCGCCCTTGCCGGCGCGACTCGGGCGGCGGCCCCGACGCCGGGTCGCCGTCGAGCCAGCGGGACACGTCGAAGTGGTAGAACTGCTTGCCCCACATGAGGCCGGCCACGGCGGCACGCGCCACCGCCGCCTCGTCCTCGCCCGTCCCCGGCGGCATCAGCTCGGCGAAGTACTGGTCCGCCTCGCCCTTGCGCGCCGACACCACCTCCTCGAAGTCGCCGACCGGCATCCCTTCGGTGAGCCGCAGCTTGATGCGTCGCGACTCGCCCGGTGGCACCTCAAGGACGTAGTGCAGGGCGGCCTTGGTACCCGTCAAATCCGGATTGACCGTCGGCAGGCCATTGACCAAATGGTCGTTGATCCCGTCCTTGGGGTAGTCGCTGCGGTTGGGCATGCCCCACAGCCGCTTCGCGTTCGACTCGTTGTCGCACACCAGCGGGACCGGCGAGCCGTCGCCGCGCAGGGTCAGCTCACCGAGCCCGCGATGCTGCGCGTAGAGCAGCCCGTGCGAGGCGTGGATGGAGGGTTTCTCGTCGCGGCCGGGCAGGCCCCACGACCACGTGTTGCGAAACCACAGCGTCGGCAGGACGTGAAGGGTCTCCGCCGACGGCCCGCGGTTGGTGACCGTCACGACCACGCACATGTCGGTCGGGCTGGCCTTGGCGTAGTCCACGGTGATCGCCCAGTACCGGTCCTCGCCGAACACGCCGGTGTCGAGCAGCTCGTACTCGTCGGCGTGGCGGTTGCGGGAGCGGTTGGTGGCGACCAGGTCGTTGTACGGGTACTCGCGCTGCGGGTAGTGGTAGCGCCAGGTCATCCAGGAGTGGGTGGGCGTGGAGTCGACATACCACCAGTACTCTTTGGCGTCCTCGCCGTGGTTGCCCTCGTGCCCGTTGAGGCCGAACAGGCGCTCCTTGAGGATCGGGTCGCGCCCGTTCCAGAACGCGAAGCCGAAGCAGAACGTCTGCCGGTCGTCGCAGATGCCGGCGAGGCCGTCCTCGTTCCAGCGGTACGCGCGCGAGCGGGCGTGGTCGTGCGGGAAGTAGTCCCACGCGTTGCCCCACTCACTGTAGTCTTCGCGCACCGTGCCCCAGGCGCGTTCGGACAGGTACGGCCCCCAGCTCCGCCATCTTTCCTCTCGAGCGGCGGCAGAGTTCAGCCGGAGCTGTTCGGCGTTCATGGAAACCTGTCTAGCGCAAACTGTTGGAGTGCGCATCGAGTTTGGATCTCAGGTTTTGTCCGATCTTGCCGCCGGCTCGGCCCGCGAGTGGCTGGTCACCGATGGCCGGGGCGGTTTTTGCATGGGTACCGCCAACGGTCTGCGCACGCGTCGCTACCACGCCTTGCTGGTGGTGCCCCGTCCGGGTCCCGCGGCGCGGATGGTGGGTCTGGTCTCGCTGGATCCCGTCCTGAAAATCGGGAGTAACATCGTGCGCCTGGCCACGCACGAGTGGGCGGATGGGACGATCGCCCCGAGCGGGCATGTGTTTCTTGAGCGTTTCGAGCTTGCCGACGGCTTGCCCCGGTGGCGCTGGCGCATCGGCGAGACGGTGCTGGAGCGCGAGCTGGCGATGCGCCGCGGGCACTCGTGCGTGGCGGTGGTGCACCGGCTTGTCGCCGGCGGCCCGGCGGAGCTGACCCTCGAGGCGCTGTGCGCGTGGCGGGACCAGCACGGTGAACAGGACAGTTCACTGCACGTTGACGGCACCGTCGTGGCCGGCGCGTACCGCCTGCGCGGGCCGGGCTGGGAGCCGGACGGCACCTGGATGCGGGGCGTGCGGCAGCGGATGGAGGCCGAGCGAGGCTACGTCTCGGCCGAGGATCTGTTGCTCGCGGGCAGATTTCGAGCACGCCTCGAGCGCCCTGGAGACTCGCTCGAAGTGACCGCCTGGGCGGGCGACCTTTCCATGGAACCGCCCCCGGCGAGCGCCATCATCGCCGACGCCCACCGGCGCAACGCGAGCTTCGACCCGCTCGGCCTCGCCGCCGACGCGTTCGTCATCGAGGGACCGTCCGGCACACCGGACGTCGTCGCCGGCTACCCGTGGTTCGGCGCGTGGTCGCGCGACACCATGACCTCCTATGAGGGACTCTTCCTGGAGACCGGACGCTTCGAGGAGGGCGTCGCCTTACTTCGGGGGTACGGGGCGACGCTGAGCGAGGGCATGCTGGCGAACACGGCCGACGGCGGCACGGTCGGTTACAACACCGCCGACGCGACGCTCTGGTTCGTGCACGCCGCCGAGCGCCACGCGGCCCGCACCGGCGATCCGGCGATCCTGCACGAGCTTCGCCCGGCGTTCGACCAGATCCTCAAGGCGCACCTGGAGGGGACGCGCTTCGGCATCCGGGCCGACCCGGCCGACGGGCTGCTGGGCCAGGGCGCCGAGTTCGAGGCGCTCACGTGGATGGACGCCCGGGTCGCCGGGGTACCAGTGACCCCGAGGCGGGGTAAAGCGGTGGAGATCAATGCGTTGTGGTGCAACGCTTTGGCGGTGCTCAATCCGGACCTGCGGGACCGGGCCGCCGCGTCGTTCCGGCGCGTGTTCGGTGGCGGTCCGTGGCTGCGCGACACCGACTCCTCCAGCGAGCTTCGCCCCAACCAGTTGCTCGCCTACTCGCTGCCGCACGCGCCGATGGAGCCCGATCCGGCCGTGCTGCACCGCATCGGGGAGGCGCTGCTGACCCCGCTCGGGTTGCGCAGCCTGGCGCCGGCCGACCCGGCGTACCGCCCGCGGCACGAGGGGACGCTGCAGGAGCGCGACTACGCGTATCACCAGGGGACGGTGTGGCCGTGGCTGATCGGCCCGTACGCGACCGCGTTGAAGAAAGCCGGAGGTTCGCTCGACGGGTTGTTCGACGGTCTGCTGGCGCATCTGGGGGAGTGGGGCCTGGGCTCGGTGAGCGAGACGTGTCACGGCGACCCGCCGCACGCGGCGACCGGCTGTCCGTTTCAGGCGTGGAGCGTTGCTGAGTTACTTCGTGGTAACAGATTGTAATGACTAAGAAACTCAAGTTCCAGACGACGGTAACTCGAGTAGGTCAAGATAGATCTAACCCGTTGACGACGCGTAGCACCTGATCAGGGTGCTTTTTTGACGGCCAAAGGCTGGCGCACCGCGAGGAGGATTTATGGCCAGAGTCCTGATGCTCTCCTGGGAGTACCCGCCGGTGGTAGTCGGTGGGTTGGGCCGGCACGTGCACGCGCTGGCCACCTCCCTCGCCGCCATCGGCCACGAGGTGACCGTCGTGACCCGACACGCACCCGGCGCGCCGCTGGAAGAGCTAAGAGAAGGCGTGCGCATCGTCCGCGCCCCGCAGGACCCACCGCTGTTCACACTGTCCACACCGACACTGCTGTCCTGGACAATGGCCTTCAACCACACCCTCACTCGAGCCGCCCTCCGGGCGGCTGAGTATTACGAGTTCGACGTTGTCCACGCGCACGACTGGCTGGTGACCCACACCGCCGTGACCCTTGCCGAGCACCTCGACCTGCCGCTGGTAGCCACCATCCACGCCACCGAGGCCGGCCGGCACCAGGGCTGGCTGCCCGACGAACTCAACCGCAGCATCCACTCGGTCGAGTTCTGGCTCGGCCACCGCGCCTCCCGCGTGCTTGTCTGCTCGTCGTACATGAAGTGGGAGGTGACCCGCCTGCTTGAACTCAAGGCCGACAAGGTGGAGGTGATCCCCAACGGCGTGGACAGCAAGATCTGGAAGGCGAAGGCCTCCGCCGTCAAGCAGGCCAGAGCCCGCTACGCAGACAAAGGGCCGCTCGTCGGATTCGCCGGGCGGCTCGTCTATGAAAAGGGTGTACAGGATCTCGTCGAGGCGGTCCCGAAGCTGCGCGCCGAACACCCGGGACTCAAAGTCGTCATCGCCGGCGACGGCCCGTACCGGGAGGACCTTCAGGAGGCGTGCCGCAAGCGGCACGTGACCGACAACGTGGACTTCATCGGGTTCCTCACCGAGCGGGAGCTGCCCGCGATGCTCGCCGCGACCAACGCGACCGTGGTGCCATCGCTTTACGAACCGTTCGGGATGGTGGCGCTGGAGGCGGCGAGCGCCGGGGCGCCGCTGGCGGTCTCCTCCACCGGCGGCCTCGCCGAGATAGTGCAGCCCGGCGTGACCGGCATGACGTTCCCGCACAGCGACCCGGACGCACTCGCCGACGCCGTCGGTGCGCTGCTCGCCGAACCCATCCGGGCCAAGGCCATCGCCAAGCGGGCGCTGGCGATGGTGGGCGAGCGCTACCACTGGGAGGGGATCGCGGCCCAGGTCGCCACCACCTACGAACAAACCATCAAAGAGGAACCGGACTTCCGGGCGGCCCGCCTCACCGAGATGACGCCGCCGATCGTCGTACCCGAGGGGAACCTGCTCAGATGAAGTTGTGGCATCGGCTGGGCGCCCACCCCGACTCCGGTGGGGGATGGCGGTTTGGGGTGTGGGCGCCCAACGCCCGCGAGGTACAGGTGATCGGGGACTTCTCGGGCTGGTGGCCGGACGACGGGGTACCCCTTGAAAAGCTTGAAAATGGTGTGTGGCATGGCCTTGACCGGCGTGCGGTGGCGGGCCAGCGCTATCGCTACCGGGTGCTCGGGGCGGACGGGCAGTGGGCCTACCGCTCCGATCCACTCGCGTTCGCGACCGAATGCCCGCCCGACAACGCCTCCATCCTCTACTCCAGTTCGTACGCCTGGGGCGACGAGGAGTGGATGGCCTCGCGGCGCGGCGACCACCACGCGCGGCCGGTCTCGGTGTATGAGGTGCATCCGGGTTCCTGGCGGCAGGGACTGTCCTACAAGGAGCTTGCCGACGAGCTTGTCGCGCACGTGACCGAGCTCGGCTTCACCCACGTCGAGTTCCTTCCGGTGATGGAGCATCCGTTCGGGGGCTCATGGGGGTACCAGGTCACCGGCTTCTACGCGCCGACCGCCCGGTTCGGTTCGCCCGACGACTTCCGGCATCTGGTCGACCGGCTGCACCAGGCCGGGGTCGGCGTCCTGCTCGACTGGGTGCCCGCGCACTTCCCGCGCGACGAGTGGGCGCTTGCCCGCTTCGACGGCACGTGCCTCTACGAGCACCCGGATCCGCGGCGCGGGGAGCACCCGGACTGGGGCAGCCTGGTGTTCAACTTCGGCCGCTGGGAGGTCAAGGACTTCCTCATCGAGAACGCCTTGTACTGGTGCGAGGAGTTCCATGTGGACGGCCTGCGCGTCGATGCCGTGGCGTCGATGTTGTATCTTGACTACTCGCGCGAGCCCGGGGAGTGGGCGCCGAACTGCTTCGGCGGCAACACCAACCTGGAGGCGGTCGACTTCATCAAAGAGCTGAACTCGCGGGTCTACGCCGAGCATCCCGGTGTCGTGATGGTGGCCGAGGAGTCGACGGCGTGGCCGGGAGTCACCAAACCGGTCGACTGGGACGGGCTCGGGTTCGGTCTCAAGTGGAACATGGGGTGGATGCACGACACGTTGCAGTACTTCGTGCGCGAGCCACTGTTCCGCCGGTACCACCACAACACACTGACCTGGCCGGCGTACTACGCGGGTCAGGAACACTTCATGCTGTCGCTCAGCCACGACGAGGTGGTGCACGGCAAGCGGTCGCTGCTGTCCAAGCTGCCGGGGGACCGGTGGAACAGGCTGGCCGGGCTGCGCGGCCTGCTCGCCTACATGTGGGCCTTCCCGGGCAAGAAGCTGCTTTTCATGGGCGGGGAGCTGGCGCAGGAGTCCGAGTGGGGCGAGCAGCACAGCCTCGACTGGTCCAACCTGGATGGTGGGTTGCTGTCGCTGGTGCGTGACCTGAACGCGGTGTACCGGTCTCAGCCTTCGCTGTGGGGCGACTCGCTGGCTTGGCTGCACGAGGACCCACAACGCAACACTGTCGCATTCGAGCGTGGCGATGTGGTGGGTGTGTTCAACTTCTCCGGCCTGCATCAGACAATCCACCTGCCCGCGGTGCAGGGATGGCACGAGGTGCTGAACACCGACGCCGAGTGTTACGGCGGCACGGGTGCGGGCAATCTCGGCCGGATCCGTACCGATCGTGTCTACATCGGACCTCACGCTGGAGTGTTGCTCGCCAAGCGGTGACAATGTCCGCGTGAAACACATCGACTGGGAGGCCGGCCGCCCGGACGAGGACGCCATCCTGGAGTCTTGGGGACGGGTGAGTTACGAGCCCATCCCCGCCGGCGGTCCAGCGACCGAGCGGTTCCTCGCGCACGTGCACGATGTCTACCGCCGCGGCGGCGCGATCCTCGCCCGCTTCCGGGTGACCGGCGGCGACGCGACACTGCACTGGTTCGCGGCGCGCAACCTGCTTTGCGAATACGACTTCTTCAAGCACTTCCTCGGCTCCGAGCCGGTCGAGCGGGCACTGCCACAGCTGCGGATACCGCAGATCCTGCGATTCCTGCCGTTCCGGGACAACGCCAGCGGCCTGCTCACCCTCGACGGCGAGCTCGCCGCGCTCCTGGTGGAAGGCGGAGCCTACAAGCGCTTCGAAGGTCCGGCGGCCGAAGCGAAGCGGCTCGGCGTGGCCTGCGTCACCGAGCTGACCCAGGACAGGTATGAGGACTTCCTCGTGTACACGAGCCAGACCAATTGGGCGCCTTGGTTTCGCGGTGGGATCTGGGACGCCACGTGGTTGCTCGTCGACCGCCGCGACTCCGAGGTGACCCTGCTCTGCGTGACCGACGAGAGCTGATGCCGGTCCCGTCCTTGTGAACTCGCCGGCCCGCGAGTGGAAACAAGGTAGTGACAGCGCACAGCGCAGGCCACGCAGAAGGAGGATCACCGTATGAGTTCGCCGCACGTGCGATGGTCGCGGGAGTAGCGGAACGGGCCGGTGAGGCCATGGACTCGGAGATCATCCGCGGGTCATGGCAGGCACCGGACCTGTTCGGTGAGCTATACCAGCGGTACGCCACCTTGCTCTACGGGTACGCGTGCCAGCGGGTCGGGACGGCGGAGGCGGAGGACCTCGTCGCCGAGACGTTCCTCGCCGCGTTCGCCCAACGGCACCGCTACGACCTGACCCGAAACAGCGCGAAACCGTGGCTGTTCGGCATCCTGACCAACAAGATCGCACGGCACGGCCGGAGTGAGCGGATCCACTACCGCGGCTACGCCCGGTCGTGGCAGGCACCCGTGGTCGACAACGTCGACGAACGGATCATCGAGCAGGTCGCCGCCCGGGCGCAGCGCGCCCGGCTGGCCACGGCCCTGTGCCGCCTGCCCCGGGGAGACCGGAACGTGCTGCTGCTGGTGGCCTGGGGACAGCTCAGCTACGACGAGGTCGCCGAGGCGATGAACATTCCGGTAGGCACCGTGCGGTCCCGGCTGAACCGGGCACGCCGCAAGGTACGAGAAGCGCTGGCCGACAGTACCGACTACAGCGGAGATGACGCGTGATGGACGAGATGAAAACACTGACCGAACTGGGTGCCGACCTGTACCCCGAACACGGTCCCAGCCCGCAGCTGCAAAACCGGGCCCTGGGCGTCGCACCGCGGACCGGGCGGCGTTCGTGGCGACCCCTGCTCGCCGTCGCCGCCACGGTGACGGTGATCGCCACCGGGACGGCGATCGTCGTGAGCGACCTCGACGGCCCGAACGCGGGCAGCGGCGCACACGTCGGCGGCGTGCGCGCCGGCAATGCACCCGTCGAAGTTGTCGAGACCAAGCCGGCCGCCTTTACGGTAAGGACAAACGCCGACGGCAGCGTCACCTTCGCCGTGACCGACCTCGTCGATGTCGCCGCCGCAACCCAGGCGCTCAACGCCGCCGGGGTCGCCGGGCGGGTCGTCAACATCCCCAACGAAAGCTGCCCGGTCGACAAGCCGAATGTAAATGATCTGGCGCTGGACTCGCACGAGCCGAACAAGGCGGGATTGGGCAACGGGCCAGGGTTGGACGAGAGCGTGACGGTCACCTCGACGGCCTATCCATCCGGTGGCGGGCTTCTGGTCATCGTCCAGATAGTCCAAGTGAACGGTCAGATGGGCGCGGGCCTGGTCGCCTACCCGTACAAGGACGTGGACAACATCCCGACCTGCCTGCGGCTCGCGTTCGGGCAAGGCAACTGATCCCTTCAGCGGTCGGGTAAAGAT
>DASUXL010000141.1:0-2201 GCA_036377915.1 Candidatus Limnocylindrales bacterium
GACGCGGCGGGTGTGCTTGGCATCCACCCGCACCGGCGACCGTCGGAGACGATGATCCGCCGGTTGTTGCAGGCCGTCGACCCCGATCTGCTCGCCGCGGCGATCGGGACGTGGCTCGCCGCGAGGATCCCCACGCCGGCACCCGGTGGCAGAACGGCGATCGCGGTGGACGGCAAGACCCTGCGCGGCTCACGCAGCCGCGACAGCACCGCCCGGCACCTCCTGGCCGCCGCTGACCAGCGCACCGGTGTCGTGTTGGCCAGTACCGACGTCGACACCAAGACCAACGAGATCACCCGCTTCGCCGTGCTGCTGGACCAGATCCGCGACCTGCAAGGTGTCGTGGTGACCGCGGACGCGATGCACTGTCAACGCGATCACGTCGCCTACCTCGCCCGACGCGGCGCGCACTGGATCCTGACCGTCAAAGGCAACCAGCCCGGCCTGCATCAGCAACTGACCGGCCTGCCCTGGCCGGCCGTACCCAACGCCGACCGGCATACCACCCGCGGCCACGGCCGCCGCGAGATCCGTACCTTGAAGATCCTGTCCGTTGCCTACGGCATCGACTTCCCCAACGCCGCCCAGGCCATCCAGATCCGCCGCCGCCGGCACCGCCTGGACCAGCCCAGACGCTTCACCACCGAGACCGTCTACGCGATCACCGACCTGCAAGCACACCAAGCCAAACCGATACACCTGGCCGACTGGATCCGCGGACACTGGTCCATCGAGAACCAAACCCACTGGGTCCGCGACGTCACCTACGACGAAGACCGATCCCAGATCCGCACCGGCACCGGCCCCCAAGTCATGGCCGCCATCCGCAACGCCGCCATCGGCGCCCTGCGCCTCACCGGCGTCACCAACATCGCCGCCGCCAACCGCCACCACGCCCGCGATGCACACCGCCCGTTGGCGCTACTCGACATCACCTAACGACTTTGCCGGGGCCCTGCCCCTCACCCTGTCGAGTTCCGCCACCGCGCCGTGCAGTTGGCCCGGACCGGGGACAAACCTGTCGGGTTGCTGGCCAAGGATCTCGGGGTCAGTGAGTCGTGCCTGCGTAACTGGATGGCCCAGGCCGACGCCGAGGACGCCGGCGGCGCGGGCCGGTTGACCAGTGCGGAGAAGAAAGAGCTGGCCGAGCTGCGTCGGCGCAACCGGCAGCTTGAAGTGGAAAATGAGATTTTGAAGCGGGCCGCTGCCTATTTCGCCCGCGAGAACATACTCCCAAAGTAGCGTTCCGGCTGGTCGCGGAGCTGGCCGAGGACGATATCGAGGTGGCGACGTCGTGCCGGGTGCTCGGCGTGTCGCGATCCGGCTTCTATGAATGGCGTGACCGGCCAATGTCGGCGCGGGATCAGGAGAATGAGATGCTGCTGCGTCGGATCGAGAAAATCCACGCCGATCCGCGGATGAAAACGTATGGGTCGCCGCGGGTCCACGCCGAGTTGACGCTCGGTATGGGATTGGTGGTGAATGAGAAGCGGGTGGCCCGGTTGATGCGCCGGGCCGGGATCCAGGGCCTGTATCACCGGCGCAAATCGTGGACCACGATCCGGGACCCGGATGCGGCGGCGTCGGCGGACCTGGTCAACCGCCAGTTCGAGGTCGACGCGCCGAATCGCTTGTGGTTGACCGATATCACGGAGCATCCCACGGACGAGGGCAAGCTGTACTGCGCGGCGGTCATGGACGCCTACGGCCGGCGGATCATCGGCTACTCGATGGCCGATCACCTCCGCACCGAATTGGTGTTGGACGCGTTGTCGATGGCGATATCCCGCCGGCCACCCGCCCGGCAGGAAACAATTCTGCATTCCGACCATGGCTGCCAGTACACGTCGTGGGATTTTGGTAGCCGGCTGCGGAAGACGGGGCTTCTCGGGTCGATGGGCAGCGTCGGCGACTGCTATGACAACGCGATGATGGAATCGTTCTGGGGAACCCTGCAACTTGAGGTCCTTGACCGGCAGAAATGGAATAACCGGGACGAGCTTGCCAACGCCATCTTCGAATGGATAGAATGCTGGTACAACCCGGCAAGGCGCCATTCCAGTCTCGGAATGCGCAGCCCAATCGAGTTTGAGAAGCTCCACACCCCCGACTGATCACCGCCGTCGACCCCACACCTCAAGTGTCCGGCCTACGGGGGGAAGCTCAGAACGGTGCTGGGCCGGCCTTCGTGGCCATCTGGC
>DASUXL010000142.1:0-2984 GCA_036377915.1 Candidatus Limnocylindrales bacterium
CACACCACCGAGGGCAACGGTCTGGCCCTGGGGATGGTCGTCGCCGCGCTGCTGGTGGTCCCGGTCGGCGCGACCGACGCGGGCACCGCGCTGCTCCAGCCCTGGGTGCTGTTCGCGGGGATCGGCGTCGCGCTGTTGTCCTCCGTGATCCCCTACACGCTCGACCTCGAGGGCCTGCGCCGGCTCCCGGCGCGCGTGTTCGGGATCCTGATGAGCGTCGAACCCGCCATCGCGGCGCTGATCGGCCTCGTCCTGCTCGGCGAGGCGCTGCACTGGTCGCAGTGGATCGCGGTGCTGTGCGTGGTGGCCGCATCGGCGGGCGCCACACGTAACGCCCGCCCAGACGTCTAAGCACCGTTAGCGGGAGGAATTAACCCGATGCCGTGCCGGTCTTGGCCAGTCAGCTGCAATCTCGGCATAAGGCAGGTGCGGCCGTGGCTCTCTGGCTGCGGTGCCAGACCAGGAAGCAGCGTGTGCACCGGAATTCGTCCGCCATCATGGGAACGACGGCCACGGTGAATTCCTCCTCGTCCAGGTCGCTGCCCGTAAACTCGGGGGCTGCGGCGAGGTCGTTCTCGTCGGCGTCGACCGCAGCCATTTCCGCTGCGCCACGCCGGGCCTGCAATTTTTCCATGCTGTCACCTGCGGTGATAGTGGTGCGCGGTGCGTCGTAGTCCGTTGTTGTGGCCATCGGCTTCCTCCCTGGGTGCGACTTGTGGTGCGCACCTGCGGTGGCAAGTGGTACCCCCCGGTGCACCGCCGGTGCCTGAGCTGAGCAGATCCTTCGCCCCAGCCGGACGCTGAAATGCCCGGCGGGATGGCGCCTGGCGACATCGGCCGAGCCCGTCCAGTACAGCCAGTCACGCCGCCGCCGGCATCCGGTCTCGTGCAAGTCGTCAGTCTTTGAGGTCGGTTTGGACCAGCATGGCGGGCACGTCCTCGCCGCCGGCTGACGGCGTCGCCTCCGTGGCCGCCAATGTTTCAATCTCGGCTAGTGGATCCCAGCGGCGCCGGCCAAAGGGCTGGTCAAGGTCGGGCATCATGTGCACCTGCTTTCTGAGCGTGTAGTTGCCCAGCAGCCGGCTTTTCTAACCGCACCAATTCCGGCGGGTGGATTCGCCCGTGGACGCAACCCCATGGCTGGCTGCGGTGACGGGCGTCTCAGCAGACGCCCGGCCGATGTTCTGCTTGGCGGCCCGGGATGCGTGCATCGGGCGGCAGGTCAGGCGCCGACCATCATCGAAGGCAGCTTCGCCGGCGGCGGTGCTCCGGCTTGGTTGCGTCTGGGTGCCGGTCTGGTTCGCCGCGGGAACCGCGGTCGGGTCGTATGGGGCGGTGAATCTGCTGAGCAGACCGGTCACTTCGAGCACCAGTCGTACGAGGCGTCGCGGATGGCGTATCCACATGTGACATCCCCTGGTCTGGGCGGTGGCGTGCGCGGCGAGGAGGACCCTGATGCCGGAGCAGTCCAGGAAGGTACACGCCGACAGATCAACGTCGAGGACAACGGGGGTATGCGAGTTCAGCGCGTCCAGCAGCGCGGCGTACAGGGTGGGTGCGGTGGCGATGTCGACTTCTCCGGCCACGGCCACCGCGGCGGTACCCGGTACCGGGCAACAGATGGCCAGGCGCAGCTGGGTATTCGTGGCAGTTGACGATTTGTTCTGGGTCGTGGTCATGGTGTGCTCCAAGCCCGACAGCGGTACGCGAGGTGGCGAAGTGCCAGGGCGGGGACTCGACCAACTGCCGGCAGGCAACAGGCCCTGGGACCGGGTATGTTGCGGGCTCGACCGGCCGCGCGTCGGTAACCAGCGCGGCTAACCTCACACACTACCCTCCGCGCTGGCAGTTGGCGCTGTGTCAACGCGGTGTCCGGCGCGAACGGGGGGCGTAGGGTTGATGCGTCGCTCAGGTCCCCGGTGGCGTGACGGGTGCACCGACCCGCTCGTGATCGTTCCGGTTTGCCCACCCGACAAAGGTGACAAGGTGACAATGTGACGAGTTCAAGATATGTCAACACAGCAACGGCATCGTCTCACCCCGACACCGCAGCGAGGGAGCCATGAGCGCGCCCCCCGGTGGTAAGCGGGACCGCGACGCGGTCGGACGACCGCGCAACGCGCGCCCGCGCGACGAGCTTGGCCGGCCGCTGCCGCACGACACGGCCGGGGTCGCGGGGGTACCCGACGGCCTTGCGCTGTCCCCGGATGAATCCCTGGCCAAAGCGCAGCAACTGCTCGATGCCGGTCGCGCGTTCCACGCCCACGAGGTACTCGAGGGCACCTGGAAGGCTGCCCCCGAGGGCGAACGTGAACTGTGGCGCGGCTTGGCGCAACTCGCGGTCGGTCTGACCCATGCGCGGCGGGACAATGCGGTCGGGGCGGCGCAGCTGCTTCGGCGCGCCGCCGAGCGCATCGAGGGCTACGCCGACGACCCGCCGCACGGCATCGCCGCGGCCTGGCTCGTGGAGTGGGCGCGTTCGCTGATCGCACGCATCGAGCAGGAGGGCCTCGCCACCCTCACCCAGGACGACCTCACCACACACCTACGCTCGTGACCGTCCACGTCGGGGGGACGTGGCCGCGATCAACGCGTCGACGCACCGCGCGCGTGACAAGCAACTCCCGAATTTCGCTGGCAGCGTTGAGGTCACCGCGGCGGTGGAGGTGCGTCGTCGTAGGTACGCGAAATCTCGCGCTGCGCCCGTGGCGCTACGGCGCCCGTGGCGCGGCGGCGGCTCGCCGAGCGCTTCCAGGATCCCGAAGACTACGTCATCTATGAAAAAGATGCCGGCTGGCTCAGGGCTCGAAGTTCGCGAGCAGGTCTTGCCGAGCCTGCTGGTCCGGCCCGACGAACGGCTCGGCCCGGGGGCACTCTCCTTACTCCGCATGGTCAACGGAACGGACCTGTTGGGAGCAGCGGGTCCGTTCCGTTAACTCGTAGGGTGAGGCTTGGCCCGCCGTCCGTCATGCTCTCCCGACTCG
>DASUXL010000143.1:0-15505 GCA_036377915.1 Candidatus Limnocylindrales bacterium
CACATTGGACGCGTCGATCCCGGCCGACGCCATCACGAAACCGTGGTGCGTCTGCACGATGCGGGTCGGCCCGCGCGTGGCCACGACCCGGGCCGTCTCGGCGCGCAGCACCGCCTCCCGCGCCGCCTCGCGCTCCGGACCCTCGGCCGGCACGTCGACCAGCTGCCCCTCGGCCTTCGACACGATCTTGCTGGTGACCACGAGGATGTCACCGTCCCGTAGCCACGGTGCCGCCCCCACGATCAGCGCGGCCAGATCGTCGCCCGGCCTGACTTCGGGGATGCCTCGCACCGCCAAAACCGAGTAACCATCGATGTGACCGTCCATCAGGCGAACTCCTCCACCGCGGCCCTCACCATCGCCACCGTCGCCTCGGTGTCCGTCATCAGCAACGGCGCCGGCACCACGCTGTAACCATCCTCGGCCCCGAATATGTCGCCCGGATCGACCAGCCACGCCGACAGCAGATCGCCGTAAAGCCCGGCCACGCCACGCGCCGACACCTCAACCCCCAACGCGGACAAGCACTTGTCGGCCATGCCCCGCACCGGGGCACCGCCGATGATGGGCGACACACCGACGACCGGGGCCTTCATCGCCTCCTTGATGCCCGGGATGGCGAGGATCGGGGCGATCGACACCACCGGGTTGCTCGGCGCCAGCAGGATCACCTCGGCATCGTGCAGCGCCTGCACCACACCGGCCGCGGGCGAGGCCTTCTCGGCGCCCAGGAACACGAACCGCTTGGCCGGCAGCTCCGCCTTGTGCCGCACCCACCACTCCTGGAAGTGGATGGCGCCCTCATCCACGATGACGTGCGTCTCGACCCGGTCGTCGCTGGCCGGAAGCAGCCTGATGCCCGGCTGTCACCGGTGGCACAGCTTCTCCGTCACCGCCGACAGCGGCACCCCGGCGTTGAGCAGGTTTGTCCTGACCAGGTGCGTGGCCAGGTCCCTGTCGCCGAGCCCGAACCAGGCCGGCTCGGCCTGATAGGCGGCAAGCTCCTCCTTGACCTTCCACGACTCGTCGGCGCGGCCCCATGCCCGCTCCGGGTCGATCCCGCCGCCCAGCGTGTACATCACCGAGTCAAGGTCCGGGCAGATGCGCAGGCCGTGCATCCAGACATCATCGCCGACGTTGACAATGGCGGTGACCTCGTCACCACGCTCGGCGGCGAATGCCCGGACGCCAAGCAGAAACCGAGCCCCACCGATGCCGCCCGCCAGCACCACGATCCGCATGCGAACCATCGTAGGCTGCGGGTATGACACCAACCGCGCGCGCCCTTTCCCGCGCCGCCGCCGGCAAGGCCCTGGACCTCGACGAGGCCACGGCGCTGCTGGCCGCGCGCGGGCCCGAGTTCGACGCGCTGCTCGCCCTGGCCGCCAAGACCCGCGACGCGGGGCTGGAACTCGCCGGCCGCCCCGGCGTCATCACCTTCTCCAAGAAGGTGTTTATCCCGCTGACCAGGCTCTGCCGCGACCGCTGCCACTATTGCACCTTCGCGACCGTGCCGCACAAGCTCCCCGCCGCCTACCTCGACCGCGAGGAGGTCCTCGAGATCGCCCGCGCCGGCGCCAAGCTTGGCTGCAAGGAGGCGCTGTTCACGCTCGGCGACCGGCCGGAGGAACGCTGGCCGCAGGCGGCGGAGTGGCTGGCTGAGCGCGGCTACAACTCCACATTGGACTATCTGCGGGCCGTTTCCATCGCCGTCCTGGAGGAGACCGGCCTGCTCCCGCACCTCAACCCGGGCGTGATGAGCTGGGCCGAGATGCAGCGGCTGCGCCCGGTCGCGCCGAGCATGGGCATGATGCTGGAGACCACCGCGACCCGCCTCTTCACGGAAAGGGATGGGCCGCACTACGGCTCGCCGGACAAGGAGCCGGCCGTCCGGCTCCGCGTGCTTGAAGACGCCGGACGGGTTGGAATTCCTTTTACCACAGGCATTCTTATGGGTATCGGGGAGACGCCGGCCGAGCGTGTCGAGTCATTGTTCGCTATCCGCCGCATCCACCGCCAGTATGGCCACATCCAGGAAGTAATCATCCAGAACTTCCGCGCCAAGCCCGACACGGCGATGCGCTCCGCGCCCGACGCCGAGGTGCACGATCTTGCCGCGACCGTCGCTGTGGCGCGTCTCATACTCGGGCCGGGGATGCGCGTGCAGGCACCGCCCAACCTCATCGACGGCTCGTTCGAACTGCTGATCCGGGCCGGCATCGACGACTGGGGCGGGGTCTCGCCGCTCACCCCCGACCACGTGAACCCCGAACGCCCCTGGCCCTTCCTTGACGACCTGGCCAAGGCGACCGCTGAAACCGGCTTCGAACTGCGCGAGCGCCTCACCATCTATCCGTCCTATGTGGACAACCCGGAGCGCTGGATCGACCCGCGCATCCAGCCCCACGTCCGCGCGCTCACCCAAAACGACCTGCCCGAAGGCATCCCCTGGCAGGAGCCGGAGAGCACCTCGTTCGGCCGCACCGACCTGCACGCCACCATCGACACCGCCGGCCGCACCACCGCCACCCGCGGCGACTTCGACAGCGTCTACGGCGACTGGGCCAGCCTCACCGTGCCCACCGCCGCCCCGATCCTCGGCGACGCCGCCACCGGCCTGCGCCTCGCCCGCGACAACCCGGCCGCGCTGCTCGAACCGGCAAACGAGTCCGCGGCGCTGGCTCTGTTCGCTGCGTCCGGCCCGGCCCTTGACGAATTGTGCCGCATCGCCGACGACGTGCGGGCGGCCACCAACGGCGGCGACGTCACGTATGTCATCAACCGCAACATCAACTTTTCCAACGTGTGCTACGTCGGCTGCCGCTTCTGCGCCTTCGCCCAGCGCGAGAGCGACGCCGACGCCTACCGCCTGACCGTGGACGAGGTCGCGGCCCGCGCACGCGAGGCGTCCGAGGACGGCGCGACCGAGGTCTGCATCCAGGGTGGCATCGACCCCAAGCTGCCCGTTTCGGTTTACGCGGACATGGTACGGGCGATCAAGGCCACGATTCCGGCGATGCACGTGCACGCTTTCTCCCCCATGGAGATAGTCACGGCATCGGCCAAGGCCGGAGTGTCCATCCACGACTGGCTCTCCCAGCTCAAGGACGCTGGCCTTGACACCATCCCCGGCACGGCCGCCGAGATCCTCGACGACGAGGTGCGCTGGATCCTCACCAAGGGCAAGTTGCCCACCTCCGCCTGGGTGGAGGTGGTCGAGACGGCACACTCCCTGGGCATCCGATCCAGCTCCACGATGATGTTCGGCCACGTCGACAACCCGCGCCACTGGCTCGGGCACTTCCGGGTCCTCGCCGGGATCCAGGATCGCACCGGTGGCTTCACCGAGTTCGTGGCGCTGCCCTTCGTGCACACCAACTCGCCCATCTACCTTGCCGGTGTCGCCCGACCCGGCCCGACATGGCAGGAGAACAGGGCGGTGCACGCCATGGCGCGCCTGCTGCTGCACGGCCGCGTCCCGAACATCCAGTGTTCCTGGGTCAAGCTCGGCGATGAGGGAACTGTCAGGATGCTCCAAGGTGGTTGTAATGATCTGGGGGGTACCCTCATGGAGGAGACGATCTCCAGAATGGCCGGATCGTCTCACGGCTCCGCCCGGACCGTGTCGCAATTGGTCGCTGTCGCCGAGGCGGCCGGTCGCACCGCCAGGCAGCGCACCACGTCCTACAGCCTTGTGTAACAAACCCGTCAAGCGCGACACGCCGAGAAAATTTCTAGGACGACACGCCCCGATACCCGTTACCGCCAGCGGGTCTGGATCGATATGGACGTGACGCAGACGGTCGGAGTGACGGCTCTAATAGCAAACTCAGCTTGACTATGCACGCATGACACGCGTGTAATTCTGGGGGTCGGGGGAAAGCTAGCTATGTGGAGCCACATCGCCGCCAATGTGGACGGTCATAGGGCTTTCCGGTGGAGAACAAGCCGGAGGGCGCCATGTTCGTTGGGGGGTTGCGCCGGGTAAGACGGCGCGCATGAAGGAGGCAGCGGAGATGGACGGTCAACCCGTCGTGGCGGATCTGCTGGGCAACGCGCCGGAATGGCAAGAGCGTGCTCTGTGTTCGCAGACGGATCCTGAGGCGTTCTTTCCTGAGAAGGGTGGGTCGACGCGCGAGGCCAAGCGGATCTGCTCGCGCTGTGAGGTCAAGTCGGAGTGCCTGGAGTATGCGCTCGCGCACGACGAACGGTTCGGGATCTGGGGTGGATTGTCCGAACGCGAGCGTCGCAAACTGAAGCGCCGGGCGGTGTAGAACTCACGGGTTTAGATCATCTGGGGAAAGGCCGAGCAGGTTGGCAACCTGCTCAACGATGACGTCGCGGACCAAGGTCCCAAGGTCATCACGATCGGTGGCGCGGAATTCGAGCGGCCGCCGATAGACGACGATCCGCGGAGGCACGCCGTGGCGGCCGGGGCGACCCGGAAGCAGGCGTGCCAGCGGGACCCGGCCGTCCTCCAGCACGTCGGAGTCATAGACGTTCAGCTCGGGTGGCACGTCCTCCACCGCGAACTCCACCCCGGCCAGCTCGGTCGAGTAGCGGGCCTCCAGCGACTCGACGGTGTCCAAAACAAGATCATCGAAGATCTCGGCCTTTGTGCGCGCGAGCGGCACGCTGGCGGGCACTAGCCGGCCCCTCATCCCCCGGCCGTGCCGGTCGCGGCGGCGTCGCCAGGATGCGGGGCGTCGGCGGGTTCGACTCGTCACGTCGCAAATCTAGCGCGTGATCTTGTATCGGCGTGTCGCCCACGCCAACGAGGCAGTCTTGTCGGTCACTTCGGATAACGTCCACGCCGTGAGGTCTCCACGGCGTTGCTCCCGCAACGGCTGCCCACGGCAGGCGGTTGCAACCCTGACCTATGTCTATGCCGACTCGACCGCCGTGGTGGGGCCGCTTGCCGTCAATCCCGAGCCGCACACCTATGACCTGTGCGAATCCCATGCCCGCAGCCTGACCGCGCCGCGCGGCTGGGAGCTGGTCCGCCACGACGGCGCCTTCGAGCCGCCCCCACCCACCACTGACGATCTTGTTGCGCTGGCCGACGCCGTCCGTGAGGCCGCCCGCCCGACGCAGCGCCCGGCCGATCTGCCTCCGCTCCCGAACCACGCGGCGACCACGACCACCGCCCGACGTGGGCATCTGCGAGCGGTACCCCCACCGCAGTAAAAAAATCCGGGACCTTGCCTGGTTTCTTCGGACGGCTGCGCCTGGACAATCGGCCGGCCAAGTCCAACCTTTAGGCCGACTTTTACGCTGCGCTTTCGATGTCGCTCTGACCGCAACAGCCGGAACGGCGCGGGCGTATTAGGAGGTGTGATGCGAGACCCGTCGTTCGACGACTTCGTAGGCGAGTGCCTTCCGGCGCTCTCGCGCTACTCCTACGTGCTCACCGGTGACGTGCACGCGGCGGAGGACCTGGTGCAGGACTCGCTGGTCAAGCTGGCCGGCGCGTGGGACCGGGTACGGCGCGAGGGCAACCCGCTCGGATACGCCCGTGCGGTGATGTTCCGGACGTTCGTGAGCCGGTGGCGGGTGTTGCGCCGCCAGCCGGTCTTCGAGGCGCTCAGCGACAAGGCCGGCACGCGGGACCAGTTCGCCGAGGTGGATGCGCGGGACGCTTTGCGCCGGGCGATGGCCGGCCTGCCCCGGCTGCAGCGGGCGGTGCTGGTCCTGGGCTACCTCGACGACATGACCGATGAGGATATCGCCCGGCTGCTGGATCGGCGCCCCGCGACGGTCCGCTCGCTGCGTCACCGTGCGCTGCACGCTCTGCGCTCGCGATTGGAACCCAAAACCGTTGCACCCCAAGACTTATCGGAGGTAACCCATGCGGGACTTTGAGGACCGCTTGCGTGACGATCTGCGGCGTACCGAGGCGGTCGTGACGATGTCCAAGGAGACGATGCTCGTCCGGGTTGCCCGCGCGCGCCGGCGCCGCTCGGCGATGGCGGGGGTGGGCGCGGCGGCCGCCGCCGTGCTGGGCCTGACGATCGCCGTCCCGGCTCTGACCGGATCGGCCGGCGGCGACGCCCAGGGCATCGGCCCTCGGCTGGTACACCAGGTCCAGCTGGTCAACGTGCTCTTCACGGATCTGCAGCACGGTTACGCAGTGCAGGAGCGCTGTTCGATGCTTCATCCGGATGAGGTGCAACTACCCGGTCCCGGGGAGCCCACGCCCGATGTCCAGAGGGATTGCACCTCGCAGCTGCTGGCCACCGCCGACGCGGGGCAGAGCTGGCAGGAGCGGGCGCTGCCGGCGGAGGTGGCCACGAAGGACGCGGGTGTGGAGATTCGTACGGGGCACTCGCTCATGTTCTGGGCCCCGGCGCCGGGCACGATCGCGTTTGGCAGCTGGAACCGCCGCTACTGGACTTCCGGCGACGGCGGGGTGACCTGGACCGAGTCGCCCACGCAGCGCGATGTCGGCCCGCCCGGATCCCTTGCCACGTTTGGACTCGACGACCGCCCGGTCTTCCTGGCGACAAGCCCGCCCACCGGCGAGCAGCGCAGTGACAAGAACCCGCTCGTGGCGGCCTCCGACGGCAGTTACTGGCTGGCATGCGTGACTAACCCGTGCATCCGGGGCACCCACGACAGCGGCCAGACGTGGCAGGTCGTCACCATCGGGCCGCCCGCCCAGGCCGTGGACTGGGTGGCCACGACAGACGGCCAGACCCTGTTCGCCTCCTTTTGGGACGGGGCCGGCTCGACCCTGATCCGCTCCACCGACGCCGGTGGCAGCTGGGAGCCGATCCAGGGTGTGGCGCTTGCCTGGCGGGGAGCCGACGCCGTTGCCCTACCCAACGGAGACCTGATCATGACGCGCGCCAGCGAGGCGGGCGGCATGTTCCGGATGCGGGCGGGCAGCACGACGGTCGAGGAGCTTGCCGGGGCACCCACCCACGTCCACGTGCTCTACCGCACCGGCGGTTGGCTGGTGGCCGCGACCGGAATAGCCCAAGGCGAGCAGCCAGAGCTGCCGCCGGTGGCGTGGATCTCCGGCGACAACGGCACCACCTGGATCGCCGTGCCCACCCCGTGAGAAACGGGCATAGGGTGGAGCCGTGGCCGATTTTTGGATCGCGGGCACACCCGCCTCGAGTGACGATGTCGTGACCATCCACAGCCCGCTCGACGGTCGTGTCGTTGGCCAGACCAGCAACGCCACGACGGATCAGGTCGAGCGGGCCGTCGCGTCGGCGGCGAAGGTCGCCCCCGAGGCGGCCGTCCTGCCCGCTTCGGCCCGCGCGGCCGTGCTCGATCATGTGAGCGCCACCATCGCCCGCCGCGCGGACGAGATCGCCGGCCTGATCACGGCTGAGAACGGCAAGCCGGCCATGTGGGCCAAGGCCGAGGTGGGCCGCGCGGTGTCGACGTTCCGGTGGGCGGCCGAGGAGGCGCGGCGCTTCTCCGGCGAGCTGATGCGCCTTGACACCGATCCGGCGGCGACCGGGCGCATGGCCGTGGTGCGCCGCTTCCCGCGCGGCCCGGTGCTGGGCATCACCCCGTTCAATTTCCCGCTGAACCTGGTGGCGCACAAGGTCGCTCCGGCGATCGCGGTGGGCGCGCCGATCGTGGTGAAGCCGGCGCCGGCCACGCCGCTGACCGCGCTGCTGCTGGGCGAGATCCTGGCCGAGACGGATCTGCCGGCCGGCATGTTCTCGTTCCTGCCGGTGCCCAACGACCGGGCGAGCGCCCTGGTGTCCGATCCGCGGCTGCCGGTGGTGTCGTTCACCGGTTCCGGGCCGGTCGGGCAGCAGATCAAGGCGTCGGTGCCGGAAAAGCATGTGACGCTTGAGCTTGGCGGCAACGCGGCGGTGCTGGTCTGCTCCGACTACGCCGACCTGGACTGGGCGGCGCAGCGCGTGGCGCTCTTCTCCAACTACCAGGGCGGCCAGAGTTGCATTGCGGTGCAACGGGTTTTCGTGCACGCTTCATTGGCGGGCGCGTTCACGGAGCGGCTTGTCGACGCGGTGTCCAAACTGGACTTCGATGCGCAGGTCGGCCCGCTCATCAGCGAGCAGGCGGCCCAGCGGGTGCAGCAGTGGGTGGAGGAGTCCGGTGGGCGGGTGCTCGCCGGCGGCTCGCGGCAGGGGACGCGGTACGAACCGACCGTCCTGGCCGATGTGCCCAAGGACGCCAAAGTCGTGGTGGAGGAGGTTTTCGGGCCGGTCATGGTGCTGTCCACAGTGGACAGCGACGACGCCGGGCTGGCCGCCGTCAACGACTCCAAGTACGGCCTGCAGGCCGGCGTCTTCACCACCGATGTGCGCACCGCGTTCAAGGCGCACACCACCCTCAACGTCGGCGGCGTCATCATCGGTGACGTGCCGTCCTACCGGGCCGACCAGATGCCCTACGGCGGCGCCAAAGGCTCCGGCGTCGGCCGCGAGGGCCTGCGCAACGCCATGGACGACTACACCGAGGCCCGCGTGATGGTGCTGACCGGCCTAACGCTCTAGGTCATCCCATGAAAGCTCGCCCGAGGTCAGGTCCTTGACGAGCGAGCGCACGAAGGTCAGCTCGGCGGAGAGCACGGCGATCTGGTGCTCGGTCTCGACCAGGAACAGCCGCGGCAGGAACTTGGCGCCCTCGTCCATCTCGGCGCGCGCCGCCGACAGCCGGTCGGTGAGCGTGTTCACCCGTGCCCGCAACGCCTCCAGCGCGGAGGAGACCGGCACGATGGGCAGGAAGGCAAGGGCCGCGGGGAATTCGGGGAACTCGCGGGCGGGTGTGGAGAGCATCGTCAGCATCCACTCGCGCAGGGTTTCCTTGCCCGCCTTGGTGATTTCAAAGACCGTCCGTTCCGGACGGTTCTCTTCCCGTGAGGTGCCCTGGACAGCGATCAGCCCGTCGCGGTGGAGGCGTTCGATGGTCTGGTAGATGCTGTTGCGCTGGGCGACGTTGATCACGTCGTCCTTGTGCCGCTCCTTGATCAGCTGCTGCATGCGGTAGGCGTGCATCGGGGCCTCCATGGTCAGCGCCAGGACGGCCATCGCCAGGGGAGATCGCCTCGATGACATGGCGATATGGTAGCGACTTGCCATTCGATAGTCATCTTATGTATAGTCATTGTATGACCAAGAAGGCACTGATCATCGGCGGCGGCATCGCCGGACCCGTGACCGCCATGGCGCTGCGCTGCGCCGGGCTCGAAGCCGTGGTTTACGAGGCCTACGGCCGCGGCTCCGACGGCGTCGGCGCGTTCCTGACACTGGCGCCCAACGGGCTTGCCGCCCTGCGCGAACTCGACCTGTACGACACCGTGAGCGGGCTGGGCATGCAGAGCCCGCGCATGCGCATAACCAACGCCAAGGGCAAGCTGCTGGCCGACTTCGCCACACCCAGCCGCACCCTCAAACGCGCCGACCTCTACGCGGCCCTGCGCGACGAGGCCGTCCGCCGCGGCGTCCAGATCGAGTACGGCAAGCGCCTGACCGACGCCTTCGTGGAAGGCGACGGCGTGACGGCGAATTTCGAGGACGGCACCACCGCCGCCGGCGACCTGCTCATCGGCGCCGACGGGCTGCGCTCCCGCACCCGCACCCTGATCGACCCGGACGCGCCGCGCGCCCGCCACATCGGCCTGCTCAACACGGGCGGCTTCGCCAGCGGGGTGAAGGTGCCGGGCAAGCCGGGAGTGCAACACTTCATTTTTGGGCGGAGATGCTTTTTTGGGTACCTGGTACACCCCAACGGCGAAGTCTGGTGGTTCGCCAATCCACCCAGCCCCAAGGAGCCCACCCAGGCCGAACTCGCCGCCATCACGCCTTCCCAATGGCGCGCAAGGCTTCTGGACCTCTTCGCCACCGACACCGGTCCCATGCTCCAGATCATCGAGGCGACCGAGCACATCTTCCCGGGCTGGAACACCTACGACTTCCCGACCGTGCCGCGCTGGTCGAACGATCGCATGGTGCTGGTCGGCGACGCCGCGCACGCCACGTCCCCGTCGTCGGGCCAGGGTGCCTCGATGGCGATCGAGGATGCGGTCGTGCTCGGCCAGTGCCTGCGCGATGCCACCTCGATTCCGGGCGCCTTCGCCACCTTCGAGCGGCTGCGCCGTACCCGCGTGGAAAAGGTTGTGGCGCAAGGCAAACGCAACGGTTCCGGCAAGGCGCCGGGGTTGGTCGGCGCGTTCATGCGGGACCTGGTGATGCCGGTGATGATGCGGCAGCTCGAGAAGCGCAACGCCCTCGGCTGGATCAGCGACTTCCGGATAAGGTGGGATGACAAGGTCGCGTGACGGCGTAGGGGGTGACCCCGGCTCCAGAGCCCCCGTTTAGGCTGAAGCCGTGACATATGACCTGGCTCAGATCATCAAGGCTTACGATGTGCGCGGCACCGTCCCCGACCAGCTCGACGAGACGGTGGCCGGGGCCATCGGGCGGGCATTCGCGCAGACGCTGCGTTCGATAGGCGAGGACAAGGGCTCCATCGTGGTCGCGCATGACATGCGGGAGACGGGGCCGGTCCTGGTCGAGGCGTTCATCCGCGGGGTGCGCGCCGAGGGGGTCAGCGTCGTCAACGCGGGCCTGGGCTCCACGGACATGCTGTACTACGCCTCGGGCGTGCTTGGCATGCCCGGGGCGATGTTCACGGCCAGCCACAACCCGGCGCAGTACAACGGGATCAAGATGTGCCTTGCGGGGGCGAAGGCGGTCGGGCAGGACACCGGGCTGCGCGAGATCCGCGAGCGGGCGCAGGGGCTGCTGAGCGAGCCGATGCCGGAGCCGGCGGGCACCGTCGAGACGCGCAACATGCTTGACGGCTACGCCGAGTACCTGCACAAGCTGGTCGACCTGTCCGGGATCCGGCCGTTGAAGGTCGTTGTCGACGCCGGCAACGGCATGGGCGGCTACACGGTCCCGGCGGTGCTCGGCACGGTCGAGGCGCTGGAGATCGTCCCGCTCTACTTCGAGCTCGACGGATCGTTCCCCAACCACGAGGCCAACCCGCTCGAGCCGGCCAACCTTGTCGATCTGCAGAAGGCGGTCGTCGAGCATCGCGCCGACATCGGGCTGGCCTTCGACGGCGACGCCGACCGCTGCTTCGTCATCGACGCCAACGGCGACCCGGTCTCACCGTCGGCGATCACGGCGCTGGTCGCCACGCGGGAGCTGGCCAAGCACCCGGGCTCCACGATCATCCACAATCTCATCACCTCTTCGGCGGTACCCGAAATAGTCAGGGAGAACGGCGGGACGCCGGTGCGCACGCGCGTCGGGCACTCGTTCATCAAGGCCGAGATGGCCAGGACGGGCGCGGTCTTCGGTGGCGAGCACTCGGCGCACTACTACTTCAAGGACTTCTGGGGCGCTGACACGGGCATGCTCGCGGCGCTGCACGTGCTCGCGGCGCTGGGGGAGTCGGACGAGCCGCTCTCCGAGCTGGGCCAGAAGTTCGAGCGCTACGTTGCCTCCGGTGAGATCAACTCCCGGGTGGACGACCAGGCGGCGAAGCTTGCCGACGTCAAGGCGCACTTCGCCAACGAGCCGCAGGACGAGATGGACGGGCTGACGGTCAGCTTCACCGACGGGAGCTGGATCAACCTGCGCCCGTCGAACACCGAGCCGCTGCTGCGCCTCAACGTGGAGGCCCCGACCGAGCAGCGCATGGCGCGGCTACGCGACGAGGTCCTAGCGATCGTTAGGTATCCCGCGGCTGGGTAAGCTGCTGCACATGTCGCTCGATCCGCAACTGCTCGAGATGGTCGCGTGCCCCACGGCCGACCACGCACCGCTTCGCCACGATCCGCAGGCTGAGACCCTCACCTGCACGTCGTGCGGGCGGGTCTATCCGGTCAAGGACGGGCTGCCAGTCTTGCTGGTCGAAGAGGCGCTGGAGGTGAAGTAGGCGATGGCAGCAGGCATCGAGGGCACCGCGGGGGTGCGGGGAAGCCGTTCGTTCGACCATGACCTGCTCGATGACGCTCCAGCTCTGGCGGCGCGGGATCCGGGCGGCATGCTGCGCGCGATCGCTTCGGCGGGGGCGCAGGTGCGGGAGGCGGCGACGCTGACGGCCGAGACCGACCTGTCCGGCCTCGCCGATGAGGGACGCCCACGTGCGGTGATCGTGGCGGGGGCCGGGACGGCCGCCCGCACCGGGGACATCCTTGTCACCGTGGCGGGTCCGCGCTGTCTCGTGCCGGTGCTGGTGCACCGCAGCATGGAGGTGCCGGGCTGGATCGGCGCCGCCGATGTGGTGATCGCGGTGTCGGCGAGCGGGCGTTCGCCGGAGGCGCTGGCGATCGCCGAGGCGGCGGGGCGGCGCGGTGCGCGGCTGGTCGCGATCGGCGCGCCGGATTCGCCTTTGCACGCCACGGCCGAGCGCAACAGGGCACCGTTCGTACCGATCCCGAGGCGTGGCCCGGCGCGGGCAAACCTTTGGGGCCTGACCGTTCCCGTGCTGCTCGCGGCGCGCACGCTCGGCCTTGTCAAGGTCAACGAGGCGGATCTGGCGGAGACGGCGTCGCGGCTGGACCTCGAGGCCGACCGGTGCCGCCCGACCGCCGAGTCGTTCGTCAACCCGGCCAAGACTTTGGCGCTCAACCTCGCCGGGTCGATTCCGGTCATCTGGGGTGATTCCCCGCTTTCGCACGTTGCCGCGCTGCGTTACGGCGACATGCTTTCCGCCAACGCCCGCTACCCGGTCGTCACCGACGCGCTGGGCGAGGCGGGCCGCGGCCGGGTCGGCCTGCTCGACGGCGTGTTCGGGGCGCTCGCCGAGGCTGAACGGGACATCTTCGCCGATCGCGATGAACCCGAGGACGAGGCCGGCGCACCCCCGCGGCTGAAGGTTGTGCTGCTGTGCGATGGTGGATTGGCCGACGATGACACCGGGTCGGCCCCGGCATCGGATCGGCGGGCCCAGGTGGTGCAGGAGATCGCGGAGAGGCGTGGGATCGATGTGGGCATCCTGACCGCCGAGGGCGGTTCCGCTCTGGAGCGGCTGGCGACGCTGGTCGCCGCGCCCGACTTCGCCTCCGTCTACTTGGGACTTGGGCATGGGCTCGACCCGATGGCGGTGCCGGCCGTCACGGACCTGAAGGAGAAGTTGAGAAAACCATGAGCGGAAGCTTGCTGGAGCTCATCATGAGATTGGGATTCGCTCATGCCTCGCGAGGCTCGGGCCGAGTGAAGCCGGCGCAGGAGGCTTCGGCATGAGTGCTGAGGCACATGGCACAAGGGCGATCCTTGCTGCTCTCTTCGCCAACATCGGCATCGCGATCACCAAGTTCATCGCCTTCCTGCTGACCGCGTCGTCGTCGATGCTTGCCGAGTCGGTCCACTCGGTCGCGGACTCGGGCAACCAGGTGCTGCTGCTGTTCGGCGGCAGGCGCGCCAAGCGGGCGGCGACGCCGCAGCACCCCTTCGGCTTCGGGCGTGACCGCTACATTTACGCGTTCATCGTCTCCATCGTGCTGTTCACCGTCGGTGGTCTCTTCGCGCTTTACGAGGCGTACCACAAGTTCGAGACCCGCGAGGGCATCCACGAGTGGCAATGGGTACCGGTGACGGTCCTGCTCGTCGCGATCGTGCTGGAGTCGTTCTCCTTCCGCACCGCGATCAGAGAGTCGAACATGGTGCGCGGCAACGCTTCCTGGGTCAAGTTCGTGCGGCACGCCAGGGCGCCGGAGCTGCCGGTGATCCTGCTGGAGGACCTGGGCGCCCTGCTGGGTCTGGTCTTCGCGCTGTTCGGCGTCAGCATGACCTTGATCACCGGCGACGGCCTGTGGGACGCGATTGGCACAGCCATGATCGGTGTTCTGCTGGTCGCGATCGCCGTGATCCTCGCGATCGAGACAAAGAGCCTGCTGCTGGGCGAGTCCGCCACAGACGAGCACGTCCGGGCCATCGAGCAGGCGATCGTCAACGGCCCCGAGATCGAGCGCGTCATCCACATGAAGACGCTGCATCTCGGCCCGGACGAGCTGCTGGTCGCGGCTAAGATCGCGGTGCGGGACGACGAGACCGGGGAGAAGATAGCCCTGGGCATCGACGCCGCCGAGGCCCGCATCCGCGAGGCTGTCCCGATCGCTCGCGCGATCTATCTCGAGCCCGACATCTTCCGCCGGGAAGGCTAGACAATTGCTTGTTTTGCAAAACATTATCCGGGGGTACCCCTGGGGGTCGCGCGAGGTCATCGCCAATGTGCAGGGACGGCCCGTGCCGAGCCCGGAACCCGAGGCGGAGTTGTGGATCGGCGCCCACCCCGACGCCCCGTCCATAGTGGACGGTCAGCCGCTGGACAAGCTGATCGAGGCGGCGCCCGAGCGTTTCCTCGGCGCCTCCACGGTCTCGCGGTTCGGGCCGCGACTGCCGTACCTGATGAAGCTGCTCGCCGCCGAGCAGCCGCTGTCGGTGCAGGCGCACCCGGATCCGCAGCAGGCCCGCACCGGCTATGAGGCCGAGGACGCCGCCGGGGTGCCCAAGGGGTCGCCTGAGCGCAGCTACGTCGACCCGTTCCACAAGCCGGAACTGCTCGTGGCGCTGGGCGACTTCGAGGCGCTGTGCGGGTTCCGGCCGCTGGACGAGTCGATCGCGGTCTTCCGCGGTCTGGGCCTGCCGGAGCTTGACGGCGTAGTGGATCATCTCACCGCCGGATCTCTGCGAGAGGCTCTGGGTACCCTGCTAAAAATGCCGGGAATCGGGGAGGCTGTGGCGGCCCGGGATCCGTTCGCGGCCCGGCTTGCCCGCTTCTACCCGGGCGATGCCGGGGTGGCGGTCGCCCTGCTGCTCAATCACATGACGCTGCGCCCCGGGCAGGCGGTGTGGATGCCGGCGCGGACCCTGCACGCCTACGTCGAGGGGGCGGGCATCGAGGTCATGGCGGCCAGCGACAACGTCCTGCGCGGCGGCCTGACCCGCAAGCACGTCAATGTTCCGGAGCTGCTGCGCGTGCTGAGCTTCGAGCCGGCCCCGATGCCGGTGGTCTCGCCCGAGCCGGTCATGCCGGGGGTGGTCACCTGGCCCGTTCCGGTGCCGGACTTCCGGCTCTACCGCGTGCGGCTCGCGGGCGACGGCGCTCCTGTCGTGCTCGACCCAGATGGGCCTCGCGCCGTGCTGTGCCTGTCCGGCAGCGTCACGGTCAGCGACGCTGAGGGCGATGTCACGCTCGCGGGCGGGGAGTCGGCTTTCGGACTTGCCGGCGCCGACCCTCTGGTCTTCACGTCGGCCGGCGGGGCAGAGGTCTACGTCACTTCCCTTTGATCATTTCCTCTCGGGAACGGCCAAGAACGAGTCGGACTTGTCGGTTTTTGCTTGACATCAACTCGACGGAGTGTGACTCTATAACCACGCAGCGTTATCAGACGAAAGTCCGAGCTACGCGCGAGGGAACCAAACCGGGGGGAAGTGGGGCCCGGTTCTTGCTGGACGGAGGGTCCGTCGGTCAAGAACCGGGCTCCGCGTTATGCGTTCGGCGATGAGCTTCAGCCATGTACTACTGTGTTCTATGCACAGGTCAGCCGACCGACATGGAG
>DASUXL010000144.1:0-6155 GCA_036377915.1 Candidatus Limnocylindrales bacterium
CCGTTCGGGACCTGCGACAACGAGGGGGTGACCCAGTACGCGCTGCGGCCCGCCGACGGATTCGGGTCGGTCACGACCCTGGACGGCGTCACGGTTCTCGGGCACCCAGGGATTTTCTCGGTCGGCGACGCGCCCGTCGGCAAGCACTACGACGGTCACACCGGCGAGCCGACCGCACTGTCGCGGTGCAATGAGCTGCTTCCGCTGCAGTCGAGCGCCTGCCGGGTCCGGACCAATTCCGACCCGGCCTCCCTCGAGGTCGACGTGACCGGGGCCGAGGCGTTCATCTGCAACCCGTGCAACGAGGCGGCCATCCTGTTCGAGCTGGCTCCCGTGGTCAACGACGTTGTCGGGCAATACGCGGCGCAGAGCCTGGGGAGCCTGATGAGCGCAGGCCCCGGGGTGGAGCGCGCGTTCATGACGCTGCGAGATGACACGCCACCGGGCGGTGAGTTCCGGTTCCGGGTCCGCTTCCCTGCCGCGCCGGAGTTCCCGGCACCGCTGACCGTCGAGCTCGGACCCCCAACCTAGGAATTAGCGGAGAGCGTGCTCGAAGGTGTAGCGCTCGTAATCGATCAACCGAAGATCGCGGAGGGGCCGCCTGAGGTGGCCCTTCTGCACTATCCGTACGAACGCCGGCTCTCCCGCGTTGGCAAGGCGCCGGATGCCTTCCACGTGGTCCACGATGCGCTTGCGGATCGTGCGCACCAGCCGGTGCCGGTCGCGCGGGATCAGGCCATAGGCGTCGGCGAACAGGCGCAGGCGGCGGGGGCGGTCGGGGTGATGCCAGCCGAGGGTTATCGAATCCCGGTCGCTGAAGATGGGTACCCACGTCCAGGCCGCATACGCCACGTCGTAGATGCGCGACCCGGGCGAGGCAAGGTCGAAGTCGATCATCGCGAGGGTTCCGTCGGGGCGCCAGATGACGTTGTGCGGCGCGGCGTCGTGGTGGCAGATCACCTCGGCGTCCGGTGGTGGCGGGCCGAACGAGCGCCATACCGCGCCGTGCGGTGGGCGGAATCCGGCCTGGGCGTCGTGGAACATGCGCAGCATGGTGGCGACGGTGACGAGGGCCTCGTCGGTTACCCAATGGGGGGCAAGGGGATACTCACCGCACTCGCCGGGGACGTAGGAGAGCACCTCCCGCCCGCGCTCGTCCATCCCGAGCACGCGCGGTGATCCGGTGAAACCGGCGCGTTCAAGGTGGCGCAGCAGCGAGTGCACCGTCGGCGTCCACGGCCCGGCGTTTCGCCGCACCGTCTCCCCCACCCTGACGACGGTGCTGACGTTGCCGCCCCGCAGCGGGATCTCTATCACTCGTCACCCAGCAGAGCATTGACAAAAGCGGATGGCTCGAACGGGGCCAGATCATCGGGTCCTTCGCCCAGGCCGACAAGCTTCACCGGGATCCCGAACTCACGCTGCACCGCGATTACGATACCGCCTTTGGCCGTTCCGTCCAATTTGGTAAGCACCACCCCGGTGACATCGGCGACCTCGGTAAACACCTTGGCCTGCGACAATCCGTTCTGTCCGGCGGTCGCGTCCAGGATCAGCAAAGTCTCCGATACCGGGCCGTGCTTCTCCACCACTCGTTTGATCTTCCCGAGCTCGTCCATCAGCCCTACCTTGTTCTGCAGCCGCCCGGCGGTGTCGATCAGTACGGTGTCCACGCCCGAGTCGATCCCCTTGCGGACCGCGTCGAACGCGACAGCGGCCGGGTCAGCACCCTCCGCCCCGCGGACCACCTCGGCACCGACCCGCCCGGCCCAGGTCGACAGCTGCTCGGCGGCGGCGGCGCGGAAGGTGTCGGCGGCGCCGAGGACGACGCTGTGGCCGTCGGCGACGAGCACCCGCGCGATCTTGCCGCAGGTGGTGGTCTTGCCGGCGCCGTTGACCCCGACGACGAGGATCACCGCGGGCTTGCCGTCGACCGGCGAGGCCTTGAGCGAGCGGTCTAGCGACGGGTCGAGGGCACCGGTCAGCTCCTCGGACAGCAGCGCCCGAAGCTGCTCGGGACTGCGCGTGCCGAGGACCTTCGTGCGCTCGCGCAGGCGCGCCACGATCTCGGTGGTGGCCTTGACCCCGACGTCGGCGCCGAGCAGCGTCTCCTCGACCTCGTCCCAGGCGTCGTCGTCGAGGTGCTCGCGGGAGAGCAGCCCGAGCAGGCCCTTGCCGAATACGCCCTGCGAGCGGGCGAGCCGGGCACGCAGCCGGACCAGCCGCCCTTCCGTCGGGATGGGGGTCTCCACCTGCGGAGCCGGCGGTTCCTCGACCACGACGGGCGGGGCGATCGTCGGGGACTGTGGTTCTTCCGTGGGAGGCAGCTGTGGCTGACGGCCGCGGCGCGAGATGACGAGGCCCAGGCCACCGGCGACAAGCACGGCGATGATCACGAGTATGACGACGATCGGTTCCATGTCGGGCATCCTCTCAAACCGTGTCGGGCCGGTCCCACGTCACGCCGATGCTGGAGCATTATTCGTGTGGCCAACCTCATCCTCGGTCCCATCTTGCGCCGTGTAGTCGGTGACGAAGCGGTCATCTGGCTTCAGACTGACGGGCCCGCGACCGTCAGGGTGCAGGCCGGACCCGCCGAGGCGGTGCAGTCCACCTTTGAGGTCGAGGGTGTGCACCTCGCCCTGCCGATCGTGTCCGGATTACCCACCGGCGACACCGAGTACCGGGTCTATCTCGACGAGCGCCAGGTCTGGCCGCCGCGTCACCAGCCGCCGTCACTGATACGCATCGGCACCGGGGCCTGGACCAAGATCGCTTTCGGCTCCTGCCGGGATCCGAAGCGGCGGCCCGACCCCGACGCTCTGGAGGTCTTTGCGGACGAGGTCATGAAGAGCAACCTGCTGCCGGACCTGCTCGCCCTGATCGGCGACCAGATCTACGCCGATGAGGTGTGGGCGTTCGAGGAGTATGTCGCGCTCTATCAGGCTGCCTGGTCCAACTCTTCGGTGCGTTGGCTGCTCTCGACGGTACCCACGATAATGATTTTTGATGATCATGAAATCCATGACGACTGGAACTCCTCCGCCGCCTGGGTCGCCGAGATGTCGGCCCGCCCGCACTGGAGCGATCACATCCGGGCCGGGCTGCTGTCCTACTGGCTCTTCCAGCACCTTGGCAACCTGCCGCCGGACGAGCTGAGGGCGGCCAACCCGAAAGCGCCGCCGCACAACTGGAACTTCACCGTCGACATCGGACGGATCCGGGTGATCATGCTGGACTGCCGCGGCAGCCGCGTGCTCGACGGGCCCGAGCGGCGCATGTTTCCGCAGGCCCAGTGGGATGATCTGGCCCGCGACACGCAGGCCGACCGCGACCACCTGGTGATCGCGTGCTCGCTGCCGTGGCTCCTGGCGCCCGCGATCCACCACGGCGAAGGGCTGATGGAAGTCCTCTCCCATCGCTTCGGTGGTGTCATGGAACGCTTACGCAGGCGCTATGACCTTGAGCACTGGGCGGCCGTTGGCCACTCGTTCGAGGAGCTGACCTCGATCATCCAGGCCGCCGGCAAGCCCGCGACGGTCACCGTGATCGGCGGCGATGTGCACCATTCCTATGTGGCGCAAGCATTCCTTCCCGGCCGCCCGCGCCTGCTCCAGGTCACGTGCTCGCCGCTGAACAACGACCTGTCCGGCACCATGCGGACCCTGCTGCGTCTTGGCTGGTCACCGCTGCTGTCCGGCCCGGCCGCTCTCGCCGCCCGCCTCGCCGGGGTGCCACGGCCGGCGGTGCGCTGGAAACCGTTGACCCGCCCCATTTTCGCCAACGCCATCGCCACCCTGACCTTCACCGGCGACGAGCTGACCACCGAGCTTCACATCAGCGGCGGATCCGGCGGGATGGCAAGCGCCGCACGGATATAGCGCAGATCCCCCAGGCCGGTGTAGCGCAGCGACGACAACCCGGCCACCCGCGCTCCCTGCACGTTCCGGTCCGTGTCATCAACGAATAAGACCTTTTCCGCGGGGGTACCGACGGCAGCGCACGCGGCGACAAAGAACTCTTTGCTTGGCTTATGGCTTCCGAGTTCCGCTGAGGAGATCACCGCGTCGAACTCCTGCCCAAGGTCGAACCGTGCCAGATCGTCGCGCAGATCGGAGGTGGCGTTGGTGGCGAGCCCGACCGGGCGCCCCGCGGCACGCACCTCCCGCACGAACGCCAGCACCTCATGGTCGATGTAGCCCCGGTAGGTGTCCCACTCCATGACCGCCTCGCGCGGCGCACCGGTCGCCTCGGCGATCGCGTCCAGCCACCGCTCGCGCGTCCACGCCCCGGTCACCGCCGGGATGTACCGGGTCCACTCCAGCCCCGCCTCAAGGAACGCCCCGCGCGGCAGCCCGTGCAGCTCCTCGATCTGTTCGCTGAGCGGCCGGTCGTAGTGGCGCAGCACCCCGTCAAAGTCGATCAGGAGCGCGTGCGCCTTGTGCCTACGCCTCATCCCGCCCCCAAGATCCGGCAATTTGCCTGGCAAATTGCCGGATCATTCAGCGGATCTTTCAGCGGGTCATTCACCATCTCGGGACAGCCGCTGGCTGATGACCTCGGTGACACCGTTGCGCATGGTCACGCCGTAGAGCGCGTCGGCGACCTCCATCGTCCGCTTCTGGTGCGTGATGATGATCAGCTGGCTTTTCTCCTGGAGGTCCCTGAGCAGGTTGATCAGGCGGCCCAGGTTCACGTCGTCGAGCGCCGCCTCGACCTCGTCAAGGATGTAGAACGGGCTGGGCCGGGCGCGGAAGATGGCACAGAGCATCGCGACCGCGGTCAGCGAACGCTCGCCGCCGGACAGCAGCGACAGCCGCTTGATCTTCTTGCCGGGCGGGCGCGCCTCCACCTCCACACCGGTGGTCAGCATGTCCTCGGGGTTGGTCAGCACCAGCCGGCCCTCGCCGCCGGGGAACAGGATCGGGAAGACAACTTCGAACTCGCGGGCGGTGTCGAAGAACGCCGACGCGAACACCTCAAGGATCCGGTCATCCACGTCCTTGACCACCGTGAGCAGGTCGCGGCGGGTCGCCTTGAGGTCCTCCAGCTGGTCGGAGAGGAACTTGTACCGCTCCTCCAGCGCCGCGAACTCCTCCAGCGCCAGCGGGTTCACCTTGCCCAGCAAGGCGAACTCGCGCTCGGCCTTGGCCGCCCTCTTCTCCTGGATCGCCCGGTCGAACGGCTCCTCGTCACCCGACTCGGTCAGGATCGTCACCTCGGGGCCGTACTCGGCGATCAGGGTCTCGACGTCGATCGAGAACTCCTCGGCCGCCCTGTTCTCCAGCTGCTCGATGCGCATGCGCTGCTCGGCCCGGGCCACCTCGTCGCGGTGCACCTCGTTGGTGAGCCTTGCCAGCTCGTCGCCGAGGCGCTTGGCCGCGCCGCGCACCTGGGTCAGCTCGGCCTCCCTGCCGGTGCGCAGCTCGGCAAGTTCGTCGCGGCGCTCGGCGGAGGCTTGCAGGGCCAGGTTGAGCCGGGCGAGGATCTCGCGCGTGCCCAGCTCGACCGCGCGGGCCACGGTGGCGCCACGCTGGCGGGCGATCCGGCGCGCCGCCGCGCGCTCGGCCGCGGCACGCTCCGCATTTGCTTGCCGCAGAAGGGATTCAGCGCGTCCGGCGATCGAGGCGACCCGCTCCTCGGCGGTGCGCACGGCCAGGCGTACCTCGACCTCGTTCTGCCGGGCCTGCGGCACCAGCGCCGCCAGCCGGTCACGCTCCTCGGTGGACGGCTCCTCGTCGACCGGGGTCGCCTCTGCCAGCGCCAGCCGCTCTTCCAGCTGCGCCAGGCGTTGCACGTCCTCCTCGCGGGCGCCCTGCGCCTTGTCCCGCGCCTGCGCCAGCCGCTGCGCCTCGGCCTGCGCCGAACGCGCCGCCGCGGTCAGCTCGGCAAGCTTGCGGGCGGCCGCATTGCGCTCGCCTTCGGCCGCGCGCTTCGCGGCCGCCGCCGTGTCCACCGTGTCCTTGCGGGTCGAGACCACCTCACGCGCCTCGACGAGCTCCTCGCCCAGCTCGGACATCATCTCCTCGGCCGCCAGCCGCTGGGCGCGGGCCTCGTCGACGGCCGCCTGGATCTCCAGGAAGCTTTGCGCCTTGCCGGAGCCGCCGGAGCCGGTGAACCGGCCGACGACGTCACCCTCACGGGTGACCGCCCGC
>DASUXL010000145.1:0-17173 GCA_036377915.1 Candidatus Limnocylindrales bacterium
GAGTGTCGTACCATCCGGGTTGCGCACCACGACCGACAGGCAACAGCCGTAAGTGTTGTTGCTGAACCTGAAGAACACCCGCTGCCCGGCAGTCCCACTGAACGAGACCACCGAGTTCTGCCCCGGCACGGTCGTGCTGACGGTTACCGCCGGCCCATCGATTGTCGCCGAGCCCGTAGCGTCAGCCGGCACCAAATATAGCTGGGTTGTGACCGAACCCACCGAGGCGCCGCTCGGGTTGAACACGATGGAGTACGGGCCATCCACCGGAAGCGTTGTCGTGTCAATCGAACCGTCGGTGCTGATCGACGTCGACACAAGCGTGCTGCCGTCCGGCTTGCGCACCACGACGGACAGGCAGCAACCGAACGTGTTGTTGGTGAACTTGAAGAACACCCGCTGCCCGGCGGTGCCGGCGAAGTTCACCGACATGTTCTGCCCGGGCACCGTTGTCGTGGCCGTGACCGCGGGACCGTTCAGCTGCGCGGTGAACACCGGATCCGGCGGCAGGTTGTTCACCGTGGCGGTAATCGACCCGGTGGCCGCACCCTGCCCGGCGACGAGCACGGTCCACGTGCCGGCCATGCCGCCGAACTTGTCGACGAACCCGGTCGCGCCAAGGCAGGTGACCGTGCGAGCCGTTACCCCGCGCGGGTTGCGCACGTACACGTTCACACCGCAGGAGCCGAATGTGTTGGCGGACAGCGATACCGTGGCGTTCTGCCCGTCGGCGAGGTCGAACGCGAGGAGGGCTATCTTGCCGGCGGTCGGCAGCGTGACGGTCTGCGCGGAACCGATGGCCACGCGGTTGGTCTGCGCCACATCCGCGACGGCATACGGCGAGGGGACGACGAACACGTCGGCGGCGCTCTGGGCGCTGCCATACGCGGTGCGCACCTTGACCCGCCCGGTCCCGGTCGCGATCGGCACCTTGATGCTCATCGAGCCGGCCGAGGCGGACTCCACGGTGGTCCACGTCTGGTTGAGGCGCACCGCATCCTTGAGCGGGTCGGTCTCGAATCCGGAGCCGTTGACCGTGACGACGCCGCCGGGCACCACCAGCGTGGGAGCGACCGAGCCGATCGTCGGGCCGGCGGCGCTGCCGGTCGTCACCGTGTATGTGGAGGGACTCGTGGCGGTGATGCCGTCCTTGGTGACACTCACCGGACCCGACTCGGCCCCGGGAGGCACGAGCGCGACAAGGCGCAGCGGCGACGCCTCGGTGACCTCGGCCTCCACATCGCCGAAGCGCACGACATGGTCGCCCGGCGTCGAGGAGAAGCAGCCGCCGGTGATGGTTACGGTGGTGCCGACCGGGCCGCGGGCGGGCACAACCGACTGCACCCACACCAGCCGGGTCCCTGTGTTCTCCACCCCGGTGACGTTGCCGGTCGCGTCATAGGTGTACGACGCGGTGGTGCCGTCCTGATTGGATACGCCCACCAACCGGCCGGCGGCGTCATACGCGTACCCGATTCGGCCGCAACCGCTTAGCGTGTTGGCCGAGCGGGTGATCACGACGTTGGCGGTGAGTCCGACGGTAACTGTGAGAAGGCCGGCCATGAGCCGGTGGAACCGGGATTGACGTCCTGCGCGCATGGCCACTCCCCGAGCGTTGGCGTCCACGACTGAGGCAGGCCGGATGCGGTGATGCCGTCCGGCCGCTGGCCAGAGGCTATCAAGCATGGAAATGCTCGAATAGAGCTGGCAACTGTCAGAGAACTGGATGCGCGCCGGACAAACCTGTGATATTAGACATCAACATTCTCCAGCGGTTCACCCATCAGTCACCTGAAACGCGGGCCTCCCCAATGTCATACAGCAGGATCCGCGGTGTCCACACTGTCGCGGCTGGGCCGCCAGCCAAGCTTGCGCAGACAGGATGGTAACCCGCCACTCAGGGATGCCTTCCGGGCGGCGCGAGGTAGTCGCGCAAGGTATGAGCGTTATCCGCGGTCGCGGTGATCAGCGATGCCGGTCCGGCCAGAGGCATGCGGACAGCGGAGAGGCCGAGCACACAAGGCGCGGGAGGCTGCGAATCCGGGTGCACGTGAAGGAGTGATCCGGTCGCTTTGGCGGCGCCGAGGACGGCCGGACCCGCCCAGCCGTCGGCGCTCGGCCCAACGTCGAGAGTCTGGTGCAGCAACGGTTTACCGGCGTAGGTCACCGAAGTGGTGATTGTGGCGTCGCCGGGTTGTTCGTTGTGCCGGCCGCAGATGAGTTCGTCGCGCCACACCAGTGTCGCGCCGTCCGAGAGTTCGATGGTGGTGCGCGTGGTGTGCCGGCTGCCGGCTGCGGCGATGGTGGGTTCGGGTAGCCAGCGCAGCGTCCCGCCCGCGGCGACCGTTGCGGCGACGGTGAACTGTGAGCGGGCATTGCCGCGCCCGGGCAGGACCAGGGTTGCGGCGACGGTACGCAGGCAAAGGGCGGCGTGCGGCCCCACTTCGATGTCCAGGCGCAGGTCGTCCCCGCCGAGCGGACCGGCGGCGCCGCCGACAAGGTGGACCGTCGCCGGGCCACCATCGGTCTGGGTGCGGCGTAGCAGCAGCGGACTTTCGCCGCGCAGGTGAGCCAAGCGGGTACCGCCGCGCCCGTCGGCTTCAGCGACAACCCTGGCGTATGCACGCATCAGCGGGTGTCCGCGTAGACATGGCGTACCCAGTCCGCGACCGCTGTCGCGTGCTTGTCCTTCGCGATCGACAGGAAGATCGTGGGCAGATCGCCGCGGCGGGCCCTGGCGTCACGATCCATAATGGACAGATCCGCGCCGACCATGGGCGCCAAGTCTGTTTTGTTGATGACCAGCAGATCGGCGGTGGTGACGCCGGGTCCGCCCTTGCGCGGGACCTTGTCCCCACCGGCCACGTCGACAACGAAGATCTGGTAGTCGATGAGTCCCTTGCTGAACGTGGCGGTGAGATTGTCGCCGCCGCTTTCCAACAGGAGCAGGTCGAGCGGGCCGAGCGTGGCCTCCAGATCCTCGATGGCATCGAGGTTGGCCGAGATGTCGTCACGGATCGCGGTGTGCGGGCAGCAGCCGGTCTCTACCGCCCGGATGCGCTCCGGCGGCAGAACCCCATGGTGCTTGAGGAAGTCGGCGTCCTCGGTGGTGTAGATGTCGTTGGTGACCACCCCGAGGCGTAGCTCGCCGCCCAGCGCCCGGCACAGCGCGGCGACCAAGGCGGTCTTGCCCGACCCGACCGGACCGCCGATGCCGATGCGCAACGCGCGCCCGCCCATGCCAAGGGGGGCATGCGGATCGGCGTGATGTGTCTCGTCGTGGTGGTGTGGGATGTCAGGACGCAAAGAGACGCACCTCCCAGGTGGCATGTGTTTCGGCGTAGATGTCGGCCAGCGGCGCGGTGTTGGCCGGCAGGTCGGCGGGTGGCCCGTTCGCCTGTACGGCAGCGGTTTCGGCTACCCGGTCGCAGGCGTCGGCAAGGCGTGCCAGCAATGCCTGCGTCTGGTACGGGTCCAGGCCCAGCAGCCGGACGGCGGCGCTGGCCGGCCCGGTGACGATGCCGTAGGCGGCGATCAGCGCGGTCTGGTGGATGGTGAGATTCGCGGCAGCCGCGGTGAGCCCCAACGCGATCGGGTGGTGGCAGCCGTCGGTGTGGCGCGGAGCGCGGTCGAACAGCGGCGAGGGCCAGATGGCCCGGCCGGCGCGCAGCACCGCCCGCCCCTGGCGCCTGGAGGCCAGCCGCAGCGCGGGTGAGGCGGTCCGGGCGTCAAGCTCCAAATCGAGGCGTGCCAGAACTTCCCCGCCCGCAGCCAGGTGCGAGGCCGCGGCGAATGCCGCCGTCACGCGGCCCGCGGTCGCCAGCCGGCCGCGCAGAAACGACTCCAGCTCAACGATTCCGGTGACCCGCCTGGCGGCCACCGCCGCCTCCAGCCCGTGGGAGTGGGCGTGGCCGCCGGACGGGAAGCGGCCGTCGGCGAGCAGGAGCAACGTCGTATCCATCGGCTAGAAGAGGAAATAGCGTTGTGCCATCGGCAGTTCGGTGACCGGGTCGGGATCCACCACCTCGCCGTCGATGCGGACGGTGAACGTATCGGGCTCCACCTCGATGCGCGGCATGGCGTTGTTGTGCGGCAGGTCTGCCTTTCCGCGCGAACGCACGTCGGTGACGGGTACCAGCCGCCGCCTGATGTCCAGCTTCAGCCCCGCCTCCAGGGCGGCCGGCGCCACGAAGGCGACGCTGGTCGCCGCGGGCACGACGCCGTACGCGCCGAACATCGGCCGCGGCAGGATCGGCTGCGGCGTCGGGATGGAGGCGTTTGCGTCACCCATCTGCGCCCACGCGATCATGCCGCCCTTGACGACCAGGTGCGGGCGGACGCCGAAGAAGGCGGGCTCCCACAGGACCAGGTCGGCGAGCTTGCCCGTCTCCACCGAGCCGATCTCGGCCTCCAGGCCGTTGGCCATCGCCGCGCAGATGGTGTACTTGGCCACGTAGCGGCGGGCCCGGTGGTTGTCGGCCGTACCGTCGCCGGGCAGCGCACCCACGCGTCCTTTCATGACGTGGGCGGTCTGCCAGGTACGCATCACGACCTCCCCGACGCGCCCCATCGCCTGCGAGTCCGAGCCGATTATCGAGATGGCGCCGAGGTCGTGCAGCAGATCCTCGGCGGCCATTGTCGAAGGCCGGATGCGGCTCTCGGCGAACGCCAGATCCTCCGGAATGGACGGTGACAGGTGGTGGCAGACCATCAGCATGTCCAGATGCTCGGCGAGGGTGTTGCGGGTGTACGGCCGGGTCGGATTTGTCGACGACGGCAGCACATTCGGGTACGACGCGACGGTGATGATGTCCGGGGCGTGGCCGCCGCCCGCCCCTTCGGTGTGGTACGCGTGGATGGCTCGGCCGTTGATCGCGTTCAATGTGTCCTGCACGAAACCGGCCTCATTGAGCGTGTCCGTGTGGATCGAAACCTGTACCCCCGAAGCATCCGCCACCCGCAGGCAGGCATCGATCGCCGCCGGGGTGGTGCCCCAGTCCTCGTGTAGCTTGAACCCACCCGCCCCTGCGCGCAGCTGCTCCCACATCGCCTCCTCAGAGACGGTGTTGCCCTTGCCAAGCAGCAGCACGTTGACCGGCCACACGTCGAGGGCCTCGTGCATACGGGCAAGATGCCAGGCGTTGGAGGTGACGGTGGTCGCCTTGCTGCTCTCGGCCGGACCGATCCCGCCGCCCACCAGTGTGGTGACACCGGAGGCCAGAGCCTCTTCGACTATCTGCGGGCAGATGAAGTGCACGTGGGTATCGACGGCACCGGCGGTGAGGATCTTGCCGTTTCCGGCGATGACCTCGGTGGAGGGTCCGATCACCAGGTCGGGGTGGACGCCGTCCATGGTGTCGGGGTTGCCGGCCTTGCCGATCGCCGCGATCCGGCCGTCGCGGATGCCGACGTCGGCCTTGACTATCCCCGAGTGATCCAGGATCACCGCGCCGGTGATGACCGTGTCCGGGGTTCCTTCGGCGCGGGTCGCCCGGGACTGGCCCATCGACTCGCGGATCACCTTGCCGCCGCCGAAAACGGCCTCGTCGCCGCCGGCGCAGTGGTCCGCCTCGACCTCGATGAGCAGATTGGTGTCCGCCAGACGGATCCGGTCGCCGACCGTGGGGCCGTAAAGGGCTGCATAGCGCCGCCGATCCAACGATGTCACAGCGGACCCCCGCATTCGCCGCGCAGGCCCGGCACGTTGCGCGATCCGGCCAGCGGTACCAGGTCGACCTGCCGGGTCATGCCGGGTTCGAAGCGCACGGCGGTCCCCGCCGGCACCGCCAGGCGCTGCCCCCACGCCGCCGCACGATCGAAGGACAGACCCGGGTTGGCCTCGGCGAAGTGGTAATGCGAGCCGACCTGTATGGGACGGTCGGCGGTGTTGATCACCATCAGCGTGGTCACCGGCCGCCCAGCGTTGATCTCCACCGGCCCGTTGCCCGGCAGGATCTCGCCGGGAGTCATGCGATCGGGTGGTGCACCGTCACCAGCTTGGTGCCGTCCGGGAACGTCGCCTCCACCTGCACCTCCTTCAACATCTCGGGGACGCCGTCAAGCACATCGGCACGGGACAGGACGTGGAGCCCGGCCTCCATGAGGTCGACGACGGTACGCCCGTCGCGCGCACCTTCCAGCAGGAACGCGGTGATGACCGCGACCGCCTCGGGATAGTTGAGCCGCAGGCCACGTTCGCGCCGGCGGGTGGCCACGTCGGCCGCAACGTGGATGAGCAGGCGGTCCTGCTCGTGCGGGGACAGGTACACGAGACACTCCAGATTAGACGGTGAGGGCTTGCCGGACTGCGGCTCTGGCGTCTTCGCCACCGTCACCGGAGGTGGTCACCCGACCGGCCTCCAGCACGTAGTACCGCTGCGCCGCCGCCAACGCGAAACCGACGTGCTGCTCGACGAGCAGGACCGACATGTCGCCGCGGCCGGACACCGCCAGGATCGTCTGCTCGATCTGCGCCACGACCGTGGGCTGAAGGCCTTCGGTGGGTTCATCGAGCAGCAGCACCCTCGGCCTGGTGATCAACGCACGCGCGATCGCCAGCTGCTGGCGTTGCCCGCCCGAGAGCAGACCCGCTCGCCGCCCAAGCAGCCCGGTCAGTGCGGGGAACAGGTCAAGCGCTTCGGCGATCGCCGCTTTGCCGCCGGGACGGCCATCGGCGACGAGCTGAAGGTTCTCGGCGGTGGTCAGGTGCGGAAAGCATTGCTGCCCTTGGGGTACGTAGGCCATGCCCCGGGCGACGCGCTGGTGCGGGGCGAGGCTGGTGACGTCCTGCCCATCGAGACGCACCATCCCTAGCCTTGGTTTGAGCAGGCCGATCGCGACACGCAGCAGCGTGCTCTTGCCGGCGCCGTTGTGGCCCAGCACCGCGGCCACCCCATCGGCGGGTACGGCGACGGACACCCCGTGCAGGACGATGCTGCGGCCGTACCCGGCGTGGATGTTGTCAAGCTCGAGCATCGGTATGTCCTAAGTAGACTTCTTGTACCTTCGCGTCTGCCTGGACGTGGGCGACCGTGCCCTCGGACAGGACCTTCCCGGCGTGCATGACGGTGACCGTGCGTGCGTAGCGCCGCAGGAAGTCCATGTCGTGCTCGATCACCAGGACCGTGCGGTCGGCGCTGACCACGCCGAGCAGCTCGCCGGTGGCGTCGCGCTCCTCCTGGCTCATCCCGGCGACCGGCTCGTCGAGCAGCAGCAGCTGCACATCCTGGACGAGCAGCATGCCGATCTCCAGCCACTGCTTCTGCCCGTGCGCGAGTGTGCCGGCGAGCCGGTCCCGCTGCGCGGTCAGCCCGATCGTCTCCAGCGCCCGGGCCACCTCCGGTGGCACGCCCTTGCGCCGGCGCACCATCGTGAGTGGACGCCGCCCGGAGCCGGCTGCGATGTCGAGGTTCTGGAGAACGGTCAGTTCCTCGAACACCGTGGCGGTCTGAAACGTCCGGCCCACGCCAAGCCGGGCGATCCGGTGCACCGGGCGGCCGAGCAGCTCGTGCTCCCCGAACCGCACCGAACCGGTGGCCCGTACCAGGCCCGTGACGGCGTCGACCAGCGTGGTCTTCCCGGCCCCGTTCGGCCCGATGAGGAAGCGGATGTCGCCGGGGCGCACGTCGATGCTGACGCCGTCGACCGCGGCCAAGCCGTCGAAAACCACGCGCAGGTCCCGGATGCGCAAGCCGGCCAAGGCATCGCGATTCATACCCGCCACCTCCTGCTGCTCGGCCGTGTGCCGCGGGTCATGACCGTTGGTCATGCCACCACCTCCTGCTGCTCGGCCGTATGACGGGTGTCGGTGTTGGCCACTTCAGGGCGGCGGCTGCCCGGCAAATCGCGGGATCTTCGGCGCTTCGCCATCCTGACAAGCGACGCCAGCCCGCCCGGCAGGAACGCGACCACAAGCACGAACAGCAGCCCCTGCAAGTAGGTCCAGGCTGCGGGGAACTGCTCGGAAAGGGTGGTCCTCGCCCACGCCACGGCGATCGCGCCCAGTACCGGGCCGAGCAGGGTGGCTCGGCCGCCGACCGCGACGCCGATGACGAACTCGATGGACGGCACGATACCGATCAGAGCCGGGTTGATGATGCCCACCGCCGGCACGAACAGCGCCCCGGCCAGGCCCGCCATCCCGGCCGCCGTCACGTAGGCGACGAGCTTGACGTTGGCCGGGTTGTAGCCCAGGAACCTGACCCGCTCCTCGCTGTCGCGGACCGCGACCAGCAGCTCGCCATACCGGCTATGGATGAGCTGCCGGGCGATCGCCAACAGCGCCAGCAACGCGCCAGCGATGATGAAGTACACCGTCCTCTGGTTTATCGGATCGTCCAGGTCGTACCCGAAGAAGCCCTGGAAGTCGGTGAGCCCGTTGGTACCGCCGGTGGTGCCCTGCTGTCCGATGAGGAATATCACGGTGGCGGCGGCGAGCGCCTGGGACAGGATCGCGAAGTAGGCGCCGCGCACCCGGCGGCGGAAGACAAGCGAGCCGAGCAGGAAGGCCACCAGCATGGGCAAAAGCACCGTGGCCGCAAGCGCGAAGAACGGGTTGGCAAACGGGCGCCACCACAGCGGCAGCTCGTCCAGTTGCCCGTACAGCTGCATGAAGTCGGGCATGTTGCCAGGGCCAGCGTCGGCGAGCTTGAGGTGCATGGCCATCGCGTAGCCACCGAGTCCGAAGAAGACTCCCTGGCCGAGGGTGAGCAGGCCACCGCGCCCCCAGGCAAGGCCTATGCCGATCGCGACCATCGCCAGGCACAGGTACTTGGAAAGCAGGCCGAGCCGGAAGTCGGACAGCGCCACCGGAGCGACGGCGAACAACAGCACCGCCCCGACGGCGAAGCCGATGCCCGCCCGGTATTTCAATACGCTCATGCCAGGCTCCTCGTGCGCAGCGTGAACAGCCCTTGGGGCCGCCACTGCAGGAACGCCACGATGGCGATGAAGACGCCCACCTTGGCAACGCTCACCGTGGTGGAGTACTCGATCATCGACTGGAGCACACCGAGGACGAAGGCGACGATGACGCTGCCCTTGAGGTGCCCGATGCCGCCGACCACCACGACCAGGAACGCATCGATGATTATGTTTGTACCCATGGTGGGGCCGACCGGCCCGAGGAGGGTCAGCGCCACCCCGGCGACACCGGCGAGCCCGGAGCCGATGAAGAACGTCAGCCGGTCGACCCGGCCCGTGGGGATGCCGGACGCCGCGGCGAGGTCGCGGTTTTGGACGACCGCGCGGATACGCCGGCCCAGCGACGTGAATCGCAGCCCGGCGGTGAGCGCCGCGACGGCGATGACGGCAAGAGCGAGGATGAACAACCGGTTGGTGGCGAGCACCAAATCACCGACGACGCGCACGTTGCCGGTGAGCAGATCGGGGGCCCGGGTCTGGACGTTGGGAGCGCCGAAGATGTCGCGGGCCGCCTGCTGCAGCAGCAACGAAACGCCCCAGGTGACCAGAAGCGTGTCGAGTGGACGGGCGTAGAGCCGGCGGATGAGCAGCAGCTCCAGCACGACGCCCATCGCGCCGGCGACGAGGAACGCCACCGGCAGCGCGACGAGCATCGAGACGCCGGCGCCGGTGATGACCTGCTGGAGCACGTAGACGGTGTAGGCGCCGGCCATGATGAACTCGCCGTGGGCCATGTTGATGACGTTCATCTGGCCGAAGGTCAGGGCCAGGCCGAGCGCGATGAGCAGGAGCACGGCGCCGATGCTGATGCCCGTGAACAGTTGACTGACGATGACCATGGGGGGTCCATTCGGAATTCGGTGTGCCGGCGCGGGACGGCCGCCCGCACCGGTATACCGTCGGTTTAGGACAGTCCGCTCGCCCAGGTGTAGCCCTTGAGATACGGGTCCGGCTTGACAGGCTGGCCGGAGTTCCACACCTCGGTGATCAGGCCGTCGGAGCCGACCTTGCCGATCCGAGCGGTCTTGGAGATGTGCTGGGTGGCACCGTCGATGGTCACCTTCCCCTCGGGTGCGTCGAAGGTGATCCCATCGGAGGCGGCTTTGACCTTCTCCACGTCGAAGGAGCCGGCCTTCTCGACCATGGCCTTCCACAGGTAGACCGAGACGTAGGCGGCCTCCATCGGGTCGCTTGTCGGCTTGTCTGCGCCGAACTTTGCCTTGTATGCCTTGACGAACTTGTCGTTGGCCGCGCCCGGGGTGGTCTGGTAGTAGTTCCAGGCGGTGAGCTGCCCGTCGAGATACTGGGTGCCGATGCTCTTGACCTCTTCCTCGGCGATCGAAACCGAGACGACCGGCATGGTCGCGGCGGTCAGGCCGCCCGACTTGTACTCCTTGAAGAAAGCCACATTGCTGTCGCCGTTGAGGGTGTTGAACACGGCCGACGCCTTGGACGCCTTGACCTTGTTGACGATCGTGCCGAACTCGGTTGAGCCGAGGGGCGCGTAGTCCTCGCCGAGCACGGTCATGCCGTTGGCCGTCGCGTACGCTTTGATGATCTTATTGGCGGTACGCGGAAAGACGTAATCGCTGCCGACAAGGTAGATCGTGGTTTTCCCTTGGCCCTTCAAGTAGTCAAGCGCCGGGACAATCTGCTGATTGGTGGTGGCGCCGGTGTAGAAGATGTACGGCGACTGCTCCAGACCCTCGTACTGCACGGGATAGAAAAGCAGCGCCTTGTTCGTCTCGAACACCGGCTTGACCGCCTTGCGGCTGGCCGAGGTCCAGCAGCCGAACACGGCGGCGACCTTGTCCTGCTTGATGAGCTTCTCCGACTTCTCGGCGAAGGTGGGCCAGTCCGACGAACCGTCCTCGCTGATCGGCCGGATCTTCTTGCCCAGCACCCCACCCGCGGCGTTGATCTCCTCGACGGCGAGCAGGAGGGCATCGCGCACGGTGACCTCGCTGATGGCCATGGTGCCGGACAGCGAGTTGAGCAGGCCGACCTTGACGGTGTCGCCCGAGGTGTCCGCGGCCGCTCCGCCACTGGACGTGTTCTCACCGGTTTTGCTGCCACATGCGGCAAGCGCCACCGCAGCGACGAGAAGCGCCGCGCATGCCGCTACGCGGCGTCCGCGAAACCTGGCCATGTAACTCTCCTAGCTCCGTTAAATGGGGCAAGGCCAGCGTTGACGAAAGCGATTTCGCCGACGTTTCGCAGCCCTTAATTCGCCGTTTCCTTCGGCTATTCGATACGGCTTTCGGAGAGCAAACAAAATAGCCGACCAATAAAAAGTCGGCGCGAATTGAATACGCTATTGCACGCCCGCAGAAAGGGGCGCGACGTGCATCTCTCGGGGAGATGTTTCACACAGGAAGTATTTTGGGGGCGAACTGAGCGTGCTGTCAAGAGCCCTCGAGCCTGCGCCTACAGCTGAGCCACAACGTCGAACTCGAGCCCTCGCGCCTCGGCCAGATAAATACGCTGACCCACGTGCCGGCGGTGCATCCGCAGCAGTCCTCGCGGGCCCTCATAAGAAACCGCTTCGGCACTGGCACCGATGGCCCGGACATCCAGCGACCGGGCTCGCTCGATGAGCGCCGACAGCAGCAGGACGCCCTCGTAACACGACTCGCCCAAGCTGCCCAGCGGCGGCGCGTCCACGCCGAACCGGCGCGCGTATTGGCCGTGGAAATCGAGGTTCTCCGCCGTCACCAACGAGGCGAAGAAACCCGCTGTGCTGAACAGCCCGCGAGTCGCCGCCGCACCACTGCCCAGCAACATGTTCTCGTCCATCAGGGTGCTCAACCGTACGCACCGCTGATCCAAGCGGTACCTCGCGAACGCCCGGTTGAACCGAACGGCGTCGTTGCCAACCAGCAGCATCAGTACCGCGTCGGCCTCGCTTTCCTCGATGCGGCGCAGCACGCCGGCAAAATCATGCGTGCCCAGCGGCAGATAAGACTCACCGCAGATGCGCACTTCGCATTGCGCCGCATAGCGGTGCGCCGCCCGCGCTGTGCGCCGCGGCCAGATGTAGTCGTTGCCCACCACGAACCAGCGCCGAAGCCGACGCTCCGGTGCCAGCGCCCGCATGGCCGGATACAGCTGGATCTCGGGCGTCTCGCTGGTCAGGAACACGCCGTCGGTGCGCTCACCGCCCTCGTACAACGCTGTGTAGACATAGGGCACGCGGTGGGCGATCCGCGGCGCCACCGCCTGGCGCACCGAGGAGATGTGCCACCCGGTGACCCCGTGCACCGCTCCCACCGAGACGAGCGCCTCGACCTCCGCGGCCACCAGCTCCGGCGCAGCGCCACCATCCACCGGTACCAGCCGAAGCTCACGCCCCAGCACACCGCCCGCCCGGTTGATCTCCTCGACGGCCAGTTCGGCGCACAGCTCGCAGCTCGGCCCGAAGATCCCGGCCGGCCCCTGCAGCGGCACCACCAGCGCCACACCGAGCGTCTCACCTGTCACGTCAAGTAAAGACAAAGGGCGCGGGGACATAGCGACATGCTTCCCGGTCGGCTGCATGATCTCCAGAGGCTTCCCGGAAAATGCCGCCGTTCTGTAGCATGGCTTGCCATGACCGCCGTGCCCACGGGTCAGCCCCAGGACCTGATCCAGCTGCTGACGCGGGCCGAGCGGCTGCTAAGCCGGCGCCTCGCCGCGATCCTCGAAGCGCAAGGTTGCACCCTCGACGCCTGGCGCGTCATCAGCCTGCTCTCCGACGGCACCGGCCACCACATGACCGAGATCGCCGAGCATGCGTTTCTCCCGCCCGGCACGCTGACAAAACTCATGGACGAACTGGTTGATGACAACATTGTGTACCGGCGGGTTGACGAGATCGACCGCCGCCGCATCCGCGCGCATCTCACACCGCGCGGCCGCAGACTTCACCAGCGCATCAGCCAGCAGGTCAAGGCCGGCATGGCGGCGTTGCCGATGGCGCGAAGCGACCGCGAACTCGCAGCAGGACTCCTGACGCGCCTCATCGGCTCCCTCGAGGGCAGTGCGCAGCTGGAAACCTCCCATTAATCGATGGGAAACCATGAGCGGGTGTACTGGGCCGCGACTCACCCCATGTGAGGCGCGCCTAGGGTTCCGCCGCCCATCGCCGAGCGCGGGCGGGCCTGGTCCGAGAGGTGCAGGTGCTTTGCTGCCGTGACGTGCTTCGGCCGTGACGCCGGCGATGCGCTCCACGGCGGGACAAAAGCCCGGGAGACAGCCGAAGACTGGCTGTAGCCCAGCCGGTCTCAGTCCCCACGGAGGCGAGCTTGAGCTTGCAGCATCACGGTCCCGAGGCCAGGTACGCGGTCGAGCGTGAGGCAGAGCTGCCCACGACCAAATGGGACGAGGAAGTCGCACGCGGCCTCGAGCTCGGTCTGCCGGGTGCCGATTCCATTGTGGACAAACGTATCCCCACCTTCTCCCGTGGGGAGCTGCCGCACTTCGCCGGGATCAACACCTTCCTCAAGGCGCCCTATCTGGAGGACGTCAGGCGCTGCGGCGAGTACGACGTCTCAGTACTGGGCGCTCCCTTCGACGGCGGCACCACCTACCGCTCCGGGACGAGGTTCGGCCCGCAGGGCATCCGGAAGATCTCCGCCCTCTACGGGCCATATTCGTTCGAACTTGGCGTAGACCTGCGCGAGTCGATCACGATCGCCGATCTGGGCGACATATTCACCATCCCGGCGAACATCGAGAAGACCTTCGACCAGATCTCCAAAGCGGTCGCGCACGTCTACGCCTCAGGGTCGTTTCCGGTGGTGCTCGGCGGCGATCACTCCATCGGTTACCCGACCGTTCGCGGTGTGGCCCAGCATCTGGACGGCAACCTCGGGATCATCCACTTCGACCGCCACGTCGACACCCAGGAAACCGACCTCGACGAGCGGATGCACACCACCCCCTGGTTCCACGCCACCGACATCCCGAACGTGCCACCGAAAAACCTGGTGCAAATCGGGATCGGAGGCTGGCAAGCGCCCAGGCCGGGCGTGAAGGTCGGCCGCGAACGCGGGACCACCATCATGACGGTGACCGACTGCGTGGAGATGGGCATCGAAGCCGCCGCGGAACGGGCGCTGGAGGTCGCCTGGGACGGCGCCGACGCCGTCTGGCTCAGCTTCGATGTCGACTGCCTGGACGCGGCGTTCGTACCCGGGACTGGCTGGCCCGAACCGGGCGGCTTCCTGCCCCGCGAGGTGCTCAAGTTCATCCAGCTGATAGCCGAGCGCCCGCTGGCCGGCATGGAAGTGGTGGAGTGCTCCCCGCCCTACGACAATGCCGAAATCACTGCCCTGATCGCCACTCGCGTCATCTGCGACACCCTCGGTTGCCTGGTCCGGGCCGGTCATCTGCCCGCATCCAAATTGGAGAAATCATGAACCGAAGGCTCATCATTCTTACGGCCGCCCTGGCGTTGGCCGTGACCGGCTGCACCTCGCAAGGCGAACCAACGACGGCCAAGGCAAAGGTCACGCTCGCCTTCAGCGCGTGGCCGGGCTGGTTCCCCTGGCAGGTGGCACAAGAGCAAGGACTGTTCGCCCGCAACGGAGTCGACGTCGAGCTCAAGTACTTCGACAGCTACACCGACAGCCTGACGGCGCTGGCCACCGGCAACGTCGACGCCAACAGCCAGACTCTCAACGACACGCTCGCGTCGGTCAGCGGCGGAGCGCAGCAGAAAATCGTGCTGGTCAACGACAACTCGACAGGCAACGATCAGATCATCGTCGCCGAAGGCGTCAGCAGTGTCGCCGATCTCAAGGGCAAGACGGTCGCGGTGGAGCAGAGCACGGTCGATCACTACCTGCTGCTGCTCGCACTGCAGAAGGCGGGCATGAAAGAAAGCGACATCGTCCTCAAGCCACTGCTGACCGATGCCGCGGCGGCCGCATTCGCCTCGGGCCAGGTGGACGCGGTCGGAGCCTTCGCACCTTTCACCTCCGACGCGCTGAAACGGCCAGGGAGCAAGGTTCTGACCTCATCCAAGGACTTCCCGGGAGCCATCCCCGACCACCTGGTATTCACCGCCGACTTCGTGTCCGCCCACCCGCAGGAGGTACAGGCCGTGGTGAAGACCTGGTTTGAAACACTTGCTTGGATCCAGGCGAACAAGGAAGCCGCCATCGCCATCATGGCCAAGAAGGCCGGTGTCACCGTTGAGGAGTACCGCGGCTATGACGCCGGGACGACAATCTTCACCCGGGAGCAGAACCTCGCCGCGTTCACGAACGGGAACACCCCGGCAAACCTGAACTATCAGGCCGCCCTGATCGCGCAGTTCCTCGTCGACACCAAGCTGGCGGATACGAAGCCTTCGCTCGACGGCCTCTTCGAACCCAAGTTCGTGCAAGCGGTTACGGGATGAGCCTGCCGCGGCGCCGTCCAGCCCGGCCGACGCCGTCCCTGCTTGCCATCCGCAAGCCCAACTCGCGGATGGAAACCGTTGTCCTGGTTGGCCTTTCCATCATCGCCCCGCTGGCGATCTGGTGGGGTTTGAGCATCAGCGGCGTGGTTGAGCCGGCACGCTACCTGCCCACGCCTGCCGCGACGTTCACGGCAGGCGTGGAGATGGCGCGCTCCGGCCAACTGTTCACCGACGCGTGGGCCAGCCTGCAGCGCGTACTCGCGGGCTTCGGCCTGGCGATCGCCGTATCCGTTCCGCTCGGCCTGGTCATGGGCACCTTCCGGTCCGGGCAATCACTGTTCGAGCCGGTCCTCGGGTTGCTGCGCTACCTGCCCGCCAGCGCCTTCATCCCGCTGCTCATCATCTGGCTCGGGCTCGGCGAACCGTCCAAAGTGACCCTCCTGTTCCTCGGGACGGTCTTCTTCAACACCTTGATGACGGCCGATGTCGTGCGGAGCATACCCACTGCGTTGATCGATGTCTCGTACACTCTTGGCGCGCGCACAGGCGAGGTGGTACGCAAGGTGATCCTGCCCCATTCGCTGCCCGGCATGATCGACGCTGTCCGGGTCAACGCCGCCGCGGCCTGGAACTTCGTCGTGGTGGCCGAGCTGATCGCGGCCGACTCGGGGCTCGGATACCGGATCGTCAGGCTGCAGCGCTTCACCCAGGTCGACAGGATATTTGCGGTGCTCGCGGTCATCGCCCTCATCGGCCTCGCCATCGATCTGCTGCTCCGGCTCGCCCGCGACCGGATCGGGCGATGGGTGTAAGCGCATGAGAGGTCAGCTGGAGCTGGTGAATGTCGGCAAGCGATTCGGGGACATCGCCGCGCTTGGGGGCATCGACCTGACCGTGCCGCGTGGCAGCTTCGTCTGCGTCGTCGGGGCCAGCGGCTCGGGAAAGTCCACTCTGATGTCGCTGGTCGCAGGGCTGACCAGCCCCACCACGGGCGAGGTGCGGCTGGACGGATATCCGGTCACCGCACCGGGCCCCGACCGCGGGCTTGTCCTGCAATCGGGCGCGGTCTTCCCATGGCGGACGGTGGAACGCAACCTCGCCTTCGGGTTGGAACTGCTGCCGCGCCTGTCCAAAACGGAGCGGGCACAGCGGGTCACCCACTATCTCGCCGCAACCGGCCTGAGCGCCTATCGCCGTACCCTTCCTAAGCATCTTTCCGGTGGCCAGCGTCAACGGGTCGCCATCGCTCGCGCCCTCATCGTCGAGCCAGAGGTGCTCCTGCTCGATGAACCCTTTGGCGCGCTTGATGTTCAGACCAAGGAGGACATGCAGCTGCTCATCCGCCGCGTGTGGCGCGACACGGGAACGACGGTCCTCATGGTCACGCACGACGTGGAGGAGGCGGTCTTCCTTGGACAGCGTGTCATCGTGCTCGCCAGCCATCCGGGCAGGATCGCCGCCGACCTCGACGTGCCTCTCGGCGACCACCGCGAGCTCACGGTCAAACGCGAGGCCTCCTTCCTGCAATTGCGGGCGCAGGTCGAGGATCTGGTACGCAGGTTTCATCGTGACAGCGCAGCCCGCAGCGACACCGTACCGAAGTGATCGGCGAACCCGACTGTCACCTCCAACGCACGGCGACCAATGTCAGTCCGGCGAGATCGAGGGCCGCTCTACTGCCCGCCTCGGTCAGAGATCCCCTGCACTGCAGCGACTGGTGGTGCCGCTCGCGCCACTGGGGCGGGAAGAGCTCCGCTGAAGCAGCTTGCTCCCTTGATCCCGCGCCAAGGCTTCACCTCCCAGCTCATCGGCGTAGCGGCTCGTCAACGCCACCCTGATCCTGAACGAAGCTCGCCGCCGCACTAA
>DASUXL010000146.1:0-3147 GCA_036377915.1 Candidatus Limnocylindrales bacterium
CCTTCCAGGTCCGAGACATCCGGCAGCCCGCATTCTCGATGACGTCGTCCAAGGTAACCGGCGCCTGACTCTCAAGCTTCGTGACAGGCTGTCGGGCGGGAATGACGTACGTTTGGGGGCTCTTCCCAGCTGAGGGTGTAGCTCGAGGGTCCGGTCGTGGTTGGAGGGGTCGGCGCGTCGGTGCCTGTGGAGGGGTCGAGGTCTTCCGAGGATGGGAGTTCCGACACTGCCCACCTAGCTAGGCCGGCTTGCGGACTAGGGCCTCAAGTGCGCTCAAGCGGCCCTCGTCCACACTCCGGGCCGCGTTGATCTGAAATTCCCCAATCCGCTCGCCCATGAGCGTCTGCAGCCCCAGCGGCGGCAGCCCGTGTTCCTCCAACCGCCGGCGGTTCTCCCGCAAGTCCGGCAGGACCTCCTCCGTCTTGTCCCGGAAGATCACGATCTCGAACCCCGCGGTGAGAACTTGCTCCCGTGTCTCCTCGGGCGAACACAAAAAGCTCGTGCCCGGCCCTGCCGCCCAGGGCAGCGGGTAGTCGGGCTCGCCTTTCGGCCCGGCTCCGTAGTGGGAGAATGCGAACACCGCGCCGGGGCGAAGCACACGAAGCGCCTCGGCATAGAAGCGCCGCTTGTCGTCGATGTTCATCGCCACGTTCTCGGAATAGGCTCGGTCGAACCCATCGTCCTCGAAGGGCAGATCGGTCGCGCTGCCCTCCACCACGCGCACGCGATCCGAGAGGCCGGTCGCGGCATTCAGCTCCTCCGCCGCGCGGCAGAACTCCGGCGTCAGGTCGAGCGAGGTCACGTGGCAACCGAAGTGCGTCGCGGTCCACCGCGCCGGTCCGCCGATCCCGCCGCCGATGTCGAGGATGCGCTCGCCGGAGAGGGGTTCGAGGAGCGCTACCATCTCCTTTGTCGCCTTCAGCCCCCGGCCGTGGAAGTGGTCGAGTGGGGCGAGCGCGTCGGGCGTAATCGGGCCCGCCTCGCTGCCTCCTGCCGCCCTAAGCGCAGCGAGGATGCGGGCTGCGATGCCCTCGCTGGCGTAGTGGTCTTGGACCTTGTTACCGGCTGCGGTCATGTTTTCGTTCTCCTCCCGAGCCGCCCGCGGTCCATGGCTTGAGGGGGTTCGTATGATAAATCCCTGAGAGGCTCAAGGCTAGCTAGGAAGACCTCGACGTGCCTGACGCTACCTTCGCGACCCCTGATGTGACGACGTTCTGCCGCCTCGACGAGCTGGGTCTGGTGGTGGTCGGCCAGCACCTGCAACCGGATCGGGCGGTGCTGGCCTGCCGGGTCGCCGACGACGCGGTCGAGGAGGCGGACCGCTGGTGCCGGCGCTGCGGCTGCGAGGGCAGACCCCGCGACACCGTCACGAGGAGACTGGCGCACGAGCCGCTCGGGTGGCGGCCGACCACGCTGCTGCTCACGATCCGCCGGTACCGCTGCACCGGCTGCGGGCATGTGTGGCGGCAGGACACCAGCCGCGCCGCGGGGCCGCGGGCGAAGCTGACCCGCACCGCGCTGCGGTGGGCGCTGGTCGGGCTGGTTCGTCAGCATCTCAGCGTCGCTCGTCTCGCCGAGGCCCTCGCGGTGTCGTGGACCACCGCCAACAGCGCTGTCCTGGCTGAGGGTCGGCGGGTGCTGCTCGACGACCCGGCCCGCTTCGACAACGTGCAGGTGATCGGCGTCGACGAGCACGTGTGGCGGCACACCCGTCGGGGTGACAGGTTCGTCACCGTCGTCATCGACTTGACCCCGGTCCGGGACCGGACCGGCCCGTCGCGGCTGCTGGCGATGGTCGAGGGCCGCTCCCAGCAGGCGTTCCAAGCCTGGCTCGCCGGGCGCCCCCGGGCCTGGCGGGACGGCCTGGAGGTGGTCGCGATGGACGGGTTCACCGGCTTCAAGACCGCCACCAGCCACGAGCTGCCCGAGGCGACGGCGGTGCTGGACCCCTTCCACGTCGTCCGGCTCGCCGGCGACGCTCTGGACCGCTGCCGGCGTCGGGTCCAGCAGGACCTGCACGGCCACCGCGGCCGCAGCACCGACCCGCTCTACCGCGCCCGCCGCACCCTGCACACCGGCGCCGACCTGCTCACCGACCGCCAACAGCAACGGCTGACCGCCCTGTTCGGCGATGAGGACCACATTCAGGTCCAGGCGACCTGGGGCATCTACCAACGCATGATCGCCGCCTACCGCCACCCCGACCGGGCGGCCGGCCGACACGCCATGACCCGCCTGATCATCGCGCTCAGTGCCGGCGTCCCGGCCGCCCTCACCGAACTCCGCACCCTCGGCCGGACCCTGAAGAGGCGAGCCACCGACATCCTGGCCTACTTCGACCGCCCCGGCACCAGCAACGGCCCAACCGAGGCCATGAACGGCCGCCTGGAACACCTCCGCGGCTCAGCCCTCGGCTTCCGCAACCTCACCCACTACATCGCCAGAAGCCTGCTCGAGGCCGGCGGCTTCCGGCCACAACTACACCCTCATTCGTGAAGAGCCCCGTTAGCGTTGGGCAGAATAGATCCAGGCGGCGGCTTCCAAGCTCACTCCGGACGCCGTGACGTGGTCGCCTAAAACCGCTCGAAGTCGGTCACGTAGACGATCAGCGGCGCTGGGGTCCAATTGATCGAGTGCGTACTTCGGCGCCCCGAACCCCGTCAGGAATTCCAGCGCATCGTCGACGTCGCTGCCGAACCACAGGGGACCGGCGACCGGTGTCGTGGCCAGGTCCGTGAAGCCGGCCGCCTCCAGAAGGGCGCCGGCTCGCACCGGGTCGGCCAGAGCGAACGGCCCCGGCGCCCCCGGAGCGGGCGGTTGGCCGGCCGGCAGTTCGGCCGTCACTGCGCCGACGATGGCTTGGGTCCATTCGTTGGCCGCCGGTGCCTGCCACACCATGACCGCGAGACGCCCGCCACTACGCAGCGCGCGGGCCAGGTTGGCGAAGGCGGCGGAAGGATCAGCCATGAACATCATGGCCATCCGGCTGATCACGACGTCATAGGACCCGGGATCGAAGGGATGGATCTGGGCGTCGCCGGCCACGAACTGGACGTTGCCGAGGCCCGCCGCCTTCGCGCGTCTCCGAGCCCGCGCGAGCATCGGCCTGGAGAGGTCGATGCCGAGCACCGACCCGGCGTCGGCTCG
>DASUXL010000147.1:0-7584 GCA_036377915.1 Candidatus Limnocylindrales bacterium
GGGAGCCGGCATCTTGCCTGTGGTCTCAAAATCGTCGCACAATTTCCTGCACCTCACAGCGCCGGTCGGGTGCCTGAGCTGGCCCGATTTTCGCGACGATTTTGAGACCACAGCACGCGGCATCCCCCCTGAATGGGAGCCCGGCGATGAGCGAGGCTGCCAACACGTTACGTGCAAGAGATCTGCTCAAGCGCTTAGGCGTCACCCGGTCGCTTGGCGGCGGAACGTGGACTGCGACGGTCGCTTGTCCCACGGGTTCTGCTTGGCGGTCGTCGCCGGGAACCTTGCCTGTTCTGTCCGCTTGAACCGGTCGTGGTGCAGGTCGAGCCGCTCGTTGTGCTCGGCGGCCATGATGCGAAGCCAGGACGCCTGACCGGCGGTCCACCAGCTTCCGTCGGTCTTGACAAACGTGGTGATCGTCAGGGACATCGGTGTTACCAGACCCTGACGCCACCGCGCCATCATCACCTCGTGTGCCATCTCCGCCAAAGCACCGACATCAAGATACGAAGGGTGGTCATTGTCTGCCGGCATCAAACACTTCCTAACGAAGGTGGCAACTCCCTCGAACTATGCTCCGGTCGCCTGGGGATAGGCAAATCCTGAGCGGCTGTGCCGGTGGCCCCGGCGGCCCCGGCTTTTCACCGAAGCGGCGCTCCGCTCGGCCGGCCGCACATCCGGTGCCGGCTCCATGTGGTGACGCTCGCCCGGGGCGAGGACGGCCAGGATGGCATCCCCCGGCCGGACCTGCGTGGTCGTCGCGGTCACTCCGGCCTGGCGGGTCAGGACCCGTACCTCCGACGCTTGCTCCTGGGTCGCGATGGTGACCACCGTCCCGGCCGCACCGGCACGGGCCGTCCGGCCGGAACGGTGCAGGTAAGCCTTGTGCTCCGCGGGCGGATCCGCATGGATCACAAGGGCCACGTCGTCGACATGGATGCCCCGGGCCGCGATGTCGGTTGCCACCAAGGTCCGGACGGTACCTTCGGAGAACGCCTGCAGGTTGCGGTTGCGCGCGTTCTGCGCCAGGTTTCCGTGCAGCTCCACCGCCGGTACCCCGGAGGAATTGAACTGGCGGGCAAGCTTTTTGGCCCCGTACTTGGTCCGGGTGAACACCAGCGTCCGGCCCGGGGCCGACGCCAGGTCGACCAGGACCGGCAGCCGATCCTCGCTGCGCAGGTGCAGCACGTGATGCTCCATCTCGGCCGCCGGTGCCGCCGCCGAGGCGATCCCGTGGGTCACCGGGTCACGCATGAACTGGCGCACCAGAGCATCGACCGCACTGTCCAATGTGGCCGAAAAGAACAGGCGTTGCGCCGACTGCGGTGTCCTTGCCAGAAGCCGCCGTACCACCGGCAGGAAACCCAGATCCGCCATGTGGTCGGCCTCGTCAAGGACGGTGATCTCGGTCCGGTCAAGGATGGCATGGCCCGACTCGACATGGTCGGCGAGGCGTCCGGGGCAGGCGACGACGATGTCCACGCCGCGCCGCAGCGCGGCGATCTGGGGCCGCGCACTCACCCCTCCGAACACCGTCAGGGTGGTCAGGTTCATGGCTTTTGCCAGCGGCGCCAGCGAGGCGTCGATCTGCGTCGCGAGTTCGCGGGTCGGCGCCAGGATGAGCGCCCTCGGCCGGCCCGGCCGAGCCTTCGACGGCGCCTTCGGTTGGCCCGACGACAGCCGGACCAGGAGGGGCAGCAGGAACGCATAGGTTTTGCCGGACCCGGTCTGGCCCCGGCCCAGCACATCGCGGCCCGCGAGGGCGTCGGGCAGGGTGCGGGCCTGGATCGGGGTGGGCGTCGTCACACCGCGGGCGGCGAGCAGCCTCGTCAGCGGCGCGGGAATGGCGAATTGAGCAAAGGTGTCTTGAGGACGGCGAGCCGTCATTGATTCTCCGAACGTAGAGGCCGGCGTGCCCGGCGCAGACATCGATCGGTCGCGACGCTGGGCCTCCAGCAAGATGCGGCAGACCTTGCAAAGCGGTCGTGCCGTCAGGCAAGTGTAGCTGATGATCTCAGATCGGCCTCTACCAGCGGCTACCATGGGCTGGTCGGTCGTCCGGGCCCGATGCCACACGACCGAAGGGTTCTTGATGATTCTTGTTGACGCGCCGGTTCAGCCTGCGCCCGCTCCGGCCAAACCGATGCTGGAGCAGCCGCCGCCCCGCTGGGCGATGGGCGTGCTGACCGCCGGCGTGGTGGTGCCGCTCCTGGCGATCCTCGCCGCGGTGCCGGTGGCCTGGGGCTGGGGACTGTCCTGGTTGGACATAACGATCGCGCTGACGTTCTATCTGGTGTCCGGGTTCGGTATCGCGGTGGGCTTTCACCGGTACTTCACCCACGGCTCGTTCAAAGCCAAGCGGTGGGTACGAATCGCCCTTGCGATAGCCGGAACGCTGGCGGTCGAGGGTGCGGTCGTCAAGTGGGTCGCCGACCACCGCCGACACCACGCCTACGCCGACCGCGAAGGCGACCCGCACTCCCCGTGGCGCTACGGCCCCACCGTCGCCGGGATAGCCAAGGGCTTGCTGTACGCCCACATCGGCTGGATGTTCCGCCGCGAATCGTCCAACCGGGAACGGTTCGCCCCGGACCTGCTAGCCGACCGCGACCTCCGGCTTGTCGACCGGCTCGCCGGCCCCATCGCGCTCGCGTCGGTGCTCGCCCCGCCGCTGATCGGCGGGCTGGCGACGATGTCCTGGCAGGGTGCGCTGACCGCGTTCTTCTGGGGCAGCCTGGTGCGGATCGCACTGCTGCACCACGTCACCTGGTCGATCAACTCGATCTGCCACGTCTACGGGCAGCGCCCGTTCGCCACCCGCGGCGCCGACCGTGCCTCCAACTTCTGGCCCTTGGCGATCATCTCGTTCGGTGAGAGCTGGCACAACTCGCATCACGCCGACCCGACCTGCGCCCGCCACGGCGTGCTCGCCGGTCAGATCGATCCGGCCGCCCGGATGATCTGGTTGTTCGAAAAGGCCGGATGGGTCAATGACGTGCGCTGGCCCACGCCACACAGAATTCGCTCCCGGGCGGGCAGGACCTAGCCGGGGTACACTCAGGGCGTTTACCGGAGACGACGACATCCCATCTCGAGATGCTGCCAGACCGGCTTAGCTGGGAGACACGATGTCGACTCCGGCCCCGTTCAATCCGGATCTCACTTGCTTGGTTCCGGGCTCCCCAAAATCGGTGCAGCGTTTGTATCTGGAGCCGACCGGATCACACGAGGGCATGCTTGACGGTGCATGGTGGCCACGTACCAGAAGCCCCGCCACCGAGCTTCCGGGCCTGATATCGACGATCGATGCCGTGCGTGGCCGGGTGCTCCGGCTGGTGCTGGCCGCGACCGGCTGGGACGACCGGCCCCGCAGGCTGATTGTCGGCGGACGGGCGGTGGTCGCCGAGTATCTCGGCAGCCAGCCCGCATCGCTGCTGACCGCGTTCTATGCGCGGGCACGCGTTGACCTTCTTGTCATTCCGCCCAATGCCGGTCAGCGGGAGGCGCAGGAGGCGATGATCCAAGCGATGTCCGACGGAGCCAGAGCGACCACGGCCGCGGCCGCGGCTGCGAGTTGGTCGAGGTGAGCCCGCGGGCGGTACCCGGGCCGATGGCCTGGGCCGGACCGGCGACGCCCGATCGCCGGCTCGCGAGCCTGTTCGCCAGGCGGTCGACGACCGAGCCGTCCAAGGCTTCGTCCGTCGGCATACTCAGCACCCAATCGCGGACCCGGGACGGGGTCGCCAACTTCACGACGTCGCTTGCGGCCGCGCTGATGGCCAACACACCGGGCCTTTCCGTCGAGGTGGTCCGCGTGGCGTCGACCGAGGGCCTCGCGGCTGACGGCCGGGCCGCGGCGCGTGCGCTGAACAAGTTCGATGTGGCGATCATCCAGCACGAGCACGGCGGCCACCGCGGGGATGACGGCGACCGGGTGCTCGAGGTCCTGGAGTGGCTGCTGGTGCCGGTGGTCGTGGTGATGCACACGGTGCCCGCCACGCCAGACCCCCACCAGCTGTATGTGCTTGAAATGCTGACGCAGTCCGCCGACGCCGTGGTGACGATGTCCCAGTCCGGCCGCCGCAGGCTGCTCGACGACTACAGGGTGGAGCCTCGCAAGCTCATGCTCATCCCGCATGGTGCACCCGTCGCTGACGAGGTTGCACGGCCCGCGGGGCGGGCACGCAGGCCGATGGTGCTCACCTGGGGTGTCCTCGGACCGGGCAAGGGTGTCGAGTGGGGCATCGACGCGCTGTCGGAGATGAACCTCCTGCGCCCTCGCCCCCGTTATGTCGTGGCCGGACAGATGGAGCCCGAAGGGGACGGCGGCTACCTACAGTTCCTGAAGCGGCGTGCCCAGGAACGCAGCGTGGGACACATGGTGGAGTTCGAGCCCGGGTTCATCAGCCCGGAGCGGCTGCGAGAGCTGCTGCGCGAGGCGGATGTCGTCCTGCTCCCCTATGACTCCCACGAGCAGGTCACCTCCGGGGTTCTCGTCGAGTCGTTGGCCGCCATGGTTCCGGTGGTGTGCACGGCGTTCCCGCACGCGGTGGACCTGCTGCGCGACGGCCAAGGCGGAACCGTTGTACCGCATGGGGATTCGGCGGCGATCGCCGCCGCGGTAACGAGAATCGCGGTCGAACCCGCCGTGGCGGCGGCGATGTCCGCGCACAACGCCACACTGACATCGCTCGTAGGCTGGCCGACCGTGGCCGGGCAATACCTCCAGCTGTTCCACGCGTTGACCCGGCGCCCATCCGCGGCCAGCCGATAACGGCCTGCCCGACGCGGCACGAATGAACCACTGACGAAAGGGTTCTTATGTCCGACAAGTCGCCCCAGAAAAACAACGCCAAGAAGACAGGGAAGTCGCTGAAGGAGAAGCGCGCCGACAAGAAGGCGAAGAAGGACCGAAAAGATCAGCAGGCATCGACCGAAATCTCCGTGTTGAAGTCTCCACGGTAGTTCGGCTCAGAGCTTCTCGGCGAAGGCCTTCAGGTCACGCCGTTCGATCGCGGCGGCCATGAGGTCGCCGAATGCGTCCGGGGTGCAGGCGAACGCCGGAACCCCCAACGCCGCAAGGGCCGCCGCGTTCTCGTGATCGTAAGCGGGGCGGCCCTCGTCGGACAGGGCAAGCAGCACGATCACCTGCACGCCGGCCGCCGTCATCGACGCGACCCTGCGCAGCATCTCCTCACGTACCCCGCCCTCGTAAAGGTCGCTGATGAGCACGAAGATGGTGTCCCGCGGCCGGGTGATCAAGCCTTGTGAGTAGGCGATGGCGCGGTTGATGTCGGTGCCGCCGCCAAGCTGCGTGCCGAACAGTACCTCGACCGGGTCGTGCAGCTGGTCGGTCAGGTCGACCACGGCGGTGTCGAAGACCACGAGCGAGGTGCGCAGGCTGCGCATCGAGGCGAGGACCGCGCCGAACACCCCGGAGTAGACCACCGACGCCGCCATTGAACCGGACTGGTCCACGCACAGCACCACATCCCGCTGCACCGAACGGGTGTTGCGCCCGTACCCGACGAGCCGCTCGGGGATGATGGTCCGGTGCTCGGCCTGGTAGTGCTTGAGGTTGACGCGGATGGTGCGCTGCCAGTCGATTTCGCGGTGGCGCGGGCGGTTGATCCGGGCGGCCCTGTTCAGCGCCCCGGTCACCGCCGCCCGGGTGCGTTGCGCCACCTTGCGTTCAAGCTCCGCCACCACCTTGGCGACGACGGCGCGGGCGGTGGCGCGGGCCTTGTCCGGCAACACTTTGTTCAGGGTCAGCAGGGTGCCGACCAGGTGGACGTCGGCCTCGACCGCCTCCAGCATCTCCGGCTCGACCAGCAACTGGGTCAGGTTCAGCCGCTCGATCGCGTCGGACTGCATGACCTGTACGACCGTTGACGGGAAGTAGCGGCGGATGTCGCCGAGCCACCGGGCGACGTTGGGCGCCGAGGCGCCAAGACCGGCGCGCCGCCCGGACCCCTCGCCGGACTGGCCGCGGTACAGCGCCGCCAGCACCTCGTCCATGCCCTGATCGTTGGCGTCGAGCGAGACCCCTGTGCCGTCGCTGCCGCCGTCGCCGCCGAGCACCAGCCGCCACCGCCTCAGCCGATCCTCATCCATTTTTGGCTCCCAGCAACAGTTTCAGGGTCGGCATGACCACGGCAACCCGCTCCAGATCCAGATCGTCCACTTGCGACACACGTTTGGTGGGCGAGCCGAGGTGCCGCACCCGCTCGCCGATCGCCCGCCGCTCCGGGCCGGCGAACACGGCGAAGGTGCGGCGCAGCAGGGGAAGCACGGCGGTGAAGGCGTCGTCGGGCAGGCGGCTCAGCCACGTGTCGACAAGGCGCAGGAGCGCTTCATCGTGCACGAGCAGCAACCCCCCGGTACCCACAAAACCTTCAACAAACGAAGCAGCCTTTGCCGCCGGCACGCCCACCGTCAGCACGCGGGCCAACCTCATCTCGGTTTCGGCGAAGTCAAGCGCCCCTTCATCTCTGAGCAGCCGGGTGAGCCGCCCCGCCAGCAGCCCCGGCAGATCCGGGCGGTCGAGGAGGGCTCGCAGCGTCTCCAGCCAGCCGTCGCGCAGCGGCAGCAAATCGGTGAGCAGCCGCACCGACTCGTGCACCCGGTCGAGCACGTCGACGAGCCCCTTGGCCGCCGCCTCGTCCACATTGGAGAATGCAGCGGGCAGGCCGAGCCGCACCCGGGTCACCAGCCCGGTGATCACCGGCGCGAGGTCGACGACACTGGTCCCGCGCACGTCACCGTAGCGCAAAGTCCTTGCCAGGGCTGGGATCGCGGCCATCAGGTGGACGACATCGGTGTCGATCGCCGCCCGCTCGTCGAGCGCCCGCAGCACCCGCGGCTGCGCACCCGGCAGCTCGGCCAGCAGGCACGCCTCCACCAGACCGGTCAGCGCGGGCAGATCGGCATCGACGACCATCTCCGTCACCTTTGCCGTCGCCGCCTCCTCGACGGTGGTGCCGTAGGCGCTCGCCGCGATCAGATCCACCGAGAACTCCGGCCGCCACGCCAGTTGCCAGCTCTCCCAGAACGTGCCCTTGCCCTTGCGCTCCTGCGGGCGCCCCCACTCCACGCCGAGCAGCCGCAGCCGGTGCAGCAGGCGGCTGCGGCCAAGGTCCATCGGCTTGCGCAGATCCAGGTCGATATCGGTGATGAGCGCCTGCGGGGGCATGCGCAGGCTTTTCTGCGCTGCCGCCACGTCGCGCACCAGGGGAACACTCGGGGTCTCATCGGGTACCCCGCCCAGTTCCTCCCCCACCACCACCTTGCGCTGCACCAGTTCCAGGCGCATGTCGTCGCCCTCGCACAGCACCGCCCGCGTCGCCTCGGTCACTTCTGACAGCCCCGGATGCGGTCGCCCCCGAAGCACCGCAAGGGTTTCGGCGAGCCGGGTCGCCTCGATGACGTGCGCGGACGAGGTCGGCACGCCCTCACCGCGCAGCACCCCGGCGGCGTCGACCAGCCAGCGCGGCACCACCTCGTCGGCGGTGGTGAACAGGTGGTGATACCAGCCGGGGGAGCGCACGCCCGCGCCGTAGCCGGACCACGACGCCAGCCGCCCGT
>DASUXL010000148.1:0-35905 GCA_036377915.1 Candidatus Limnocylindrales bacterium
GGCGGCGATGAGGGCGACTGCCTGGCAAACGCCCCAAAGGGGCTAGGTGAGGGTCACGTCGAAGGTGAGAGTGTCGCCGGGCACGTGCTCAAGTGAGGCGATCGCCCCGGCCGCGCGCAAGTCGTTGGCGGCCAGCGACAACAGCTCCCAGGACGGTTCGTCGCAGGTGACCGCGAGCCGTGCCACGGGCGCCTTCATCGACAGTTTCGCCGCCGCCTTGGCCCGCCGCACCGCCCCGATCGCCTCGCCGGCCAAGCCGAGCAGCGCCGGGTCGAGCAGCGCCGGGTCGAGCAGCGCCGGGTCGCCGTTGCCCGCCGCCGGCCAGGGGGCGAGGTGGATGCTGCCCTCCTGCCACCACGACCAGGCCTCCTCGGTCACGAACGGCAGCATCGGCGCGAACAGCCGCAGCAGCGTGGACAGGGCGGTGCGCATGGCGGGTGGGCAGCCGTGCTCGTACGCACGGGCCTTGGCCAGTTCAAGGTAGTCGTCGCAGAAGCGCCAGAAGAACCGCTCGGTCAGGTCGAGCGCGGTCGCATAGTCGTACCCTTCCAGCGCCGCCGTCGCCTGCCGCACCACCCGGGAGAGGGCGGCCAGCATCGCCAGGTCGAGAGCCTCGTCGCTGCCGTCCACAGTGGACGGGAGGCCGAGCACGAACCGGCTGGCATTGAGGATTTTCATGGCCAGGCGCCGGCCCACCCGCATCTGGCCGATGTCGAAGGCCGTGTCGGTGCCCGGGTTTGCCGCCGCCGACCAGTAGCGCACCGCGTCCGGCGAGTACTCGCGGATGAGGCCGAGCGGCGTCACCACGTTCCCCACCGACTTTGACATCTTCTTGCGGTCCGGGTCGAGGATCCAGCCGTTGATCATGGCGTGTTTCCACGGGAGCTCGTCGCGCAGCGTGTGCGAGCGCAGCACGGTGTCGAACAGCCAGGTGCGGATGATCTCGGGCCCCTGCGGGCGCAGGTCCATGGTGCCCTCGAACCCGGCGATCGACGGGGTCAGGCTGGAGGTCGCCCAGGTGTCGAACACGTCGGTCTCGCCGGTGAAACCGCCGGGCCTGCCGCGCTGCGCCGCATCGAAACCGGGCGGGGTGTCGGCGGCCGGATCCACCGGAAGCCGGTTGGGAAGGATCGGCTTGTCGAACTCGATGAAACCCGAAGCATTTATGGGGTACCAGATAGGAATCGGCACGCCGAAAAAGCGTTGCCGGCTCACGAGCCAATCGCCGGTCAACCCGTTCACCCAATGCTCATAGCGCACGCGCATGTGCGCCGGGTGCCAGATAAGTTCCCGCCCCCGCGCCTGCAGTTCCTCGCGCAGTTCCGCGTCGCGGCCGCCGTTGCGCAGGTACCACTGCTCGGTCGGGATGATCTCCACCGGCCGCTCGCCGCGCTCATAGAACTTCACCGCATGGGTGATGGGTTCGGGGGTGAGCCCCAGCCGCTCCACGATCCTCGCCCGGCCCTGCGCCACGGTGAGCCCGCCGATGTGCGGGGTGTCGGCAAGGAAACGCCCGTCGAAGCCGAGGATGGGCCGGATCGGCAGGTCAAGCTCCCGCTGCCAGATCACGTCGGTCACGTCGCCGAACGTGCACACCATCGCGATCCCCGTCCCCTTGGCCGGGTCCGCCAACCGGTGCGCCAGCACCGGCACCTCGTCGCCGAGCGGGGACTTCACCCCGGTACCCAATAATGCTTGAAATCTTTCATCTTCGGGATGGGCCACCAGGGCCACGCAGGCGGGCAGCAGCTCGGGCCGGGTCGTCTTCACCTTTATGCCGTCAAAATCCAGTTCATAGAAGGCGCCCCGGATTTCCCGGTCCTGCAGTTCGGCCTGGGCCACGGCGGTGCGGAAGCTGGTGTCCCACAGCGTCGGCCCGTGCGCCCGATAGGCGTCCCCTTTGGACAGTGCGTCCAGGAAAGCTTGCTGCGACACGGCTTGCGCCTTCTCGCCGATGGTGGTGTAGAGCAGCGTCCAGTCCACCGACAGCCCCACCGCGCGGAACGCCTCCTCAAAGGAGCGCTCGTCGATGGCGGTCATCCGCTCGCAAAGCTCGATGAAGTTGCGCCGGCTCACCGGCGTCTGCCCCTGCATGCTGGGCTGGAAGTCAGGATCGTAGGGCAGGCTCGGGTCGCACACCACACCGAAGTAGCGCTGCGTGCGGCGTTCGGTGGGCAGGCCGTTGTCGTCCCAGCCCATGGGGTAGAACACGGTTTTGCCGCGCATCCGCTGGTACCGCGCGATGATGTCGGCCTGCACGTAACCGAAGATGGTGCCCACGTGCATCTCGCCGCTGGCATAGGGCGGGGGAGTGTCGATGGCGTAGGTGCGTTCGCGCGGCGCCGACGGGTCGTAACGGTAGATGCCGTCGGCTTCCCAGCGCTCAGCCCATTTGGCGGTGAGGGAATCGAGATCGGGTTTCATGGCTTGTCCCCTGTTTGGATAGGGGCGCCGAACGACACGTGATCGCCGTGCGCTCGGGCGCACGGCGATCAGGCAGTAGATCTAGGCGCAGCCCGGGTCGGCTACGCGTACGACTGCCTGAAGAAGGTGTGTCACGCCGACCATGGTACTACGCGGGCAGTCCCGTGGCGGCGGCATATACCGGGACCTCGTGCACGCCGTCGATGCCCAGTACCTCTTCGATGGCGCGGTCGTTGGTCGCCGCGCTGGTGAACGGCGCCAGGCCGAGCCGGGTGCAGACCAGGTGGAAGGTCTGGCCGAGGTGCCCGGCGTCCATCATGATCACACGGTAGGCGTGGGAGTGCCGGTACTTGTACATGCTGCGCTCAAGCACGGCTGTCATGAAGAAGACCACGGCCGCGTCGCCGAACCAGTGATGCTCGGCGCACATGCGAAGCACGCCGTCCCGATGGTCCCCGGCGGACAGCAACTCCAGGCTGTCGTCGCCGGTCGCGTAGTGGTACACGCCGGGTTCGACCCCGTCGACCCGCAGCACGACCGGGTAGACCTCGATCGGGTGCCGCGACCCGCCCGACGGGCTGGTCTTGAGCACGTAGTCGCCGAGGTGGTCGTGGCGGCCGCGATGGGTGATGCCCCACGTCCACCGCAGTACCGTTGCCAGCTCGCCCTCGCCGATCGGCTCGGGCCGGAACCGCCGGTGGGTACGCCTGCGCCGCAACACATCCCAGAACTCGCCGGCTTCGTTTTCGGGCTGTGAGAGTTTGCGCCGTGGCACCCCGTCGTAGCGCTTGACCGGCGACGGTGCCGCCCGCTCCGCCGTGATCTGCCCGAGCAGCTCCTCCAGCCCTTCCGGCGTGACCTCGTAGCGCACATTCTGGCTGGCGTAGTGGAAGAACCGGGCGTCGCGCGACCACAGCCAGCCGGTATCGACCGCCATGTCCTTGGCCTCGACCTCGCTGCCGGGCCGCAGCAGCAGGTCGCACTCGACGAGCTGTCGCACCGATTTGGCCGGGTCGCCACCGCCAAGCATGCCCGCCATCGCGGTCAGGTGGTCGGTCTCGACCCAGTCACCGGCCCGGTGGAGCAGGTGCAGTGCGAGCGGGTCGACGCAGGTCTGCCGGCCGGTGAGGTAGTTCTCCAGGACCAGGTCGGCACCGTCCCAGTAGGACACCAGGCACCGGGCCCGGCGCAAGCGCGAGGTCCTCATGCGCAGCAGGTGTCGCTCCAGTAGGCGCAGGAGGCGACCTTGAAGTTGCCGACTTCCTTGCCTTCGCGGACGAAGCTGATTTCGGCGGGCGCCTGCGGGTTGAGCTTGCGCCAGGCGGCCAGCATCGCGGTGAAGGCTTCGTCGCCGACCTCCAGCTCGATCTTCTGCCGGGCCGCGTGGTCCTTGATCACTCGCGACGCCTCGGCGACGGCGTCCCTATCCGGAGAATGGTCGTCATAGTTCACAACCAGACTCTAACCCCAAACAGGTTAATCTCCTTGGTGATGCAGAAGATTACGACATTTTACCCGCGCAGGGGGCGGGTCAGCGGCCGGCACGAGGACGCGCTGACGCGGCTGTGGCCCGCGTACGGCGTCGACATTCCCGGGCCCGCCATCGACTTCCGGCGGCTGTTCGGGCGGGAGGCGCCACTGGTACTGGAGATCGGCTCGGGCATGGGCGACGCCACCATCGAGATGGCCACGTCCGACCCGGACCGCGACTACCTGGCGGTCGAGGTGTTCCCGCCGGGGCTCGGCAACCTGCTGGCCAACGTCGAGTCGCGGGGCCTGGGCAACGTCCGGGTCGCCTCGGGCGATGCGCTGGAGCTGTTGCGGCACATGCTTTCTCCCGGCAGCCTGGACGCGGTCCACATCTTCTTCCCGGACCCGTGGCCGAAGGTCCGCCACCACAAGCGCCGCCTCATCCAGCCGCCCAACGTCGCGCTGCTGCGCAGCCGGCTCCGTCAGGGTGGGGTCCTGCACTGCGCCACCGACTGGGAGAACTACGCCGCCCAGATGATCGAGGCGCTTGGCGCCGATCCGGAACTGAGCGGAGGTGTGGTGGCGCGGCCGCAGCGCCGGCCGCTGACGAAGTTCGAAAAACGTGGCCTCGAGGCGGGCCGCCCAATCACGGATCTCATATATATCCGCGCCTGACGGGATCGGCCGGCGGTGTCTGGACTGAGCGATCTTGAAGCCCGTGCTCTTTGGGCTTCAAGATCCCGAGGGAAGACATCGCCTGAGGGGGCCGGTCCCCGCGCGTTGCTTCGCACGCGCAAAGAAACAGGGATGATGGAGGGGTGGCAGCGCAGCGCTTCGCCAATCGCCACGCCGCGGGCCGGGAGCTGGCCGCGCGCCTGGAGTACCTGCGCGACCAGAGCCCGGTGATCCTGGGCCTGCCGCGCGGCGGGGTACCCGTCGCGGCCGAGGTGGCCCGCGCCCTCGGCGCGCCGCTGGACGTGATCGTGGTGCGCAAGGTGGGCATGCCGGGCCAGCCGGAACTCGCCGTGGGCGCGATCGGCGAACAGGGCGCCCGCGTGATCAACGACCGGCTGCTGGCCATGGCCGACCGGGACGAGGTGGCGAAGGTGGAGGCGGCCGAGCGGGAGGAACTGGAGCGCCGGGTGCACGAGTGGCGCTCGGGCGGCAAGGCCGTTCCGCTGTACGGCCGCACCGTGGTCATCGTCGATGACGGCATCGCCACCGGCGCCACCGCCGCGGTCGCCGCCGGCGTCGCCCGGATGCGCGGCGCCGCCCGCGTGGTGATCGCTGTGCCGGTCGCGCCGCCCGACGCCGCCGCGGTCCTGCGCTCGGCCGCCGACGAGGTGGTGGTGGCGATGGCGCCGCGCGGATTCTCCGCGGTCGGGCAGTGGTACGTGGACTTCGCCCCGACCTCGAACGATGAGGTAACTCGGTTACTTGCCCTATGGCGATCCTGATAGGCTGCTTCGCATGTGATCTGAGAGTCGTCGTTTTCGCTCGCCATAATCGATCCGTTGCTTGGAGAAACCATGAGTGAAGATCGCACTCCAGACGAGGCCGAGGCGCCCGAGGAAGAAAACCAGCCGATGAACCGCGCGGAGCGCCGTGCCGCTGCCAAGGGAAAAAAGGCCGGCCAGGCCAAACTCCCCGGCAAGCAGGGCTTCTCCCCGAAGGGCGGGCAGGCGCACACCCACCGCATGTGGGCAAACCGCCGCTCCGGAGGTTAAGAGGGTTTCCTGCTGGTACACGCTGGCGAACTCATCACCATGTGGTCGGTGCGGTAGGCGATCGTCACCGCCACGCAGTAGTCGCGGTCCGGGTTGAGCCCGGGCAGGACGTAGCTTTCGGTGCCCGCGGGCAGTGATTGCAACGCCTTCATGGGCTCACCCGCCGTCGCCGCCGACACGATGATGGGCCCCTTGGCATTGGCCGGATAAATCCACGTCACCGACAGGCTGGTGGCGTTGTCGACCAACCGCAGGTTGCCGACCGGGCCGGAGGGTTCGGCTCCGGGCTCCGCCGCGTCCGGGGTCGGCGTGGCGGGGGCGTCGGGTTGCTGGGAAGTGCTTGCGCCGGCGGGTTTTTCGGGGGTACCGGAGGCCAGCATCGCGACGACGACAAGCGAGACCGCGACCGCGGCAACGGCTCCCATCGCGATGAACCCGATCGCCCGGGCGCGTCCCGGGTTGGGTTCGCGCGCCGGTTTGACCGGGCGCGGCGGTGGCGGGGGAGTCATCGGCCGGTAGACAAGCTGCGGCGGGGGAGGCGGCGCCGGTGCCCCGGCCGGCGGGGCGAGGTTGACCGGTTGCGGTTGCGGCGGAAGGTTTGCCGGAGCGTCGGCGATGTCGTCGTCGGGCCACTCGCTGATGTTTGGGTGCACGGTCTCGCTCCTGGACGGCGGCGGGGGCAGCAGGTCGTGTGGTTGTGGTACCACCAGCGGCGGCGGCGCTCCCAGACCGCACCGGTGGCCGGGGTTGGGGACCGCTTGGGTGGCGGCGTCAAGCAGTCTATGGGTCTCGTCGTCCCCGGCAAGCGCGACCGCTTGCGCCTTTGCCTGGGTCACCAGGTCGCGCGCCCGCTGGAACTCGCCGCAGTCGCGCCACATGGCGGCGAGGCGGGCGGTCATGCGGATGCCGACGGGGTGGGCGGGTCCGTTGCGCATGCGGTGGGCGGCGACGACCTGTTCCATGGTGGCGCGGGCTTCGGCGCAGCGGCCGAGGGCGTGGTCGACTCCGGCGCCGTCGGCCTTGGCGGCCAGCGTGCGGTCGGCGTCGGGACCGTCCACTGCGGACAGTGCGGTGACAAGTTGCTGGTAGCTGCGGCAGGCGAGGTCGAGCGCTCCGGCGCGGTGCTGGGTGACGGCAAGGACGCCGAGGGCGTGCAGGGTGCGGTGGTCACGCTCGCCCTGCAGCCGGCGCATCGCCGAGTACGCATAGCCGGCCCAGTTGCCGGCGGCGACCGGGTCGGCCAGGTGCAGCAGCACCCCGGCATACAGGGTTGCCGCTTCGGCCTCGAACTGGCCCGCCTGGCCGGGATCCTGATTTGCCCGGCCCATCGTCTCGTGCAGGACCTGTTGCGCCGCACGGAAATCGAGCTGCGACACGAGGTGGCGGGCTCGAGCCAGGGTGGCGCCGTCAGGCATTGCCTCACTGTAATCTGCCGCGATGAGATTTGTGGTTTATGGCGCCGGCGCGATCGGCGGCTCGCTGGGTGCTCTGCTGTCGGCCGCGGGCGAGGAGGTGGTCCTGATCGCCCGGGGTGCACATCTGGAGGCGATGCGGGACAAGGGTTTGCGGCTGGTGTCGCCGGACGGTGACGCGGTGCGCCGCATCGAAGCCGTGGGCGGCCCCGAGGAGATCGGCTGGCGCCACGATGACGTCGTGCTCATGGCGATGAAGACGCAGGACACCGAGGCGGCGCTGGTGCGGCTGCCGCCGGGGGTGGCGGTGGTGTCGGTACAGAACGCGGTGGCCAACGAGCGGATGATGCTGCGCCACTTCGACGGCGTCTACGGCGTCTGCGTGATGTTCCCGACCTCGCACCTCGAACCCGGCGTCGTCGTGGTGCACAGCACGCCGGTGCCGGGGATTCTCGACATCGGCCGGTTCCCCTCGGGCGTCGACGATCGGGCCGAGGCGATCGCGGCGGCGTTCCGGCGGGCCGGGTTCCGCTCGGAGCCGCAGCCGGACATCATGCGCCTGAAGTACACCAAGCTGCTGATGAACCTGGGCAACGCGGTCGAGGCGCTGTGCCCGCCCTCGCCCGAGCGGCAGGACATCGCGGCGCGGCTGCGGCAGGAGGCGCGCGGCGTGCTTGACGCGGCGGGGATCGGCTACGCCGGCGAGGAGGAGAACCGGGCCTACCGCGGGGACGCCATCACCGTGAAGGACATCGCCGGGCAGCCGCGGTCGGGCAGTTCGTCGTGGCAGAGCCTGGCCCGGGGCACGGGCACGATCGAAGCCGACTATCTCAACGGGGAGATCGTCCTGCTGGGGCGGCTGTACGGGGTACCCGTGAAATGGAATGAGAACGCACAGCGGCGGGCGCGCGACGCGGCCCGGCAACACGCCGCGCCGGGGTCCTTGACCACGGCGGAATGGTTGTCCAGTTTGGACCTTGTGGGTTAGGCAGCAATCCCGTTACCCTTCGGTAACGTTGACTAACCTCTATCCCCCGGAGGTCGAAATGCGTGTGGCGAAAACGTCCCTCGCTCTCGCAACGGGTCTGATCGTGGCGATGCTCGCCGGCACACCGGCCATCGCCGACCCAGGCCCCCCACCAAGCTCGATGGCGTCGATGGGTGACTCCATCACCCGCGGCTTCAACGCCAGCGGCTGGTTCTCCGACTGGCCCAGCCGCTCCTTCTCCACCGGCAACAACTCCGGCGTCAGCAGTCACTACCGCCGGATCCTGGCCAAGAACCCGGCGATCAGCGGCCGCAACTTCAACGACGCCGTCTCCGGTGCCAAGGCCGACGACATGCCCGGGCAGGCCGGCACCGTCGCCGGGCGCAACGTGCAGTACGTGACCATCCTCATCGGAGCCAACGACGCCTGCACCAGCAGCGAGTCCAGCATGACCGCGGTGGCGACCTTCCGGTCTCACATCGACACCGCTCTGGGTACCCTCAAATCCGGCCTGCCCAACGCCAAGGTCGCCCTGATCTCCATCCCGGACATCAAGCGCCTGTGGTTCGTGGGCAAGGACAGCTCCTCGGCCCGCAGCGCTTGGAGCCTGTTCGGCATCTGCCAGTCGATGCTGGCGAACCCGACCTCGACCGCCCAGGCCGACGAGGACCGGCGCAACCGCGTGCGCCAGCGGGTGATCGACTTCAACGCGCAGCTCGCCCAGGCGTGCGCCGCGTACGGGCCCAACTGCGACTTCGACGACAACGCCGTGTTCAACTTCCAGTTCCTGCTCTCGCACGTGTCCACCTGGGACTACTTCCACCCCAACGTGAGCGGGCAGAACGTCCTCGCCCAGGCCACCTACGCCGCCGGCTTCAACTGGTAGGCGGCCTCTTTGCCGATATGGCCGTGCCGGTCCCGCACTTCGTACGAAGATCGACCGTATGGAGATGAGGGTCTTCCTCACGGTCGCGGTCGGGATGTTCCTGGCCGCGCTGGATCAGACGATCGTGGGCACCGCATTGCCCACGATCGTCGGCGATCTCGGCGGGGCGACCCACATCTCCTGGGTGGTCACGGCGTACCTGCTGGCGGAGACGATCGCCACGGCCCTGGCCGGCAAGCTCGGGGACCTGTTCGGGCGCAAGCTCCTCTTCCAGGTCTGCGTCGCGATCTTCATCATCGCGTCGATCTTCTGCGGGCTCGCCCAGACGATGCAGTGGCTGATCATCGCGCGGGGAGCGCAGGGTCTGGGCGCCGGCGGCATGATGGTCACCTCGATGGCGCTGATCGCCGACTACATCCCGCTGCGCGAGCGCGGCAAGTACCAGGGTGCGCTGGGTGCCGTCTTCGGCGTGGTGACCGTCGTCGGGCCGCTGCTGGGCGGGCTGTTCACCGACCACCTGACCTGGCGCTGGGCGTTCTACGTCAACGTGCCGATCGGCATCGCCCTGATGATCTTCTGCTACTTCGCGATGCCGACGCTCAAGCCCACCTCCCGCCCGATCATCGACTACCTGGGCATCGGTGTGATCGCTGCGGCCTCCACCTGCCTGATCCTGATGACCAGCTGGGGCGGCGTGGAGTACCCGTGGTCAAGCCCTGTGATCATCGGGTTGGGTGTCGCCGGTGTCGCGCTGCTGGCCCTGTTCGTCCTCGTCGAGCTGCGGGCCAAGGAACCGATGCTGCCCATGCGGCTGTTCCGCAACCAGGTGTTCACCCTGTGCGGGGTGCTGTCGTTCATCGTCGGCTTCGCCATGTTCGGGGCGCTGACCTTCCTGCCGACCTTCATGCAGTACGTCGAGGGGGTCTCGGCCACCGAGTCCGGGCTGCGGTTGATGCCCATGGTGTTCGGTCTGATCATCACCTCGATCGCGAGCGGCACGATCGTCGGCCGCACCGGCCAGTACAAGATCTTCCCGATCCTGGGCGGTCTGGTCAGCGCGGTGGGCATGTTCCTGCTCTCGCGGATGGACGCCACGACGCCGCTCTGGGAGACCTCGCTCTACCTTTTCGTGCTGGGCCTCGGGCTCGGCCTGAGCATGCAGGTGCTCACCATCGTCGTGCAGAACACGGTGCCGTACCACGACCTGGGCGTGGCCACCTCGGGCGTGACGTTCATGCGGACGCTGGGCAGCTCCTTCGGCGTGGCCCTGTTCGGCACGGTCTACTCCAACAGCCTTTCCGGGCAGCTGGAGCGGGCGCCGGTGCCGCCGGGCCTCGACCCGCGGCTGCTGGAGAGCCCGAAAGGCGTGCATGCCCTGCCTTCCGCATTTAAAGAGCTTGTTATCAATGGGTACGCGGACGCGCTCCAGAACGTCTTTGCCGCGGCGATTCCGGTCGGGTTGCTCGCCATGGTCATCGCGTTGTTTCTCAAGCAGGTGCCGTTGCGCGATACCGCCCGCGCGGCAGCCACGGATCTGGGCGAGGGCTTCTCCGTGCCCGAGGGCGACAACCGCGAGGATCTGCTGGAGCGGGCCATCTCCAACGTGTGGCAGCGCAAGGGCTTGACCGAGGGCGCCCAGGTGCTGCGGTCGGCCGGCCTGTCGATCGACCCCGCCAACGCCTGGTGCCTTTCCCGCGTGGCGCTTTTCGGCGAGTACCGGGGACAGGCGCGACTGCGCGCGGTCGCCGCGCTCTACAACGTGCCGGCAAGCGTGCTGCGGCCGGCGTTCGAACGGTGCATCGCGGCGGGGTACCTGCGGGAGGTCGACGGCGAGCTGTCCATGACCCCGCGCGGCGTTGCCGAGTTCGACCGCATCGCCGCGGCCTGGCGCGACTGGCTTGAAAGCGAGCTGTCCGGGTGGGAGCACATCGGCGACGACGAGTTCGACCGTGCCGTGGATCACGCGGCTCGGCAGCTGCTGACCGAAGATGTTGTCAGAATCTAAGGTATGGAACGCAACGGGGCCGGCGCCTACCGAACCGCCACCGATGGCACCCTGCCCTCCCTCGCGGGCAGCATCGAGCGGCTGCACGAGCCCGGCAAGATCACGCTGTTGCAGTTCTCGTCCGCCTTCTGCGCCCCGTGCCGCGCCACCCGCGTGGTGTGCGCCGAGGTCGCCCGCACCACGCCGGGCGTGGTCCACGTCGAGGTCGACGCGGAGAGCCGCCTCGACACGGTGCGGGCGCTGGGCATCAGGCGCACCCCGACGGTGCTCGTCATCTCACCGGACGGCGAGGTACTCGCCCGCGTCCAGGGGCGCCTGACGCTTGCTCAGGTGCGCGGGGCTATAGCACAAGCCACTGCCGGCCGTCGATGAGTTCGCGTGCCGCGTCGAGGTGGCCGGCGTGGCAAGCGGTCTCGGTGATCATGTGGAGCATCACCTCCCGCAGGCTGTCGAGCCGGAAGTCGCCGAACAGATCCTCCGGCCACCACTTCGGCGGGCTGTCGAGGCCGGTCGCCGCGATCACCGCGTTGGAAAGCTCGATCTCCCGGCGGTAAAGGCCCAACACGTCCACGGCGTCGCCGACCTTCCACGCGTCGCCGCCGTCGAGCACCCCCGGGTCGCCCGCGACCACGCCGCGGAACCAGAACCGCTCGTCGTCGACGGCCAGGTGCTGCACCAGGCCCAGGCAGCTCCAGCCGGACGGCAGCACCGGCCGGCGCAACGCCTCCTCGCCCAGCCCTTCCAGGATCCCCAGCACATGCCGGCGCTGTCCGTCCAGACAGCCCAGCAGCGTTTGCAGCTCAGACATGGGCGTTCCCCCTCAGCCACCCCAGCGCCTCCTTGGCACCGGTCAGCACCGAGATGTGCCCCTCGCCGGGCATCAGCCGCAGCTGTGCCGCCGGGCAGCTGGCCGCCAGCCACTCGCCGTGCGAGCTCGGGATGATGCCGTCGGCGGTGCCGTGCAGCAGCAGGATCGGGGCGGTGATGCCGCGCGGGTCGCATCCCCACGGGCTGACGTAGGCCAGGTCGTCGTCGATCAGCCCGGCCCGGCCGCCGTCCGCACCCGCACCGGCCACCGTGCCCAGCCACTTCCACTCGCCTCGCAGCGCCGCCCAGTCCCGCTCGTTGAACTCCGGGTCGTACTCGACGCCGGAATCCTCGTGCGCCACCTTCGCCTCGCGACCCTTGGCGGCGGCGGTCAGTGACGCCACCCCCGAGGGCACCATGCCGGTGAACCAGTCCAGTCCTTCGGCGCCGTACGGCGCGATGGCGGCCGCGGTCACCACCCCCGCGACCCGCTCGCGCAGCAGGGCCGCGCAGGCGAGGGCGTGCGAACCGCCGCCGGAGTAGCCCATCACGGCGAACCGCCCGATGCCCAACGCATCGGCTACAGCGGCGGTGTCGGCCGCCGCGGAACCTATGGTGCGTCCCGGGTTCGGCGACGAGCCGCCGTACGACGGCCGGTCGTACGACACCCAGCGCAGCCCTTTGAGCAGCGGCTCGGGCGGCGTGCCGAGATTCGGCGTCCCGTGATGCCAGAAGACCGCCAGGTCCCCGTCGCCGCCCGTGTCGTAGGCGTGCAGCACGCGCCCGCCGTCAAGCCTTACATCGAACTCTTTCATCGAATCCGTCCTCTCGGGGTCGTTTCACCGGGGACGTCGAACCCGCGGCGCACGCTTCGACAAACTTGACGGAGACTTGCCGGGTGAAATATCTGATAATGATCTACAGCAACCCGGAGAACTGGGACCACCCGGTGTTCATGCAGACCGGGGAGGCGCTGGCAATGCCTCAGTCCGAGCGCGACGAGATGATGCGCGACGACGAGGCTCTGATGACCGAGATCTACGAGTCTGGCGAGCTGCTGGCCGCGGCCGCGCTCGACGAGCCGCGGACCTCGCGCACGGTCCGGGTGCGTGACCGGGCCGCGCTCGCCACCGACGGGCCCTACGCCGAGTCCAAGGAGCACCTGGCCGGTTTCTTCATCGTCGAGTGCGACACCGCGGAGCGGGCGGAACAGATCGCCGCCCGCTTCCCCGATGCGCGGTTCGGCGCCGTCGAAGTGCGGCCAATCATGGGCGCTCAGGGCATGGGGGTGGCCTAGGACCTCCCCGGCTCGTGGCGGCGCAGCGCCAGCCGGGTCAGGACGATCAGGATCACCATCTGGACGACGAGCAGGAACATGTAGAGCCACCAGTTCGACGCCTCGGCATTGAACAGCGGATCATGGAACCTTGACGGAAGCATGCCGTTGATGTTGGTGGTGGCCGCGCCCGCCGCGAACCCCCAGCGGGTCGGGAACAGCCACGCGATCTTTTCCATGACCGGCGCGCCGACGAGCAGGAACAGACCACCGGAGAAGACCAGCTGGGCCATGACCACGACCACCATGATGGGCGTGGTCTGCTCGGTGGTCCGGGCCAGCGTGCTGATCAGCAGGCCGAGCACGGTCGACACGAGCGCGATCCCCACCATCGCGACGATGATCTCGACGGTCTGGCTCTGCAGGACCAGCGAGCGCGTCGGCGGCCCCTCGAACAGCGCCAGGTACACGAACAGCGCCACCTGAGCGGTGTTGATCAGGAAGAAGACGGTCAGCTTCGAGCTGAGATATGCCGCCGCGGACAGGCCTACCGCGCGTTCCCGGCGGTAGATCGCGGCCTCGTTGACGATCTCGCGAACGGCCGCCGCCGTGCCCAGGAACGCCGCACCGGTCACCAGTACCACCAGCAGCTGCTGTGCCAGGATGCCCTGGTTGAGCTGGCCGAACGACAGGCCCTCCTTGCCCGGTGCGGTGTAGGACAGCACCGCCAGCACCAGCGGCATCGCCAGCAGGAAGGCGCTGAACCCGCGATCGGACAGGATCACGTTCATCATGCGCAAGCACAGGGTGGCGTACTGGCGCAGGGGAGCACTGGGGTTGCGGGCGAAGATGCGCCACCCCTTCTTGTCCATGTTGGCCTGGCCCGGTTTTGCCGCGGGCAGGTTCGGCCGGGTCCGGGCGAACGTCGGCTCCACCGGGATGGGGTCGACCTTGGGCGGCGGCCCGGTCACCACCACCGGAAGCGTCGACTCGTCGTCCATCGCGCCGCTGCGCTGCGCCGGGACCGTGAGCGACATCGTCGGTTCCGAGGAGTCCTCGATCGGCACCTGAGCCGCGGCCGGGGTGGATGCGGGCGTCGCGGCCGGGGCCGCCGGCGCGACCGGCGCCAGCGCGGGCCGCGGGGCGTCGCGGTCGGTCGGGTTGACCGCGCTCACATAGCGGGCGTACAGCGCCGAGTTGCGGAACGCCCGCGTCCACCGCTCCGGCTCGTCGCTGATCTTCTGGAAGACCTCGGCGTAGTCGTCGGCGTCGAAGAAGCCGAGCAGCTGGTCCGGCGGGCCGAAGTAACCCATCGTGCCGCCGATGCACATCACCAGCACCCGGTCGCAGCGATCAAGATGCAGGACGCTGTGGGTCACCACGATGACCGTCTTGCCCTTGTCGGCAAGCTCCCGCAGCTCGGTCATGACCTCCTTGTCCAGCGCCGGGTCAAGCCCCGACGTCGGCTCGTCCAGGCAGAACAGCGACGGTTCGGTCAGCAGCTCCATCGCCACCGAGGCGCGCTTGCGCTGACCGCCGGAGAGCAGGTCGATGCGCTGCTTGGCCCGCTCGGTCAGGCGCATCGTCTGCATGACCTCGTTCACCTTCGCCCAGCGCACCTTGCGCGGCACGTCGTCGGCGAAGCGCAGGGCCGCCGCGTAACGCAGCGCGGTGCGCACCTTGAGCTGCTTGTGCAGCACGTCGTCCTGCGGGACCATCCCCAGCCGGTAGCGCAGCGAGGCGTAGTCGGCGTAAAGGTCCCGCCCGCCGTACCAGATCCGGCCCTGCGTCGCCGGACGCAACCCGGTCAACGCCTTGATCAGGGTCGACTTGCCGCAACCGCTCGGCCCGATGACGGCGAGCAGGCTGCCCTCGGACAGCGCGAAGCTCACATCGTCGAGCAGCACCTTGTTGCCGATGCGCACCGTCAGGTCGTCGGCGAGCAGCGACGCCGGGCCGGTGTCGACGTGGTCGTGCAGGGCGTGCCCGTCGAAGAGCAGCTCGTGCCGCCCGACCGAGACGACGTCGCCGGCGTGCACGACCATCGGCTTGGCCACCTGGCGGCCGTTGAGGTAGGTGCCGTTGCGGCTGCCCAGGTCGACGACCTGGAACGTATCGCCGACGCGGCGGATCTCGGCGTGGAAACGCGAGATCTGAAGGTCCGTCAGGACCACGTTGTTGCGCGGGTCACGGCCGATACGGATTCGGCCGGCGGCGCCGTCGGACGCGGCCGCGGGCGTCTGTGCGGAGGAGGCAACAGCGGCTTGGGGGTGGTCGCTTGACACCTGGACATCTTGGCCGTAACGCAGCGTTAGATCAAGCGGCGGCCACAAACGCGACAGGACATGCTGGTCGATCCGCGATCCGTGTGGCACTCTGGTCGAGGTCGGTGCGTGGACAGTGTCCCCGGGCCTCAACTTAGAAAAGCCTTTAGGGAATACCGTTCGGCTGGAGCCCTATAGCGCCACTCGCCGCGAGGCGACCGCACGCACCGGCTATAGCTTCCCTCAAAGTCAGCCAACCCGATCCCGGCATCCGGGCACAATGATCGCATGGGCGGGACGGGGCTGGTGCTCGGCCTGATCGTGCTCGGGCTGATGTCCGTGCCGATCGGCGACAGGCTGCGTATCCCCGGCCCGATTGTGGCCGCGCTCTTCGGTGTGCTGCTGGCGTTGATTCCCGGCACGGCCGAGTTCGAGTTTCCGCCCGAGGCGATTCTGCCGCTTGTCCTGCCGCCACTGCTTTATACCGCTGCCTGGCAGAGTTCGTGGCAGCGGTTCGTCAAGGGGTGGCGGCCCATTGTGGCTTTGGCGGTGGCGCTTGTCTTCGTGACCACGGCCGCGGTCGCGGCGGTGGCGAGCCGGATCCATCCGGCGCTGCCGCTGGGTGCGGCGGTGGTGCTGGGTGTGATCTGCGCGCCGCCCGACCCGGCGGCGATCACCGTGATGGCCAGGCGGTTGCGGCTGCCCCGCCGGCTGGTGACTTTGCTTGAGGGCGAAGGGCTTTTCAACGATGTGACGGCCCTGACGCTGTACCAGGTCGCGGTCGCCGGCGTGATCACAGGCTCGCTGTCGTGGTGGTCGGCGGCGGGCAGCTTCGTCTACTCGGGTGTGGCCGGGGTGGCGATCGGGCTGGTCGTCGCGATCATCTTCAATCGACTGTCCAATCGCTTCGGTGGGGCGCAGGTGCGTGCCGGGCTGAGCCTGCTCCTGCCCTACTCCGCGTATCTGGTGGCGGAGGAGATGGGCGCCTCGGGGGTGCTGGCGGTTCTGGTGGCGGGCTTCTGGATCAGCCACCGCCGCCGCGACCCTGACGAGGTCGAGGAGCGCTTGTACGGCCGCTCCTTCTGGGAGGTGGTCCAGGTGCTCGTCACCGGCTTCACCTTCGGTCTGGTCGGGTTGGAGTTCGTCACCGTCGCCGCCGACATCGGGGAGCGGGCGTGGGGTTATGTCGGCTCGGCACTGGTCATCTGCGTCGTGCTGATCGTGGTGCGGTTCGCCTGGATGTTCGGCGCGGTCGGGCTCATGCGCTACCGCCACCGCCGCGTGGAGGATCCGGAGGTCCCGCACGGCTGGCGGGAGACGGTGCTGGTGGCGTGGGCCGGGATGCGGGCGGTGGTCACGGTGGCGACCGCGCTGGCGTTGCCGGCCGCGTTCCCGCAACGGTCCCAGGTGATTTTCGTCGCGCTGCTGGTGGCGCTGGTGACCCTGCTCGTTCCCGGGATCACCCTGCCTTGGCTGGTGAAGCGGCTGGGGCTGAACACGGGTCAGGAGCACCGGGACGCGGCGAAGGCCCAGGTGATCGAGGCGGCGACCGATGCGGTTCTGGAATACCTGCACCGGCTGCGCATCGACGGCGAGATCACGGGGGAGCAGGAGAACCGGTTGGCGATCTGGTGGCGCGGCACGCTTGTGGACGAGGACGATGAGGAGCTTTCCACCCGGTACCCGCAAAGGCAGAAATTGAAAGAAATCCATGCAGAGATGCTTACCGCCGCGCGCGCCGCGACGCTGAAGATGCGTCCGGTGGAGCCGGAGGCCGCCGATGAGCTGCTGCGGGACCTGGACCTGAGAACGGCGGCGGCCTAGGTCTGTCCCATCGACTGACGCTGGTCACTGCTGCATCCTCGGATCGTGCTTGGTGTCGGCGTACATGCGAGGACAGCCACGGCTGGTGGCTTTGGGGCGCAGTTCGTAGTGCCAGGATTCGTTGCGATAGATCTGGCACAGCCCGTAGTCGGCGCCGTGCTCGGACAGCCAGGCCGTGGCATCCGAGGGCCCGATGTCGACCGCGTCCCCTGACACGTGAGCGGAGGTGTCCGCAGTGGCGACCCATCGGGCGGCTTCCTCTTCCGAGCCGTACTTCGAGACCGCCTCGCGAAGAAGCTGATTCTGGTACTCCTTGGAGCGCCAGCCGCTGTTAACGTGGAACTCGACGCCGTCGTCGGCGGCATCCGCCGCCGCTTCGCGCAGGGCCCGAAGCAGATCGGGGTCGAGTTTCGCCACGCCGGGATACCGGTCGTCAAACACCGTCACGCCGTCGGGCAGGACACCGTCAGCCTCGGCAGTCGTACCACCGTGGTCGCCGCCAAGGGCTTCGCTGAACGAGGGCGCCGACGACAAGGCTGACCGATAGACGAGGGGTCCGAGGATGGCGGCGGTGACGACGACCACACCGACGGCGATTGGACTGACAATTCTGCGGTTCGTCCTTCGTGCATAAGCGGTTCGACTCATGCCGCCAGTCAAGGCAGTGCCCTGTTACCAGCACGTATGTGGTTTTCGGTATGCCGGCGATATGTTCCCGCTCGTAGCATCGAGAGTATGCGTGTGTTGGTCGTCGAGGACGAGCCCTACATGGCGGATGCCATCCGTGATGGGCTGCGCCTGGAGGCGATCGCGGCCGACATCGCCGGTGACGGCGACACCGCACTTGAGCTGCTGAGCATCAACGCCTATGACATCGCCGTCCTCGACCGCGACATTCCCGGCCCTTCCGGCGACGAGATCGCCGAAAGCATCGTCGCCTCCGGCAGTGGCATGCCCATCCTGATGCTTACCGCCGCCGACCGGCTCGACGACAAGGCCTCCGGGTTCGAACTCGGCGCCGACGACTACCTCACCAAGCCGTTCGAACTCCGGGAACTCGTGCTTCGCCTCAGAGCACTCGACCGCAGGCGCGCGCACAACAGACCACCTGTGATTCAGATCGCAGGCATGCGTCTGGATCCGTTCCGCCGCGAGGTCTACCGCGACGGCCGCTACGTCGCGCTCACCCGCAAACAGTTCGCCGTGCTCGAGGTCCTCGCCGCCGCCGAAGGCGGTGTCGTCAGCGCCGAAGAGCTGTTGGAGCGGGCGTGGGACGAGAACGCCGACCCGTTCACCAACGCCGTGCGCATCACCGTCTCGGCACTGCGCAAACGGCTCGGTGAACCCTGGGTCATCGCCACCGTGGCCGGCGTCGGCTACCGCATCGATACGGCACCCGACACCGGCCGTGAGGGAGGGGACTGTGGATAGGGCGCCCGGTTTGAGCGTTCGCCTCAAACTCGCGCTCAGCTACGCGGGGTTCCTCATGCTCGCGGGCGCATTGCTCCTCGCCGCGGTGTGGGTGTTCCTGCTGCGTTACGTACCCGAGGTGGTCCACACAACCGGGCTGTCCGTACCCAACCGCTCCGGCCCGGAGCCGTTGGTCGTACCCAACCGCTCCGACCTGGAGCGCGCCTTCGCCCCGAAGGCAACCGCGGCGATGGTCTTCCTGCTGATGTTCGGCCTCGTGGGAGGATGGTTCCTGGCCGGCAGCATGCTCGCGCCCCTGACTCGCATCACAAATGCCACCCGCCTGGCAGCGAACGGATCCCTGGCCCACCGGATCCGGTTGGAAGGCCACGAAGACGAGTTCCGCGAACTCGCCGACGCCTTCGACACCATGCTCGCACGGCTCGAAGCACACGTCGCCGAACAGCGGAGATTCGCCAGCAACGCCTCCCACGAGCTGCGCACCCCACTGGCGATCACGCGGACACTCCTCGACGCGGCTCGCAACGATCCGGACCGCGACACCGACGAACTCGTCGACCGCCTCCACTCCGTCAACACCCGAGCCATCGACCTCACTGAAGCATTGCTCCTGCTCAGCCGCGCCGACCAGCGGTCCTTCACCAGGGAGTACGTCGACCTGTCCCTCTTGGCGGAACAGGCAAGTGAAACGCTTCTCCCGCTCGCGGAAAAACGCGGCCTCACCATCGAGACCTCCGGCGAGATCACCCCCACCGTCGGCTCTCACGCGCTCCTGCTGCAGATGACGACGAACCTCGTACACAACGCCATCGTCCACAACCTGCCCGAACAGGGCACCGTGTGGGTCACGACCAGCGTTCAGCCCAGGGCCGCGGTGCTCACCGTCGAAAACACCGGCGAGAAGCTCACGCCACAGCTGGTTTCCACGCTTGTCGAGCCGTTTCAGCGCGGCACCGAACGCATCCGCACCGACCACGCGGGTGTCGGGCTCGGCCTGGCAATCGTCAAAAGCATCACCCGAGCACACGACGGGACACTCACCCTCACCCCCCGCCCCGATGGCGGGCTCCGCGTCACGGTGCAACTGCCCACCGCGCCAACGCCCAGCGGCAGATGACGACCAACGCCGCACGGTCGCCCTAGACGAACACCGCCGCGGTGTGCATCCACATGCGAACGTTGGTGCCCAGCCGCGCCGTGGCGTGCAGCCTCACCAGATCGCACACGTGGTTGATCAGCGCGAGGCCGCGGCCGCTGACGCTGTCGGCCAACGGTTGCAGGCGCCCGGCCAGCGGGTTGCGCATCGGCAACGGCGAGTGCACGTCGAGCACCAGATACTCGGGTTCGGACCAGATGCTCAGCGTGCCATAGCCGCCGCCGTGCCGGACCGCGTTGGTCGCGGCCTCGGAGACGGCGAGTTTCGCCGCTGCCACCTGCGACGGGACCAGCCCGGCGGCGATCGCGCGCTCGGCCACCTGTTCCCGCACCGACAGCAGGTCGGTCCAGCTGAACCGGGTGGTGCGCGCACCCGGTGGCGGCGGCTCGAGCGGCTGGTCGAGCACGCGAGCCAGCGCCTGCGGCGTGTACTCCCGGTTGCGGCGCACCGGCCCGCAGGCGTACTGGATCAGCGGGTGGGTCAGGTGCGAGTCGTCGATGGCGTGCGGCGGGAGCCGGGCGATGTCGTACGGGCACAGCACCGCGGCGTCGACCTGGCCGAGCGCCACATTGATCAGACCCTCGTGCTGCACGCACGCGGGGTAGGCAAGCGCGGACCGGTTGGGCCATATGGGTTCGCCGATGATGCGCACGCGGCGGGCGGCGTTTCTGAGCACGAAGTCGTGCAATACCCATGGAAGGATCCGGCCCGGGTTGCGGCCCGCGATCGTCATGTCGACGTACGTGACATCCCGTTGCGCGGGCAGCTCATCCCGGAGCCGGTTGAGTTGCGCCGGAGGTTGGGCGATCAGCACGGGCTCGTCCGACTCGAGGCCCTCCTCGACGAACATCCGCGAGGCTTTCGCGAGATCGTTGAGGTCCTGGTAGAACAGGCCTACATGGATCAGCCCGCGCCCGTTGCCGTTCTCTGCTTCGGACACGAGCCTCAGGTTTCCGGTTCCGCTGGATGCACCGGCCGCCGATACCCCGGCGAAATCACTTCTAAACATCTCACGCGAGATCTATACCGGCAAGTTATGGACGAGCCGGACGGGTCGTTCCCATATATCGGCTGGGCTTCATATGGGAGGTGCTTGATGCCGGGCATTCCTAGTACCGTGCGGGGGTGGCCGACGACGGACTACACCCCGGTGACCTGCTCGCGGGTCGGTACAGACTGATTGACCGCATAGGATCCGGCGGGATGGCGGTGATCTGGCGTGCGCATGATGAGACGCTGGAACGCCTTGTCGCCGTGAAGGTCCTCGACCTGGCGCTGTCCGGTGACTCGCGCATGCGCGACCTTGTGCGCCGCGAGGCCTGGGCGGCGGCGCGGCTCAACCATCCCGACGTGGCAAGCGTGCACGACTTCGTGCTCGTCGGCGACCACATCGGCGTGCTGGTGATGCAGCTGGTCGAGGGGGAACCGCTGGCCGACCTGATCGCTCTGGGGCCGCTGCCGTGGCGTGAGACCGTCCGCATCGGACTGCGCATCGCCAAGGTGCTGGCGCTGGCGCACAGCCGCGGCGTGATCCACCGCGACATCACTCCGGACAACGTCATCGTCGAGGCCGACCGGGTGACGGTGCTGGACTTCGGGATCGCCGCGCGCATCGGTGAGCCCGACGAGGACAGCACGGGTGCCAGTTTTGGCACACCGGCCTATGTCGCGCCGGAGCGGCTCGACGGAACTCCGGCGCACACCGCCACGGACGTTTATGCCCTCGGTGTCGTGCTTTTCGAGATGATGACCGGGCGGGTACCCTTCAAGGTCGCCACGTGGGACCAGGTTGCCGCCGATCACGGTCCACCGCCGGTGCCGCGCCAGCAGGGCGCACCCAGCCGTCTGTCCACATTGGTGGTAAGGATGCTCGCCCGCGAGGCCACCGCCCGCCCCACCGCCGCGGAGGTGGTGGGCGCGCTTGAGACTCCTGACCGCTCGCGCCCGCTGGCCGCCGCTGCCGTGGGCGCGGCCGCCGTCGTCGCCGCGGCCGTCATCTGGTGGCCCGAGCCCCCCTCCCGGGGGCCGCAAACCCAAGGCCCACCGGCGGTTTCGGTCTCGCCGTCGGCCGCTGCCAGCCAGCCGCCCGAGGTAGTGTCGGAACCCACCCCCGCGGTGACCACCACCGGCCCGGCGCCGGTGCGCGTCTCCGCCGATCAGACCAAGCAGGCGCTGTACAACCTGCTCTCGCAGGGCCAGGCCGAGGGGTCGATCCGGGCCGACGCCGCACTGGACCTTCGCCAAGTGATCCAGAATCTGCGGGAGCCGTCGGAGTGGGAGCATGTCAAGGCGAAGATCTCCGCGCGGCAGGCGGAAGGCGCGGTGAGCGCGGCATTCGCCGATCGCCTGCGCTCCGAAGTGGACGCTCTTCTGTGACAGGTATCAACTCGACTACGCTCTATGGAGTATGAGAAGGTTTCTTTCCTGTTTGTTGCTCGTGGGTGCGCTGATCGTTGCCCCGTCTGCACCAGCGGGCGCCGTCACCCCGATGCAGGTCTACGGTGTCTGGCATTGCAGCAGTGACGCCTGCCTGTGGGCGGCCGAGCGCACGGTCGCCGAGTTCGACAGCCAGAACCACTGGATCGTCGACCGCGGCAACGGCCAGCCCTCCGTCAACATCGTCGTGCTCAGCTTCGTCAACCCGCTGCGCCTGCTGAACCAGACCAACGACGCCGGCAACGTCAACGGTGTCCCGCGCGGCATGACCCCCGCCATCGTCAACTACTTCACCTCGCGCGGCATCCGCGTCATGCTCTCCATCGGCGGCATCACCTACACCAAGGACTGGGACACCGCCCTCGCCGCCAACGCCACCCTGCTCGGCCAGCGCGCCGCCGCGCTCGCCACCCAGCTCAACGTCGGCATCGAGATCGACTACGAGCAGAACCGCAACCCGAATCTCGTTGGGCTGCAACAGTTTGTCACCGCGTATCGGAGCGTGCACCCGTACGACGCGTCCGGCAACAACCCCCGCGCCCGGCTCACCATCGACCTCGCCGCCGGTGACCGCTGGCTGATCGACATCGGCCGCAAGGCCACCGCCGACTGGCTGCGCACCGACACGCCCGTCCTCGACTATGCCAACGCCATGGTGCCGGCCAGGCAGCCGTCTGCCTCCTCGGCGATCACCAACTGGCAGGAGCACGTCGACGGCAAGGCGCAGTTCGACCCGCCATACCCGCCGCTGGCCCCGGCCAAGTTCACCGGCAGCCTCTACGTCGCCGAGGGCAGCCAGCCCCGCCCCGACTGCACCAACTTCGACGCCTCGGTCCAGAAGCAGACCGCGAACTTCGTGCAGACCGTGGCGCCCAACGGAGCCGGGACCACGGCCGGCATGCTCGGCTACATGTTCTGGGCGGCGGAGAGACCGTCCACCCGCGGCGTGGGCACCGCCCCGCCGAACACCTGCGAGGGTGGGATCGGCGTCGGGGCAACCACTTTCGGCATCCCCATCCCTATGCCGCCGCTGCGGCAGAGCTGATCCGGGACGACCGCGAAAGCCGGTGCGGTGGCATCGAAAGGGAGGCTGGTGCCACCGCACCGGGGTAACTCAGGAGATCTCGTCCACGTTGACGCGGCGGCGGCGCTGGAAGTACATGAGCACCGCACCCGCACCGGCCATCAGGACACCCGCGATCGCAAGCCAGCCAACGGCCGCGCCGGTCGTCGGCAGCGAGCCGCCGGAACCGCCCGAGCCGCCCGATCCGCCGTTGCCGCCACCGCCACCGTTGTCTCCACCGCCATCGCCTCCACCGCCATCGCCTCCACCGCCGCCGTTGGGCGGCGTGCTGGGAAGCGGGGTGTCGCCACCGGCCGCGCAGGTGTGGGTCAGCTGGAACTTGTCGGCCGTCCCGCTGATGACGGCGCTGGCCGCCACGAGTGTCCAGCCCGCGGGCACGGCGATCCAGGCCTTGCTGTGGCCTTGCACGATGATGCCGCTGCCAGGGCCCGGAATCTTCTTGGTGACCGACTCACCGGTGGCGGTTTTGAACGTGATCGTCAGGCTCTTGAACTCGCCGGTGGTGCCGAGGTTGCCGGAGAGATTGAAGATCCAGACGTCCGCGTCGGAGTAACGCCCGCCGCCCGTTTGGGACGAACACTCCTGTTCCCAGCCGGCCGCGGTCGTGTTCAAGTTGCCGGGGTTGATGTTGATGGTCTCCTCCGCCAGCGCGGGCGAAGCGAACGCGATTACGCCGGTGGCCGCGATCGCGGCGAAAAGGCGTGGGAGCCGGCGGCTACCCATTGGACGATCCTCCGGGGGTTTGAGGCTATCTGCAGACAACCCTTTAGCGCCGGACCTCCCCCGGATGTCACACAGGGGGTCGTCCTAACGGCTGGCCTTGGTGGGCAGGCCTTTCGGGGTCATCGGAGGCGTCGTCGGCGGGGCGCCCTGGGGTGCGGGCGGGGTGGCGCTTGGGCGCCTGTCCGGTGGGTTGTCCGCAGGGTTGTCCGGCTTGGCCGGGCGCTCGGCGAGAAGGTTCTCGCAGAAGGCCGGCACATGCTCGATGCCGTTGGCCGCCTTGACAAGCGCCTCGAACGCGGGCGTCTGCAACGACTTTCCTCGTTCGTTGTCGGCCTTGGCCTGGTACGCACGGCAGAGCCCTTTGAGCCCTTCGGTCCCCGGCCCGTGCTGATCGGGACTTTGACCGGCGCCGGGGGTGGGGGAGACACCGGAACTCGGCCCGACCGATGGCGACTGCTCCACCTTGGGCGGGCTGAACGGGTTGGGAAGCAGGCCGGTGGTGGAGGCGAGGGCCACCCCGCCCGCCGCGACCGTCGCCGCCACGACGGCGGCGACCTTGATGGTCAGTGCTCGGCGCAGGGACCAGCGGCGGACGGTCGGCGGGTGGGCGCGGAACGCGGCCATCGCGGCGGCTTCACCGGCCAGCTCATCAGGGCGGGCGGGAGCCGCGGCGGCGGCGAGAAGGGCAGCGAGCCGCTCCGCGCCTTCCGGAGGGGGCGTCGAGTCCCCGCTGAGCAAACGCTCAGCGGCTTCCCGAGAAAGGTCCCGCTCCATCACATTCCCTTCAGCGAACCAAAGAGCATTTCTGTCACCCACCGTGTCCGTTGTCACGCCCGTTGAGCCGTTCCGCCAGCCGTTTCAGGCCCCGGTACGCCGCCGTGCGCACCGCGCCGGACCGCTTGCCCAGCACCTGCGCGGCCGAGTTGGCGTCGAGCCCGACCACGACCCGCAACAGCACCGCCTCCGCCTGGTCCTGCGGCAGGCTCGCGATCATCGCCAGGGCGCCGTCGGTGGTGAGGGTCTCGATCGCCGCGGCGGCGGTGTCGTCACCGCCGGTCAGCTCGGTCAGGGCCTCGACCGGCATGGCGATCGAGGGGCGGCGCTGGTTGCGGCGCAGGTGGTCCATTGCCCGGTGGCGCCCGATGGTGACCGCCCAGCGGCGGAACGCCTCGCCGTCGCCATTGAAACTTTGCAGGTCACGCACGACCTGCAGCCAGGTCTCCGAGGCGACGTCCTCGGCGTCCGCTCCGACCAGCGCTTTGAGGTACCGCAGCAACCCCGGCTGCACGATCCGGTACAGGGTGCGGAAGCCCTCGTCGTGGCCGGCCCGCGCGGCGGCGACGGCGAGTGACAGCTCGTCGTCCGTCTCGCGTATCGGTTCCGCCTGGGTCACTCACCACTCCTCAATCAAACGGGACCGATTGTAGAGGTGTAACAGGACAGGGGCGCAAAGCGCTAGTTTCACCGTGGGTAAGCGAAGAGCGAAGATCAGTCCGATCTTCGTGGACAGTACCGGCAAGCGTCGCAAAGTGTTCACGATGGTAGCCGCGGCCGCGGGCGTCGTCCTGGCGACCGCGGTGGCGATTCTCGTCGCCGGTTTCTTCGGCGCCGACCCATCTCATTTGCCCGGATTGCCGAATTTGCAGCCGGCGCAGCAGGAGGTGGTGAAGGTGCCCGACCCGCAACCCACGCCCACGCCCGCGACCACCGCCGCAGGGCGGACCAACTCCAGCCCGGCTCCCACCCCTTCGTCCACATTGGACACGCGCGGCAACAAGCCCACCCACACCCCCAACCATCCCCGACCCACCCGGACCAAGTGATGCGGCGCGACCCCCGCGCCCACTGGATCCTGTTGCTGCTCGTCTCGGCGGTGACACTGGGCGGGCCGTGCCTCAACGGCTATGTCAATCATGTGGGCGGCGAGGGCATCGGCCCCGCACCCGCCCGGCGCGAGGTCGTCCCCGCGCCGAAGGAGGTCAACGAGGGCGGGCCGGTGCAGCGCATCGACGCCACCGGCAAGGTCAGCACGACCTCGCTGCCGGCCAAGACGATCGCCCTGACCTTCGACGACGGGCCCGACCCGCAGTGGACGCCGAAGGTGATGGCGGTCCTGGCCAAACACCAGGCCCACGCCACCTTCTTCGCCGTCGGCTCCAAGGTGAACCAGCACCCGGACATCGTCCGCGACCTGGTCTCGGCCGGTCACGAGGTGGGCGCCCACACTTTCACCCACATCGAGCTGGGTGTCACCCCTTCGTGGAAGCGCGGCATCGAGACCACCCTGAGCGGCAACGCCATCGCGGCGGCGACGGGCCGGGTCCCGATCCTGATGCGCCCGCCCTACTCGTCGAGGCCCAACTGGGTGACCCAAGCGGAGTACGCGGCGATGAAGCAGGAGGGCGCAGCCGGGTACCTTGTCGTCCTCACCGATCTGGACAGCGAGGACTGGCGCGGGACTCCGCCCGCCGAGATGGTCAAGCTGGCCACCCCCAAGGACGGGGCGGGCGCGGTGGTCATGTTCCACGACTCCGGCGGGGACCGGTCGCAAACCGTTGCCGCCCTTGACATCCTGATCCCCCAGCTGAAAGCGCAAGGGTACAGGTTCACGACCGTCTCCGAGGCGCTCGACCTGCCCGCCGCCCCGCGGGCCGGGTTCGCCCAGCGGCTGCGCGGCGAGGCCCTGCGCTGGGCGCAGGTCGGCGGCGGCTGGCTGGCCGGGGCGATGACGTTCCTGATGGCGATCGCCGTGGGGCTGACCGGGATCCGCCTAGCCCTCCAGATGACCACCGCGCACGTGCACCGGCGGCGAGTGCGCCGGCTCAAGCAGCGGCCCAAGCAGTTCCTCGGGCCGGTCTCGGTGATCGTGCCCGCGTTCAACGAGCGGGCAAACATCGCCGCCACCGTCCGCTCCCTGGTCGACAGCGACTACCCGCAGCTGGAGGTGATCGTCGTCGACGACGGGTCGACCGACGGCACCGCCGAGATCGTGGAGCGCCTGCGCCTGCCCGGGGTTCACGTGATCCGGCAGGAGAACGCCGGCAAGCCGGCCGCCCTCAACCACGGCATCTCCTACGCCCGGGGTGATCTGCTGGTCCTGGTCGACGGCGACACTGTCTTCGAACCCGGCGCGCTGGGCGCGCTGGTGCAGCCGTTCCAGGATCCGTCCGTGGGCGCCGTGTCGGGCAACACCAAGGTCGCCAACCGCCGCGGCCTGCTCGGGCGCTGGCAGCACCTGGAGTACGTGATCGGCTTCAACCTCGACCGGCGCATGTATGACGTGCTGCAGTGCATGCCGACCGTGCCGGGGGCGATCGGGGCCTTCCGCCGCGAGGCCGTCATCGACGTGGGCGGGGTACCGGGGGAGACGCTTGCCGAGGACACCGACTTCACCATGGCGATCGCCCGGGCCGGCTGGCGGATCGCCTACGCGCCGGACGCGGTGGCGTGGACGGAGGCGCCGGCGACGCTCAGGCAGTTGTGGCGGCAGCGCTACCGCTGGTGTTACGGGACCATGCAGTCGATGTGGAAGCACCGGCGGGCGGTTTTCGAGCGTGGCGCCTCGGGCCGGTTGGGCCGCCGCGGCATCTCCTACCTGTGGTTGTTCCAGGTTCTGCTGCCGCTGTCCGCGCCGATGGTCGACATTTATGGCATATACGGTGCCATTTTTCTGCCGCCGGTGCAGGTGGCCACGGTCTGGGTGGGCTTCACCCTGGTGCAGGTGTTCACGGCGGCGTACGCGCTTCGCATGGACCGGGAGAAACTGCGTCCACTGTGGACACTTCCGCTGCAGATGATCGTCTACCGGCAGCTGATGTACCTGGTGGTCATCCAGTCGACCGTGATGGCCTTGATCGGTGGGCGGCTGCGCTGGCAAAGGATGACCCGCACCGGTGCGGTGGCCCGCTACGCCGCCCGTTGACTCGCCGCGTCAGACCTCGTTGGAGCAGATCACCTCGCTGTACCAGTGCGCGCTCGTCTTGGGGATGCGCCGCTGGGTCGCGTAGTCCACATAGACCAGTCCCCACCGCTCGCCGAGGCCTTCCTGCCACTCGAAGTTGTCCATCAGTGACCACACGTGGAAGCTCTCCAGGTTGACGCCGTCGGCGATGGCGCGGTGCGCGGCGGCAAGGTGGTCGCGGAAGAACGCCACCCGTCCCGGGTCGTCGACCTTGCCGTCGCCGCCCAGCAAGTCCGGCGTGGGCAGGCCGTTCTCGGTGATGGTCAGCGGGAGGTCGCCGTAGTCTTTCTTGACGCGGGTCAGGATGTCGTAGAGCCCCTGCGGATAGATCTGCTGCCAGAACGCCTCGGTGAGCGGATGGCGCTGGACGGTCTTGCCGTCGCCGTTGACATAGATGGGCGTGTAGTACTGCACGGCAAGCAGGTCGACCGGCTCGCTGATGATCTTGAGGTCGCCGTCGTTGATGTAGGTCGGCATGGGGGAGAAGCGCGCGAGGTCGGCGAGGGTGTCGGCCGGGTATGCCGCCTTGAAGATGGGGTCGAGATAGAGCCGGTTCTCGTACCCGTCATAAAGATGAGTCTGCTCAAGGGCTTCCGGGCTGTCGTCGGCCGGGTAGCACGGGTGCAGGTTGAGGGCCGGCCCGATGCGCGACTCCGGCGGCAGGTAGGGCCGCATCGCCTGGATGGCCAGGCCGTGCGCGAGCAGCTGGTGGTGCGCCACCACGTAGGCCGCCGCCGGGTCCTTGTGACCGGGGGCGTGGCTGCCGTACAGGTATCCGTTCTGCACCACGGTTTTCGGCTCGTTGAGGGTCAGCCAGCAGGGCACCGAGTCACCCAGCGCCTGCGCGATCAGGGCGGCGTAGTCGGCGAAGCGGTAGGCGGTGTCCCTGTCCTCCCAGCCACCTTTGTCCTGCAGCACCTGCGGGGTGTCCCAGTGGTAGAGGGTGAGCATGGGGGCGATGCCTCGCTGGTGAAGGCCGTCGACAAGCCGCTTGTAGAAGTCCAGTCCTTTGGTGTTGACCATGCCGGCGCCTGAGGGGAGCACGCGCGACCAAGAGACGGAGAAGCGGTATGAGCGGATGCCCAGCCCTTTGATCAACTCAATGTCGTCTGCCCAGCGATGATAGTGATCGGCGGCGATGTCGCCGGTCTCACCGTTGCGCACCTTGCCGGGGGTCCTGCTGAAGGTGTCCCAAACCGAGGGTCCACGGCCGTCCACGTTGGCGGCTCCTTCGATCTGGTACGCCGAAGTCGCGGCGCCCCATACAAAGCCTTCGGGAAACCGAAGTCCCAGTTTGACCGGCATTCCTACTCCTTGAGTTCTGATGGGAACGCTCCCACCGGTGAGCATAGTTCAGTTATGGGTCTGGAATTTGGCGGGGATATGACTAGGGTGTGGAGACAGGGAAGGGCAGTCCCTGTCTCCACTAGGTGCTCACGTCCCTGCTGTCTAGATGGGAGCGTGACGCGCGGGAGCCGTTTGGCACGCGACATTTTTGTCGCACCGCCCCTCGTGGGCGGCTTGGGCCTCCTTTCGAGCACCCGGAGGGCGAGTCGGTCGCCGGTCGTAGGGAGATCGGCGACCGTCCCGTCATTCGGGTGGACGTGTCGTTTCCGGCGCCAGCATCCGGGCGGGCATCACGCCGGAACAATATTGATGACCTTCCGTGGAAGCGTTCCCACGGGCTTGTTTCAGACGATAGCGAGTTGTGAATCCATGCGCAATGGGCGTGAAATCTTCGTTGCTCCAAGCTTGAGCCAACCTCTAGGGCCGACCGCCCTGACCAGGCCCGTCACGCCCGCCACAACGTCCACTGAGGTGGGCCGGAACGCATCGGCGGCTCGCCGGTGACCTCGAATCCGTGCCGCTTGTAGAAGCTCAGGTTGCGCGGGTTCGAGGACTCGAGATAGACGGGCAGGCCGGAGACGACCTCCCGCAACCCGTGCTCCATCAGCTCGCTGCCCAGGCCACGCTCGGTGCTGGCGATGAACTCCAGGTACCAGTGCCGCGACGGCACCTTGTCGTGCAGGCGCTCGATGTCGGTGTTGCGGCCCAGCAGCCGTCCAAGCCGCCAGCCGGTCGCCAGCACCATCGAGGGCGCAGCCCTGACCACGGCCAGGGCCGGCAGCTTCCAGCCCCCTGGCGGCGCCCACATCGCCACCGCGCGGCCATCCCCGGCGCAGTAGACGTGTCCCCTGCGCAGGGCATGGCGCAGGATGGCGGCGAACACGCGGCGCTTGCCGGCGTGGGACGGCACCAACCACGTCCACACCGGATCGTCCCGGAACGCCACGGCCAGCGTCTCCGCGAGCCGCGGCAGATCCGCTTGACCGGCTCTGCCGACTTGCCGATCCACTAGCCTTTGACGCTTCCGGCGAGCAGCCCCCGGACGAAATAGCGTTGGAGGGAAAGGAAGACGATGAGCGGGATGATGATCGAAACGAACGCGCCCGAGGTCAGCCTCTGCCATTCATTTCCGCGGGTACCCGCCAGCTCGGCCAGCCGCACGGTCAGTGGCCTGGTTTCCGGCCCGCTGGAGAAGACCAGTGCGACCAGAAGGTCGTTCCACACCCACAGGAACTGGAAGATGCCGAAGGAGGCGAGCGCCGGCACGATCAGGGGCAGCACGACCTGCCGGAAGATGCGGGCGTGGCTGGCGCCGTCGACCCGCGCCGCCTCGATGACGTCGCTGGGCAGCTCGGCCATGAAGTTGTGCAGCAGGAAGATGCCCAGCGGCAGGGCGAAACAGGTGTGGGCGAACCAGATCTCGGCGAAGCCGCCGGCGCCCTCGAGCCCGAAGATGTTGAAGAACTGGAGCAGCGGCACCAGGGCCATCTGCAGCGGCACGATCTGGAGCGCGAAGATCGCCAGGTAGAGCCAGTCGCGTCCCCTGAACCTGGTCCACGCCAAGGCATACGCGGCAAGCGAGCAGAAGGCGAGCGGGAACAGCACCGACGGGATCGTGATGACCAGCGAGTTGATGAAGTACCCGGCCAGTTGCCCCGAGGTGGCGGAGGTGCCGAACAGCACCTCGCGGTAGTTCTCCAGGGTGAACTGCGGGTCGGCGAAGAAGTTCCACCAGCCGTTGCCCTTGATCTCGTCCTCAGGGCGGACCGACGAGATGGCCAGGCCGAAGGTGGGCACCGTCCAAACCAGAGCGATCACCAAGGAGACGACGGTCGCGATGCGCGTGCTCAGCTTGCGGCGCACCCGGGCTACGGCCGGTCCCTTCTTTGTGGCGGCGACCGGCCGGCTGATGGCTTCCGTTGTCACATTGCCTCCTGGCGACGGCGCCGGATCTGGCGGACCTGGTAGAAGACGATCGGCGTCACGAGCACGAAGATGAACACGGCCAGGGCCGAACCGGTGCCGTTGTCCAGCGCCACGAAGGCCTGGTTGTACATCTCGAAGGCGAGCACACCGGTCTTGAAGTTGCCGTTGGTCATGGTCCGCACGATGTCGAAGGCTTTCAGCGTGGCGATGGAGATGGTCACCAGCACCACCAGCAGGGCCGGGCGGATGCTGGGAACCGTTACGCGCCAGAACATCTGCCACGCGGTGACGCCGTCGATGCGCGCCGCCTCAACGATTTCGCCGGGGATCGCCTTGATCGCGGCGGAGAGCACCACCATCGCGAAGCCGGCCTGGATCCAGATCATCACCACGACCAGCAGCAGCGTGTTGAGGCCCTCGGTGAGAAGCCAGTTCTGGGGTGCGCCGCCCAGCCACACCATCATCTGGTTGAGCAGGCCGAGCTGCTCACCGGCCTCCTCGGAACGGTAGGCGTAGACGAACTTCCAGATGATGCCGGCGCCCACGAACGAGATCGCCATCGGCATGAAGATCAGGGATTTGGCGAGTCCTTCAAGCTTTGCCCGGTCCACCAGGACCGCGTAGAGCAGGCCGACCGAGGTGGCGAGGCTGGGTACGAGCACGACCCACAGCAGCGTGTTGAACAGGACTTCCTGGTTCTCGGGCCGGGTGAACATCCACAGGTAGTTCTCCAGGCCGACGAACCGGGTCGAGTCCGCGTTCATGAAGGAGAAGAGAATTGTCCGGAACAGCGGGATGATCAGGCCGATGACCAGCAGCACCCCGGCCGGCGCCAGGAAGCCCAGCGCGATCCAGCGGTCTTTTCGGGTGGAAACCCGGTCCAGAGCAAGCAGTAACAGCCCGATGATGCCCAAAAAGGCGATGATGCCGTAAACCAGCATCATCAGCTTCGGACCTTCGACCGCCATGTCGAAACTCATGAACACCGCCTTGGGTCTGCTTCAGACCCGGGGAAACCCGGATCTGAAGCAGACTAGTTGCCGTTATTACTTCCAGGAAGACTCAATGAAGTCGAGCGTCTCCTTGGTGCTCTTTCCGGTGATCCAGTCGGTCATGCCCTTCCAGAACGAGCCCGCGCCCACGCCCGAGGGCATCAGGTCGGAGCCGTCGAAGCGGAAGACCGTCTTGGTGTCCTGCAGGATCTCCACCGACTTCTTGTCGATGGGGTTGGCCACGTTGGTCAGGTCCAGCTTCTTGTTGGCCGAGACCCAGTTGCCCAGCTTGGCGCGGCTGTTGGCGTGGTGCTCGCTGGCCAGGTAGGCCTGCACGGCCTGGACCTCGGGGCGGTCGGCGAAGGTCACGGTGAACTCACCCGCGCCCAGCACCGGCTTCTTGGACGGGTCGATGGCGGGGAAGTAGAACGCGAACACGTCCCCGTCCTCGGCGACTTTGGTGCCCTGCGGCCACTGGTTGGCGTAGAACGACGCCTGGCGGTGCATTGCGCACTTGCCGCTGACGACCGGCAGGCCGCCCTCCTGGAAGGAGGTGGTGGCGATGGACTTGACGTCACCGATGCCGCCGTTGACGTAGTTGGCGTTCTTCAGGATGGTGCCTACGCGCTCGGTGGCGGAGACGATCTTCGGGTCGTTGAACGGGATCTTGTGGGTGACCCACTGGTCGTAGACGTCAGGGCCCTGATCGCGGAGGAGGACGTCCTCGATCCAGTCGGTGGCGGGCCAGCCGGTGGCCACGCCGGACTCGATGCCGGCGCACCAAGGCTTGGTGCCCGTCGCCGCGATGGTGTTGCTCAGCGCGATCAGCTCGTCCCAGGTCTCCGGGATCTTCCAGCCCTTGTCCTTGAACGTCTTCGGCGAGTACCACACGAAGCTCTTGACGTTCGAGCCGAGCGGGGCGCCGTAGAGGGTTCCGTTGAAGGTGGCGTACTTCAGCCAGTCCGGCGAGTAGTTCGCCGTCGCCGTGGTCTTGGTCTTGTCGCTGGCAGCCTTCAGCTTGCCGCTGTTGACGAACTTCTCGATCAGGCCGGGCTGGGGGATGAAGGCGATATCGGGGGCGCGACCGCCGTCGACACGAACGTTGATCTGGGTTTCGAACTCGCCCGTGCCTTCGTACGAAATCTTCGCGCCGGTGCAGTTCTCGAACTCTTTCCAGGACTGCCGGAGCAGGTCGGCCTCGGTGTCACGGATAGACGCGTAAATGCTGACAGTTTTGCCCGCGATGCCGGAATAGTCCTTGAACGCGACGCATTCTGGTTTGTCCAAGTTGTCTTTTGCCGTGGTGCCTCCGCCGCATGCCGCGGCGGTGAGCGCCAGGCCGATCACCCCTGTCAGGGCGAGAAGCCGGCGCGGTGTACGCGAGGCCATCAGTAGGTTCCTCCTAAGCTGCCGATGCAAGGTACCGCAAATCATGTAAGAAGTTTCGGGAGCGTGTCCAGGCCTCATCCTGGCAGGCTTCGTAACGGTTTGGCCACCGGTAGGAAACCCGCCCGAATCGATCTGATATAACAGTACGGACGTACGGTTTGTTGGATGAGGGGTGAGGCCACGGTGTGGGATCCTAAGGTGTACCTGCGGTTCGCCGCTGAGCGAGGTCGGCCGTTTCACGAGCTGGTGGCCAGGATCGAGGCGACGGCACCGCGGATGGTGGTCGATGCGGGGTGTGGTCCGGGCAACCTGACCTCCACCCTAGTCGCAATGCCGGGTAGTTAAGGTGCCGGGTCGGTTGTCAAGGCGGGGCCGGCGAGGATGGCGATGCTGGTGGTGGCCTTGTATGTGGCTCGGTCGATGTTGGGTCCGCGGGCGTTGTATTTCGATATCGCTCGTTTGACGGTGCGGGCGTTGACGCGTACCCGCCGGTCGGGCAGGAGGTTGTTCAGGACCAGGCGGCCGATCGTGCCGACGAGGTCGATGACGGTGTTGGCGATGATCCCTTCGGCTTGCACGATTTGATCGCGGGCGGCGTGCAGGGCGATGGTGAAGCTGGCCCGGTCCGGGTCGGTGCCGGGTTGGCTGTTGGTGGCCTCAGCCATTGCGGTGCGCAGGATCTGGTAGGTGACCAGCAGGGCGTAGACCTCCTGCTCGACACCGGCGGGGGTGCGGGCGCGCAGGACCCGTCCACCCAGGATGCTGGATTTCAGTTCCAGGTACGCCGTTTCGATCTCCCACCGCTCGTGGTAGAGGGTGAGCAGGGCCAAGGCCGGGTAGCGGCGGTTGTCGAGCAGGGTGGTGATCAGGCGGTAGCTGCCGGTGCGGTGTCCGGCGCTGGTCGTGATGGCAATCTGGGCGTCGACGACGCGTACCGTGATGCCACCCCACCGCGATAGGTAGGAGCCGTCGGGTAGCCGGGCCAGCATGGGCAGTTTCGGACCGTTGCGGTCGGTGCGCACGCGCACGAGCAGGTCCGCGCCGGTCGCAGCGATCGCGGCCAGCAGTACCCCGGCGCCGAAGTTGCGGTCGGCCAGCACCAGCATGCCCCGGCGCAGGCTGCCGACCAGGCGCCGGGCGTATCTGGTCTCGCCGCCGCTGATGGGCCCGAAGACGGCGTCGATGACGCTGCGGGTGCCGCAGGCCACCACGGCCACCAGCCGCAGCATCGGATAGCTCGATCCGCCGGTGAGCCCGCCGCGCTGCTTGGTGAACACGGCCAGGTTCGCCGTGTGGTCAGCAACGCTCATGGTGGTTCCATCAACCGCGCATACCAGCAGGCCGCGGAAGCGTACCGGCCCACCAGTGGTAGCCGCCGGGCCGCGCAGCAGGTCGAACAACGCCCGTAACGGCGCCGGCCCAACCCGGCGGCGAGCCTTGGTCAACGCCGCCTCGCTCGGGTCGGGCAGATCCAGCCCGGCCAGCCCGGCAGTCAGCCGATGCCAGACCTGCCGATAGCCCAGCTCGGCGAACAGGCATCCAGCCAACAGCAGATACACCACCACCCGAGAAGGCAAACTCCGCAGTCGTGATTGGACAGCACGAGTCTGCGCCAGCACCTCATCGATCATCTCGAACGGCACCTGCTGGGTCAGCTCACCTAAATGCCCCGGCGCAAACCGACCCGCAGCCACAGTAATCACACGGCTAATGGCAGACTGTTCCAACGGCGGGGCTCCCGGTCCGAGGCTGTCTTCGAGTGACAAACCTCTATACCGGAGCCCTGCTCCTCATATCGGCAACGACACGCAATACCTTGACAACAAGCCGGAGATCTTAACTACCCGGCATTGACCCTAGTCGAGCGCTGGCCGGGCGCGACGGTCCACGGGTTCGACTCGTCGGCCGAGATGATCGAAGAGGCGCGGGCCAAGACCACCGGCGCGAGCTATGCGATCGGTGACATCCGCGAGTTCGAACCCGGCGACGACGTCGACGTCATCGTCACAAACGCTGTCCTGCAATGGGTTCCGGGCCACGAGGAGCTGCTGGCGCGGTGGGTCGAGCCGGGACGGTGGATCGCCATGCAGGTGCCGGCGAACTACGACGAGCCGGCGCACGTGATCCTCAACGAGCAGATCGCCTCACCCGCGTGGCGCGAGCGCCTGGCCGGCCTCAACGCGCGGGTGCGCCCGGTGGGCGGCGCGATCGACTACGCGCGCCTGTTCCGTGAGGCCGGGTGCGACCACGTCGACACGTGGGAGACGAAGTACATCCACCAGCTGCCGGTGGTGGAGGGCGGGCGCCATCCGGTGCTGGAGTGGTTGAGCGGCACCGGGATGCGGCCCGTGCGCGATGCTCTTTCCGACCGGGACTG
>DASUXL010000149.1:0-39416 GCA_036377915.1 Candidatus Limnocylindrales bacterium
GGGCGCCACGCACCAGGCCGGCTGGACCGGCCTGGTGCTCGACCTCATCCTCGCCCGCGGCCACCGACGGCAGGGCTCCTTTATCCAAGGCTTCTAAGCTGTCGGACGTGGAGCCCGAGTACAGCGACGACTACACCGATCCGCGCCTGACGGTCTTCTATGACCAGCTCAACGGCTGGGGGCCGGAGCGCGACTTCTACCTCGATCTGGTGATGGCCGCCCGATCAGTGCTCGACGTCGGCTGCGGCACGGGCAGTGTGCTCCGCCGCGCCCGCGCGGCCGGTCACACCGGCCGGCTTGCCGGCCTCGATCCGGCGGCGGCGATGCTGGACCGGGCGAGGGTCCGGTCCGATGTGGACTGGATCCTCGGCGACCTCGGGACCGTCCGGTTTGAACACGAGTTCGACCTGGTCGTCATGACCGGCCACGTCTTCCAGGTGTTCCTCACCGACGAGGACATCGCGGCGGCGCTGGCGGCGGTCCGGCGGGCACTGACCGGCGACGGCCGGTTCGCTTTCGAGACACTCAACCCGCTGCCGCGCCCATGGGAGAGGTGGACGAACTCGGCGGAAGTCGTCGCACCCGACGGCACAGTCGTCACCGCCGCCAACACCGAGCCGAAGCTTGTCGGCGACCATGTCGTCGAGGTCGTCGGCAGGTTCTCCAGCCCGAGCTGGGAACGGGACATCCTGTGCCCCAGCCGTTTCCGGTTCGTCGCCGCCGAGGCGCTCGACGGGTTCCTGTCCGCAGCGGGACTGGCGGTTACCGAACGCTATGGCGATTGGAAGCGCCGCACGTTCACACAGTCGTCGCCCGAAATCATCACGGTCGCCGTCAGGGGTTGACAGGCGCCGAATCGTCAAGCAGCATCTCTGCTTACATTGGCACGGGGGCCGTTCATAACGGATAAAGCGCATCGCCGCCGATCGGCCTTCGGTGTCATTCAGGCGTCTGACAGACGGGGAGAATCACCGATGCGATGGCGAGTAAAACTCGGCGTAGTCCTCTCAATCCTGGCAACGGTTCTCGTGACAACCGTTGTCGCACCGACACCGGCGATGGCCGGCGGCTGTTTCAGCACGGGATGCAACGGTAAGGATCCGCAGCAGATGCTCTGCAACCAGCCCGCAAGCCAGGTCGAAATTCTCGACGAGATCTGGCCGGCGAACATCGGCGGCAAGCTCGAGCTGCGCAAGTCCCGGGATTGCCACGCCGCGTGGGGCAGGTACACCAACAGCTTTGGCCACACTGGGCGAGTGGAGATCCATGGTTGTGGCGAAAACTACTGCCACGTCATGTGGAAGACACTCGCCGCGTACGACGAAGAGCTGGCATGGTCGCCGATGCTGTCCTTCACCCTGTGGGTCAAGGCGTGTGTGTGGTCCAACGGCTACAGCTACTGCACCGACACCTTCTGATGGGTGACTGACCCCAGAGGTACAAACCCTGTTGCGCCGCTGCGGTGTGCGCGTCCTGGCCTGGCGCGACCGTCCGTGCGCTCGACGCTGCCGGTCAGCGCCGCCTGTGCTTCGCGCACCGCACGGGCGGCGTGCCACGCGTCCAACCGCCGCCGGTAGTGGCGCATCCGGTCGGCGGCAATCTCGCCGCGTAGCTCACGCGCGCAGGCTACTCGAGGTCCGCGGCGAGTTCTTCCGGGGCGCGCATGCGCCACGCGTCGACGACCAGTTCTGTCAGGCGCTCGACGTCCACCCGCTCCAGCCACACCATGACAAGGGGCAGCCCGTCGTAGCCGGGTGTGGTGAAGAACAGGTCGGGCTCGCCGAGCAGCAGGGCCTGCTTCTCCGCCTCGTCGCCCACGTACAGCACCGCGATGTCGGTGCGGATTACCCGCGGCTTTCCCGGCTGACGCTCGGGATAGGACCACACGAACCCTTTGTTGCCGACCCGGAAGTCGAAGCCGTCACTCTCGATCTCGACCACGTGCGGCAGGCCGAGCGCCAGGCGGCGCACATCGTCCGCGTCAGCCATCGGAGAAGAACCGGGCCAGGTGGTCGTTGATCGTGGCCGACTGTCCTATCGGGATGGTGTGGTGGGTGGCGCCCGCGAGCACCCCGGTCTCGACGCGCGGCAGGAGCGCCTTGGCGTTGGCGGCGAGCGCGGTCAGCTCGTACCAGTCCGGGTCGAGTTCGGCGCCGCCCGTTTCCCAGCGCAGGAAGGAACGCATCCGGGCCGGTTTGGGGCCGGGCAGGAACAGCGGGAGCGCCCGCAGCCGGTAGGAAAGGCGCATGCCCGCGAAGCATCCGGACGGGTCGAGCAGGGCCAGGTGGGTCACCCGGTCCGGCGAATGCAGTGCGTAGTCGAGGGCGAGCCAGCCCCCGTAGGAGTGGCCGCAAAGCCGTACACCGCTTGCGATCCCGAGGCCGGCGGCGACCGCGTCGAGCCAAGCCATGAGATCGTCGCGGGTGTGGACCGGCCGCCCGGACGGGACGCTGCGACCGGCGTCGTTGATCTGATCGATCGCCAGGACGCGATGGTCGCGGGCGAGGACGCCGACGTTCTCGAACCACACCGTGGAGGTGGCCCCTCCGCTGTGAAACAACATCAACGGCTTGCCGCCGGCGGGGCCGCACGCATTGATGTGGGTCATGCCGTAAGGCGTAGCAACCTCGAGCGATTCAACGGGTTCGGGCCACTTGGCAAGAACGGCGTCGTAAGCACCGCGGAAGTTGGCATGCTCGGTCATCCGCATCAAACGAAGATAGACGACACCAGCCGGCGAAGAAATTGACGTGTGCGGTCCACGGGGCAGGACCGCACACGGGATCGAGGCAACCACCTCGTTCCAAACAGCATGTATGACCGGTCGTACAATCCGCCAACCCTTTCAGCCCTGGCTTAAACGTCGAGGAGTTGCGACGCTACGGCAATGGGGTGGCGAATCCATTTCACGGGGGACGACCTTGCCAGGACGAGGGTCGTCACTACCTTGGGTCCGTTGGCGGAGACCATCTTCTCGCTGGCGTTGATCCGCTGCAAGCAGGATCAGCCGGTCGGCTTCGGTGGGTGGCGGGAGCGGGTACGCCGCAGCCTGTCACCTGAGATGAAGCCGCTGGCGGAGCTGGTGCCGCCCGGCACGTTCGGGGTGGACCTGTGGAGCCTGACCGGGCCGGCGCACACCATCGAGGAGGGCGTCGAGGCGCTGCTGGCGATTCCGCCGCATCACCTGCGCGCTGAGATCGAGTTCATGGCGGTGTGGCGCGGGCTTCCCGCTTCGGCGTGGGATGCGGCCCCGACCGGCAGCCCGGCGCGGCATGCGCTTGCCCGCGCGGCGCAGGCTTCGTACCACGCACTCGTGGAACCGTTCTGGGACAACGTGCGGGCGCACCTGCACGCCGAGCGGCTCGCGCGCGGCCGGGTGCTGCTGGAGGGCGGCGTGGAGCATCTGCTCTCCACGCTGAGCCCGCGACTGCGCTGGCGCTCGCCCGTCCTCGAGGTGCTGCTGCCCGAGGAGGCCGACCTTCACCTGCGCGGGCGCGGCCTGGCGCTGGTGCCGTCGATGTTCGTCGGCGACCGCCCGGTGTTCCTCGAGGACCTGTCCGATCCGGCGGCGAGCCCACGCCTGATCTTCCCGGCGGCGCGGGACCCGCTCACCGCCGCCAACCTGTGGTCCGAACCGGACCGCAGCAGCGGCCCGCTCGGCGCGCTGATCGGGCGGACCCGGGCCGCGGCACTGCGGCGCATCGGCGACAACGCTTGCACCACAACGGAACTGGGTACCGATCTGGGGGTCTCGATCGCGGCGGCGAGCCAGCACGCCACGGTCCTGCGCCGTAACGGGCTCATCACGACGCGGCGCGAGGGCGGCGCCGTGCTGCATTGCCTGACGACATTGGGCGAGGAATTGCTTAGAGTTCAAGGATGAACTCGCTGGCCGACCTGTACCGCCACCTGCACGCGCACCCCGAGATCGCCTTCCAGGAGCACGAGACCGCCGCGCTTGTCGCCAAACGCGTACGCGAACTCGGTTACGAGGTGACCGAGGGCATCGGTGTCACCGGCGTTGTCGCCTTGCTGCGCAACGGTACCGGGCCGACCGTGCTGCTGCGCGCCGACATGGACGCGCTGCCGATGGCGGAGGCGACCGGCCTGCCGTACGCGAGCACCAAACCCGGCGTCATGCACGCCTGCGGGCACGACATGCACGTCACCTGGCTGATCGGTGCGCTCGACGAGTTGCAGCGCACGCGCGACGAGTGGTCGGGCACGATCATGGCGGTGTTCCAGCCCGCGGAGGAGCAGGGCGGCGGCGCCCAGGTGATGGTCGACGACGGCCTGTTCGACCGGTTCAGCCCGCCCGATGTGGCCCTTGGCCAACATGTGGTGCCTTTGCCGGCGGGCATCATCGGGGTACGGCCGGGGCCGTTCATGGCCGCTTCGGACGCCATACGCGTCAAGCTTTTCGGCCGCGGCGGGCACGGTTCCCGCCCCGAGTCCACCGTCGACCCGGTGGTGATGGCGGCGGCGGTGGTGATGCGGTTGCAGACCATCATCTCCCGCGAGGTGTCGCCACTGGAGACGGCGGTGCTCACCGTCGGTGCGATCCACGCGGGGACGACCACGAACATCATCCCGACCGAGGCGGAGATGCTGCTGACGGTGCGAAGCTTCTCGGCGCCGGTGCGCGAGCGCATCCTCGCCGCCCTCGACCGCATCGTGCGGGCGGAAGCCTTGGCGTCGGGCGCGGATCAGCTTCCGGAAGTTGAGCGCCTTGGTGGGTACCCAATATTGGAAAATGATGAAACGGCGACCGAGCGCACCATGGCCGGCATCGCCGCGGCCGTCGGCCCGGAGAACATCCAGGATCAGCCGCTAATCATGGGCAGCGAGGACTTCGGGACGTTCGGCAGCGTGGCGGGTGTGCCGTCGGTCTTCTGGTTCGTGGGCGGCGGCGACCCGGAGAAGGTGGCGGCGGCAAAGGCGGCCGGCCGGCTCGACGAGGATGTGCCGACGAACCACTCCCCGTTCTTCGCACCGGTCATCGAGCCCACGCTGCGGACCGGGATCACGACGATGGTGGCGGCGGCTCGAGTCTGGCTGTCGTGAGCAGGTCGGCGACGCGGATCTGCTCGCCGAGCAGGCGGCGGAACCGTTGCGGGTCACCGGCGATGAATGCGTCGCACAGCGCGGCACCGGTCAGGTAGTTGAAGATGTAGGTGCGCGACGACGGTTCGGTGACGTAGCGAATCACGTGCTCCGCCATGGCCGGGTCGGCCAGGTCCCAGCGCCGCACATACTCCTTGACCTCGTCCTCGCCTGCGCCGGAGGAGTGCAGCATCAGCGCGGCGTTCGCCTCCGACCACCGGCACGGGTCGCCTGCCCGGTCGATCGCGAGGGCGAGGGCGAGGTCGAACTCGACCCCGGCTGTGTCATGGACTGTCGCGGCCAGCGCCGGCCCGCCGTCGCCTTCGAGCAGCAGCCGCGGGGCGAGGTTGCCGATGCCCTCGGAGACCACCGACTGCTGGGTGAACGAGAGCACCAGGGTCTCCTCGAGCATCCCCCGCTCGCGCACCAGCAACTGCTCGTGGCAGGCCCGTTCGGCCTGGTGCCCGGGGTAGGTCTCGTGGATCGCCACCAGCAGCAGGTCCATCGCCGTCATCGGCATCGAGGCGTTGATCTCGACCCGGCCGCGCAGACCGCCGAGGTAGGAGTTGTAGCCGAGCCACGGCACGGCGGTGACCATCTCCAGGTCGATGCCCTCGCCGTCGGGCAGGTCGACGAGCCGTCGGGTCTGCGTCCGCGCCTCCTCGATGACCGCCGCGACCGTCGCCTCGATCCTGTCCGCGGGCACCAGCATCGAATCGCGCCAGCGATCGTGCCGCTCGGCAAGTGTCCCGGTGCCGGGCAGCAGGTCGGCCAGCTGCTCGTGGGCCGCGGCGAACACGGCCTCGTCGGTGTGGACGGGCCGGATCCCGTAAAGGCCGTGCACCTCGTCGGCGTACGAAACAGACTCGCCGGCCAGCACCCTGGTGAACATGTGCACGCCCAGCACCTGGTCGCGCATCCAGCCGTCGTCCAGCTCGGCGAGCAGCGCCTCGGCGTCGGCGACAAGCTCGCGCGGGTCGGCCGGCGGCTCGGCATCGATGGCCGCCTTCAGCTCCGGCGGTCCGAAGTAGGCGTCGATGACCCCGTCATCGTGCCGGCCCACCCGCAGCCCCAGCCGGAGGTAGCGCTCGGCGACGGATTCGCTCACCACGCGATTCTACGGCGGCTCGTCGGATCTTGGACGTTGAAAGGCGCGAGCAGCGTCGCGGGCCTTATCGTCTCCGGCCATGAAGAGGGCAATCGTCATCGTCGCGGCCGTCGTTTGTGGACTTGCCGCCTCCGCCTGTTCGGGCAAGCCCAAGCAACCATCGGCAGTGCCCTCGTTCGATACGACGGTCACGTCGTCACCGTCGCCTTCGCCCTCGGTCGCTGTCCTGACCTCGACACCGGCGTCCAACCCGCAGGCGGGCGGGGGCGGCGGGCCGGCCGCACCCACCTACCCCAAGAGCGCCAAGGATTACGTGCAGGCAATGCTGCTGGCCTTCGGCAAGAACGACAAATCCCGGATGGGCCAGCTCGCCGCGCAGGCGGCGCTGCTGCAACTGGCGAGCCACACCGGCCTCGATCCGAATTGGACGGTCTTCGTGTCGTGCAAGCCCGAGGGCGGTTCACACACACTGTGCGTGTTCCGCAACGCGCACGGGGACGTGGCGTCGGTCAAGGCGACAAACTCGTTGCTGGGCCAGCCCGCGGCGATCGTCGAAGCGCTGATCGATCGCACCACCTACGCGTCCGACGCGGCCGGTTATGCCGGGAAATTCGGTCTGGCGTGGCAGAACGGCAACACCGAGCGGATGCGGCGGCTGTCAAGCTCCAGCGTCGTCTCGTTCTTCAGCGGCAAGACCCCGGCGAACAGCTACACGCCGTATGTCAGCGGGGACACTGTCACGATGGAGGGCTTGCCGGCGGGAAGCTTCTCGTTCAAGCTGCGCGTCGCCGGCGCTTCGCTGGGGAAGGCAAACGCCATAGTCCAGGCCTCGAATACGTAGTAGCAGTTCTCAGTTCTCAGTTCTCAGTTCGACAGGATCCGTTGGTAGTGCTCAAGCTGCTGGCGCCACTTGCCTTCCGGCCACTCGGTCTGCTCGCCGTTGAGGGCCAAGGGGAGGGCGTCGAGGTGGCAGTGCCAGCCGGCGGCAAGGCTCATCCGGTTGGCGCTGGCGGGCACGGTGTGGGTGAACACCAGGGAGCATCCCTGGTTGGCTTTGGACAGTTCGAAGCGGACGACACTCTCCTCCGGTGAGTCACCGCTGACCCAACTGAACTCAAGCAACCACGGCGGTTCGATCGCCAGTACCTTGCCGGTGATGCCGTGGACCGCGTCGGCGAGGTCGACCGTGCCTTCCGGGCGCAGGTCGAGCCGGCCGGCGAAGAACCACTCAGCGCGGCGCTCCGGCTCGGTCAGCGCCGCCCACACCTTGTCGACGGGATGGTAGAGCAGCCGCTCGAAGCGCAACTCGAAACCCTGGTCCGTATGCCGCACACTGCCGTCCATACTTACTTGTCTCCCATCCGTTCGGACCGGACCTTTCCACAGCGTTAATTCACGGTCAAGGCATGGAATATGCGTTGGTAACCGTCAATACGATAGGCGGCTTGACCAAATGCGCAAGCGCAAAAGCGCCGCTCGTCCATAGTGGACGAACGGCGCAAGCGCGCGAGCCGCGCCCGTGCTCAGCCCTTGATGGAGCCCTGCCTCGGGGTCTCGAAGCGTGCGACGCAGACGATCTGGCGGTCACCCGACGACCAGCTGGTACGGGTCGGGTGCAGGTAGTAGATGGTGATCGTCTGGTCCTCCTTGGTCGACGGCGAGTAGGCGTCGAGCTGGTCGAAGCACTTCTCCTTCGCCTGCGCGTCGATCGCGGAGTCGCCGGGGAAGCTGCCTTCGGCGAGGTTGAACATTGACACGACCTCACCCTCGTGGGCGGTGTCGCACGCCACCACGGGCAGCGTCCGCAGCCGATCCCCGGCAGCCTCGATGCCGTTGAGGCACTGGCCGACCTTCAGGTTCTCCACGAGCGTCTGGCCTCCGCCGCCCGGCGCCGCCGCGGTCGGGTTGCCCTGGTCGTCACGGGCATTGGTGGGCGTGTTGTCGGCGACGGCGAGGAGGAACGTGACGGCGAGTGCGCAGGACACCATCCAAATGACCGAGACGACGATACCGCCGACCGCCAGGCCCCTGCCCTTCTCGCCGGTCTTCTTGAGCTGCGACAGGGATACGAAGCCGAGGATCGTGCCCAGCGGGGGAACGATGAACGCACTGATCAGCGAGGCGATCGCCAGGCCGTTGGTCTTGCCGTCCGCGGGCTGCGGCTGACCAAATGGCGGTTGACCAAATGGCGGTTGACCAAACTGCGTTTGTCCAAATTGCTGCTGACCATACTGCTGCGGTTGCTGGCCATATTGGGGCTGCTGGCCATATGGCTGACCATACTGCTGACCGTACGGAGGTGGTTCGTTCGAGGGCTGGGTCACAACCGGGCAGCCTAACAGGCAGGTCCGACACCAGCCCCGACCCTTGTTGCCAGCGTCACCATATTGCTGCTCAGAGTAGTGCACTTGTGCTCAAGACATCCAAGGTAAACAATGGGTTCCACATGTCAGGACGCTGCCGGCTGCGCGTTAGCAATTCCCTTTGAGTGGGAGGCATCATATGCACTCTCTCCGAACGCCCCGTGCCATTTTCGCCCTCGCCCTTCTGGCGACCGCAGTGGCCACACTTCCCGCATCGGCCACAGCTGACGACAGCTCCCGGGGCGCCCGTGCATCAATCCGTGACGTCAATGGCGTCTTCCTCGGATCCATTACGATCCAGTCCTCCGACGGCAAGCTGGTTGTCGGCGGCCGCCTGTCCGGCCTGACCGCCGGGTTCCACGGCTTCCACATCCACTCCGCCGGCGTCTGCGACCCGCGCGCCGTCGACCCCGCTACCGGCGCTGTCGTCCCGTTCTTCACCGCCGGCGGCCACCTCAACCCGGGTGGCACCGGCCACGGCAACCACGCCGGTGACCTTCCGTCCCTGAAGGTTGCCCGCGACGGCAGGACGACGTCGGTCACCGAGACGGACACGGTGACCCTGGCGCAGATCTTCGACGCCGACGGCGCCGCCTTCATCGTGCACGCGGCTCCGGACAACTTCGCCAACATCCCGGCCCGGTACACGTCCAGTACCACCGGGTTGACCGGCCCCGACGCCGCCACGCTGGCCACCGGTGACGCCGGTGGGCGGTTCGCTTGCGGCATCATCGTCCGTAGCTAAATGCTTTGGGGGTACCGCCTGCCGGTACCCCCAATCCTCAACCGATCGTGGTTAAGCTGCCTACCATGGGTGAGATCACGGTTAGGCGTGCGGTCGCGGGTGACATCGACGGACTCGTGGCGTGCAGCATCGGGCTGTTCGCCGAGGACGCCGGGACCCGCGACCCCACGCTGAGCCAGCGGTGGCCGCGCGAGCACTCCGCCGACAGCTTCACCGCCCAGCTCGACGACGCGTCAAAGCTGGTGCTGGTGGCCGATTCCGGGGGCTCGGTCGCCGGGCACCTGACCGGGTCGCTGGGCGAGCCGAGCGACATCCGGCCGATCCGGGTCGCCACCCTGGTGAGCATGTTCGTCATGCCCCAGCATCGGGACGCGGGTGTGGGCGGGCGGTTGGTCGCCGAGTTCCGCGAGTGGGCGCGAGCCGCGGGCGCGCAACGCCTGGCGGTAAGCGCGTATGCCACGAACGAGGCGGCGATCCGGTTCTACCGGCGGCACGGCTTCGCGCCGCGGACCCTGCTGCTGGAGTGCGAGCCTTAGGGTTCCTTGGGGCAGCCGCGCTCGGCGTGCCACTTGGTGACTTCGGCGGCGGGTGACTTGTGCCCCTTGCCCTTCCAAGAGTCCAGATAGGACCATGGCCAGACCACCCCGCGCCGGATCCACCAGTCGGCCTTGCCCGCGCACGGCGGCGAGATCCCGAAGTGCAGGTGGCACACGTTGCTGGCGTTGCCGGTCCGCCCGAGGGTGCCGATCGCCTGCCCGTTGCTCACCCGCACACCGGCATCGATCCCGTCCGCCACGCGCGTGAGGTGGGCGCCGTAGTAGCGCACGCCGTCATCGCCTTTGATGGAAACGAAAAGCCCGCCCTTGAGCGCGTTGTCGGGGTTGGCCGGGTCGAACCGGTCCACCCGGCTCACCTCCAGCACCACCCCGTCGGTCACCGCCCGCACCGGCGAACCGCAGTCGGCGAAGATGTCGGTTGCCGCGTAGCCGCTGTGGGTGCGGTGGTACGACATCGGACTGGCCACCACCGGGAACGAGTAGCGGAACTCTGACGGCGAAGCGGCGGCGCTCGGACTCGGGCTGGGGCTGGGACTCGGGCTTGGGCTCGGCGCCACGCTCGGCGAGCCGCCCACCGACGGCATGGTGATCGGTGCCGACGGCGCCCCCGAACAACCCGACACCACCAGCAACACGACCGTCAACGCCTGCGCGACCCTGCCCATCCCTGCGACCCTGCCCACCCCTGCGATCCTGGCACACCGCGCAGCCGCACGCGATTCAGCCTCAGCCGATGGAGAAGCCCAGCACCACCGCCGCCGACACCACGACGTGGCCGGGGGCGAAGTCCTCCCCCGACGCCTCCTGCCCGGAGGAGTGGCTGCCGCGGTACGGCACGGCGCCCATCCGCTCCGGGTCGACGTCCTCGATGTGCTGCACGGTCCCCATGCGCACCCCCGCGGCCGCCGCGTACAGCTCGGCCTTTTCGCGGGCGGCCGCCACCGCCTTCTGCCTCGCCTGGGCACGCAGCTCGCGCTTTGCCTTGACGTCGAAGGTAACCTCGTCGATCTCGTTGGCACCGGCGGCGACCAGGTCGACCAGCAGCGCCTGCACATCGTCGAGGTCGCCCGACTCCACCGAGAACGAGGCGTGACACTCGTAGCCGGCGAACTTGCGGGACTTCCCGTAATCCCAGACGGTCTTGAGGTTCAGCCGCGAACTCTCCACCGAGGAGTCCACGACACTGTGGTCGCGCAGGCACTGACGCACCGCGTGGACCGCCTCACTGACCGTGCTGAACACCGCCTCCGGTGTCTGCGCCAGACGCACCACCTTGAACCGGATCCGCGCCAGGTCGGGCTTTGCCTTCACACTCGCCGCCCCGTAAACGCTCATGCCCCAGGGCCGCTCCACCATCTGCGTCGAAATCGACATGCACGTATCCAATCAGGTTGCGGGCGCCCACGCCGGGTCGCGCCCGAGGTACGCCATCAAGCGCTGGTCGACCGGGGTGTCATCGGCGATAGGAACGTGGGCGCCGAACGGGTCGCCCGAACCGAACGCCGACTCCGGCCAGCGCCGGGCGATCTCAAGCCCGGTGGCGCACAGCTCGGCGTCTAAAGTGGATGGTACCCCGACGGTCTTTGCCACATCCCAACCGTGAGCAAGATAGTCCACCGAATGCATGCGCAGGGCCGTCTCGGGCGGGAACACCCCGTACCCCCAAATGTGCATGCTGGAAGAGGGAGTCGCGAACGCGGCAGTGACCTCCGCGGCGGCCGCGCGATAGGTCTCATAGGGTTTGGGGTCGAGCGTCACCTGCTCCCACACGGCCGGATCGGGTTCCTCGCCGCGTGCGGCCGCGGCGAACCCGCGATGCTGCCCGACCATGTGGCGCAGCAGGTCGTCGAGGGTCCAACCGGTGCACGGCGTGGGCAGGCCCAGGTGCTCGGCGGTGACCAGGGCCAGAATCGGGTCGATCGACTCCAGCACACGCCGGTCGAAGTCGCGCAGTTCCATGGCGACAAGTATGGAATACCTGCCGTTGATTTTATTTGAATGCCTCGGTACGTTGGCGGCCATGGGCGACCGGTCCCGGCTGTTGATGATCGGCGTGGATCACCAAGCGCTGGAGGCGCTCGGTGACGAAGTCGACGTCACTGTCCTGATAGGAGGGCAGGCCAAGGACATCGGTCTGCCGATGCCGTGTGAGGCGCGCACCCTGTTCGTCGACGACACCCGCTCCGTCGACGCGTGCATGAACGCGCTCTACCGCGCCGAGGCCACCGAGTTCGACGCCGTCTACCCCGTTGACGACCAGGCCATGATGACCGCGTCGGCGGTGGGCTGCCTGCTCGGCGTGCGCTGCCTGCCCGCCCGCGTGGTATCACTGTTCCGCGACAAGTACTTGCAGAAGCACACCCTGCGGCAGGCGGGCATCGTCGTCGCCAGGCAGGAGCTCATCCCCGACATCCGGGACATCCCTAGGGGGTACAGGCTCCGCTTCGACAAGGCGGTGCTGAAACCCGTTGCGGGGCAAGCGACCGAGTCCACCTATCTGGTCACCACCACCGAGGATGTGCGCCGCGCCGCCGCCGAATGCAAATCACAGGGCGTCAAGGCGCGCACGTTCGTGGTCGAGGAGTTCATCGAGGGCGAGGAGTGGTTCGCCGACGGGATCGTCTCCGGCGGCCGGCTTCGCTTCGCATCGCTGGGCCGCTACGCGCAGACCTGCCTGACCGCGGTCAGCGAACGCGCACCCGTGCGCACCTTCAGCCTCGACCCCATCGCCGACAAGGTCGCGTACGAGTCGGCGATGCCGGTGGTCGCCAAGGCGATCAGCACCCTCGGCCTGACCGACGGCATCTTCCACATGGAACTGTTCCACCAGCCCTGCGGCGGCATCGCGTTCGGCGAATGCGCGGCCCGCCGCGGCGGCGGCCCGATCCGCGACCAGGTCCGCTACAAATTCGGTGTCGACCTCGCCTACTACGGCGTGCGGGCGCTGCTGGAACAGGTCGAGGACATCCCCACCGCGATCGTCGACGGCTCCGTCGCCTCGGCCTATCTGCCTTTGGTACCGGGTACCCTGCTCGACCACCCGTCGGTCCAAGAGCTTGTGGCGCTGCCCGATGTGGTCAGCGCCCGCATCTTCGTACCCAAAGGCCTGCGCACGCCACCGTTGGGCGGCGGTGGCGGCAACACGTTCGGTCGCATGGGCGAGTTCACCGTGCACACCTTCGGCAGCGCATCCGCGCGCCTGGATGAGGTCTCCGAGTGGTTCGCGGCGCGGCTGCGCGTGGTTCCCCTGCACACCACCATGCGCGAGCTTCGGGACCTCTACTCGTAAGGCACGTCCTCGCCGCGTACCTCGTGCATCGCCGCCTCCTCCGGCGAGCGGCCCTTCATCTCCCCCGAGTCGTACGCGATCGACTGCCCCTCGTCGTCCTCGAAGCTGCCGCCCTCGTCCGGCGCGACCAGCCGCCCCACCTCACGGCCAAGCGGTTCGTCGATGTCCTCCTCGCCCATGTCCTCCGAGCCAAAGGTGTCCGCGTCCCGGGCCGCCTGCGCCAGCGCATCGTCGCTGAGCGCCTCGTCGGCGATCTCCTCGTCGGCGGCGGTCTGCGGGTCGTCGGGCGAAATATCCTTCTCCTCGCGGGTCAGGCGGGCCTTCAACGGTTCGTCATGGCTGCTTTCATAGGCCGTGACGCCGTAGTCGTCGACGGCGACCGCCTCGTCGGCCGGCAGCGCCACCGGCGAGTCCTCGAACCGTGGCCGTTTCGGGTCGTCGTAGGCCGTGGAGGTATCGTCCGCGACGTCGGGTATGCCTTCGGACTCCGGATCGCTCGGGATCGTCATACCCTTTCCCGTACCCAGCTTGGCCGCCCGTCACGCCGGCCCGGCCGGCGTGACGACACAGCGGCGGTCAGCCGCGGGTGTTGATCCAGACGCGGACGATCGTGTGATGGGCGCATCCGGTGTAGGAGACCGCGCCCACCGGTGCCCAGTTGCCGACGCACAGGATCGGGTTGCCGGGCATGAAATGCTGTTGCAGCATGGCGACCTGGTGCTCGCCGGTGCCCGCGGTGCACAGGCTCTGCGCCCAGTTGGAGCCGTAGGTGATGGTGCAGTTGGTCGGGGTGGCCGCGGCGCTGGAGGCGGTCCCGGCGACGGTGCCGGCGGTGATGACCGTGGAGAGCGTCGCTAGTGTTGCGAGCCTTCTGGCGTTCATGCTCCTCCTCTATTAGTAAGCTTTACAGTCAGAGACACCTTATGGAGACGCTTCAATGAATGTCATCGGCCGTTAGGCTGGGGTTCGTGATCTTCAGAGAAGCGGTCCGCGAGGACCTCCCCACCATCGTTGCCCTGCTCGCAGACGACGTGCTCGGCAAGGCGCGCGATTTCGCCACGGTCGACGACGCCTACGAGCGGGCGTTCAAGGCGATCGACGAGGACCCGCGCAACGACCTGATCGTGGCGGAGGAGCACGGCACGATTCTGGGCTTCATGCAGGTTACCTACATCCCCGGCCTGGGCCGCCACGGCGGCGAACGTTCGCTCATCGAGTCGGTGAGGGTGCATTCGGATCGTCGCGGGCAGGGCATCGGCGAGGCGATGATGCGCTGGGCGATCGAGCAGGCCCGCGAGCGCGGCTGCGCCCTGGTGCAGCTGACATCCGACAAGTCCCGCGCTGACGCGCACCGGTTTTACGAGCGGCTCGGCTTCGTGGCATCTCACGAAGGAATGAAGCTGAACCTGTAGGGTGCAATATGTGACGGCTAGCCCGATTAGCGATGAAATCACCGAGTACCGCATTGAGATTCCCGACGAAGACGTCGCAGACCTCAACCGCCGAATCACCCAAACCCGCTGGCCCAGGCAGTTGCCCGGCACCGGCTGGGAACGTGGCGTCCCCGTGGATTACCTGCGGGACTTGGCCTCCCACTGGACCGGCGGCTACTCCTGGCGCGACACCGAGGCACGGCTGAACGCCTTCCCGCAGTTCAAAACCGTCATCGACGGTGCGCCGATCCACTTCGTACACGTCCGCTCGCCGCACCCGCAGGCGCGGCCGCTGATCCTCACCCACGGCTACCCGAGCTCGTTCGTCGAGTTTGCCGAAGTGATTACGCCACTCGCCCACCCCGACGACCCGGACGACGCCTTCCACGTCGTCGTGCCAAGCCTTCCCGGCTACGGCTTCTCCGGACCGCTTGAGCAGACGGGCTGGACCCTGTCACGCACCGCCCACGCCTGGGCAGAACTGATGCGGCGCTTGGGATATGACCGTTACTTCGCGCACGGTACCGACATCGGCGCCGGGGTCACCGGAATGCTCGGCTCGTTCGACTCCGACCACGCGGCCGCCCTGCACGTCTGCGCCGACCCGACCTCCCTCGCCCTGCTGGAAGGCATGCTGCCCAACGAGGATGACAGCTTCACCGACGAGGAACGCGAGCGGCTCGAACACTGGCGCAACTACGGCGCCGAGGGCCGCGGCTACCTTCACATCCAGCGCAGCAAACCGCAGACACTCGCCTACGGCCTCAACGATTCACCCGTCGCCCAGCTGGCCTGGATGGCGGAGAAGTTCGAGGCGTGGACCGGCCCGACGACGCGCGTCGACCGCGAGGCGCTGCTGACCGAGGTGAGCATCTTCTGGTACACCAGCAGCGGTGTCACCGCCGCCCACTCCATCTACGAAGCGGCGCACTCGATGGATTGGCCCGCACCCAGCACGGTGCCGCAGGGCTGGTCGATCTTCGGCTCCGAAAGCCTGCTGCGGCGTGCGCTCAACCCCGACGGAAAGATCGAGCACTTCACCGAACACGAAGCGGGGGGCCATTTCCCGGCCCTGGAAGTACCCGACCTGCTGGTCGAGGACATCCGCGACTACTTCCGGGAGTACCGCCAGCAGTAAAACCCATTCACGCCAAGGCGCTGCGGTCGATGCGGGCCACGGCCGGCCGGCCGCTGAGTGCCATCGTGTGTTCAAGCTCCTCCCTGAGGATGCCCAGCAGGCGCGACACGCCGTCGGTCCCGGCGCAGGCCAGCGCCCACAACGCCGGGCGGCCGACCAGGACGGCGCTGGCGCCGAGGGCCAACGCGATGAAAGCGTCGCGGCCATGGCGCACACCGCCGTCGAGCAGCACCGGGCAGCGGCCGGCGACCGCCGCCACCACCTCGGGCAGGGCGCGCATGCTGGGAACGGCCCCATCCAGCTGGCGGCCACCGTGGTTAGACACCACTATCGCGTCGGCTCCGTGCTCGACCGCCAGCGCCGCGTCCTCGGCGGTCAGAATCCCCTTGATGATCAGCGGGAGGTCCGACAAACCCTTGAGCCAGGACAGGTCCGACCACGTGATGCTCTGGTCGAAGGTGAGCCGGGCGTGCTCGGCGATCCCGTCCGCCCCGTGCACCGTGGCCATCAGCTCCGGCTCGATGTTGACGGCGCTCATGTGCGCCGGCACGCCGAAGTTGTTGCGGATGTCGCGCAGCCGCCTCCCGATCCGCGGAGCGTCGACGGTCAGCACGATCGCCTTGAAACCCGCGCTCTGCGCCCGCTTCACCAGATCAACCAGCACCCGCCGCTCACGCATCCAGTAAAGCTGCATCCACAATGGACCGGTCGCCGCCTGCGCGATCTCCTCGATGGTGCGGCTGGCGAAGATGCTCACCGCCATCAGCGAGCCGTCCAGGGCGCGGGCGGTGGCGACCTCCCCCTCGTCGAAGGCCATGCGCTGGTACGCCACCGGGGCGATCCCGATCGGGCTGGACAGGTCGCAGCCCAGCAGCCGGGTCGAGGTGTCGACGCGGGTGACGTCGACCAGCACGCGCGGGCGCAGCAGCGCGGAGTCGAACAGAGCGCGGTTGGCCTGAAGCGTCAGCTCGGCCCCTCCGCCGCCCTCGATGTAGTCCCACGCCAACGGATCGATGTTGGCGCGGGCGAGGGCGGCGAAGTCAAGGGCCGAAAATGTTGACACGCCCTCATGTTAGGCGGAAGAACACCGGCTCAGCGCGTCACGTCGAGCTGGCGGGCCGCCATGATCTCGGTGATGTCGGCGATGAACACCCACGAGGAGCAGATGCGACCAGGCACGATGCGCCCGGTGCAGGGAGCATGGGGTTCCCAGATGTTGGAGATGATGCCCTTGGCCTCGACGTCGTAGGTGAAGGCGTGGAAGACCGGACCTCCGCTGTCGCCCTTGCCCGCGAGGTTCTGGTTGTCCGGCCGGTGAACCAGCCATCCCCGGATCTGGTACAGCTCGCCGGTGAACGGATGAAAGCCGGTGGTCGTGGTCCGGTACTGGACGATGCCGCCGCACCTCACCCCGCTGTAGGCACCGGATGTGCACAGTGACTCGCCCCCGACAGGTGCGCGGGCACCGGTCACCGGCTTGTTGTAGCCGGGATCGTTCCATGCACCGTCGAACATCACCGGTGCGGATGAGACGTTGAGGAAAGCCGCGTCCAAATCCTTGTTCCACGCCGTCGCGCGCCCCATCAGATCGTTGCCGCCGTCCCAGAATCGCGTGTCGTTCGGGTTGACGCAGTGGTAGGCGGTGATGAGGTAGCGCTTGCCATTGCCGTAGCTGTACGCCCCGAACCCGGACGAGCAGCCCTCGATGTTGGGGTTGGTGAGCCCGGCCGGCTTGATCAAAGCTCCTCCCCAGTACGGCGGGGAGTCGTTCTGGCGGCTGGCCATGTCTACGCGGCCCTCGGCCACGCTCACGGTGCCGGCGCCGAAGATCCCGTAGCGGGCGACGAGGGACGCGCGATGCTTCTCCGCGTCCTTGACCCCGATCTGGAACGGGCCGCCTTCCATGCCCGGACCGTAGTGCTGTACCTCGATGCCCTCCTGCCAAAGCGCGCGCCAGTCCGCGTCGAGGCGAGCGTTCAGCTCGCCGGATTGGGCCCGGGTGAGCAGGGCGGGCGCTATCCGTACCGGTAGCCCGCCCGTGGGCACCGACACCGACCGGTACCGGCCTGTCGCCGCGGGCTCGGCGCCGGCGACCCGGTACACCACGACTTCCTGACGCCCCGTGTCGATTCGCACCTCGGCGAAACCCGGATCCGCGACCGCGGCGGCCTTGACCGTCTCCGCCGCCGCGATCAGCCGGCGTTCCATCGCTTCACCGGACGGCAGATTTTGCGCATGCGCGGGGGTCACTGCGGTAAGCGCCGCCCCCACCAGGCCGGCGGTCAGCACCGCCGCGGTTGTCCGTCTTCCCACTTGAAACATGGCCCCACACTGCTAGGCCGCTTCATCGCTCCGCCATCGATGGATCATCGGGCCTGTTCGCCGTACCCCGATGCGATGAAGGCCGTATGGTCGCGAGGTATGGCCAATGCGCAGCGGATCGAGAAGTGGATCGAGGGGTACCGGCGGGCGTGGGAGTCCAATGAGCCGGCCGACATCGGGGCCCTGTTCACCGAGGACGCCGAGTACTACACCGCGCCGTTCCGGCCGGCCTGGCGCGGGCGGGACGAGATCGTGGCGGGCTGGCTCGAGGCCAAGGACGAGCCCGGTGAGACCAGTTTTGACTGGAAACCGGTGGTGGTCACGGACGAGCTCGCGGTCGTCGAGGGCGTAACCACATACCCGGACGAGGTTTACAGCAACCTGTGGCTGATAGTGCTCGATCCGGACGGGCGGTGTCGCCGTTTCACGGAATGGTTTATGCGCCATCCGATAGGTTAATACCGGTACAAGAAGGGTAATCAAGGTCATCCGCACTTATCCGGGGGAGGCGGGATGGCATGAGACAAAAGCGTTTCTGGGCCGTACTGCTCGCGGGCGCGCTCGCCGCGCCGGCGGCGGCGTGCGCCTCCAGCTCGGGCGAGGGCATCGCGATCAACGTGTACTACGCGCCGGAGAACAACTTCGCGACGGTGGTCGACGAGTGCACGAAGGCGGCGAACGGCCGCTACCACATCAACTACCAGGTGCTGCCGCGCAGCGCCGACGATCAGCGGGTACAGCTTGCGCGGCGCCTGGCCGCCGGCGACACCGGCATGGACGTCATGGCCCTGGACGTGACCTGGACGCCCGAGTTCGCCAGCGCCGAGTGGATCCTGGAGTGGACCGGCGACGACAAGGCCGCGGCCGAGGCCGGCACCCTGGCCGGGCCGCTGCGGACCGCCACCTTCAACGGCAAGCTCTATGCCGCGCCGAAAAACACCAACACCGAGCTTCTGTGGTACCGGAAGGATCTGGTCGAGCGCCCACCGGCCACCTGGGACGAGATGATCCAGATGGCTCAGGATCTCAAGGCCAAAGGCCAGACGCATCAGGTGCTGACGATGGGCGCCCAGTACGAGGGCCTGGTCGTGCTCTACAACACGCTCGTCGCCTCGGCCGGCGGGAAGATCCTCAACGACGACGGGACCCGGGCGGTGATGGATGCCGGGGCGGTCCGCGGACTCCAGCAGCTGCAACACTTCGCGTCCTCGGGCGTGACCAGCCCGTCGTTCACCAACCAGATCGAGGACGACGTGCGTCTCGCGTACCAGACCGGCGGCGGTGCCTTCGAGGTGAACTGGCCGTTCGTTTACGCGGCGATGCTGAAGGATGCGCCGGACATGGCGGCGAAGACCGCCTGGGCGCGGGTCCCGGGGGTGGACGCGGGGACGCCGAGCCGGGTCACCATCGGCGGTTACCACCTGGCTGTGAGCGCTTTTTCCCGGTACCCCCAAGAGGCTTTTGAAGCAACCCTGTGCCTGCGCTCAGCGGAGCATCAGAAGTTCTCGGCCATCAACGACGGTGTCCCGCCGACGATCGAAGCGGTGTACGCCGAACCCGAGATGGAGCAGGCGTACCCGATGCGCGACATCATTCTCGAGCAGTTGCGGGATGCCGCGTCGCGGCCGAGCACGCCGGCCTACCAGAACGTGTCGACCGTCCTGTCGGCGACGCTGTCGCCGCCGGCGAACATCCGCCCGCAGCAGACCGCCGACGAGTTGCGCACCACGTTGCAGAATGCCCTGGAGTCAAAGGGCGTGCTGCCATGACCCGCGCCTCAAGGCTTTCGGAGGGTAAGCGGGCAGAGCGGCGGCTGGCTTGGCTGCTGTGCGCGCCCGCCACGATCGTGATGCTCGCGGTCACCGCCTACCCGATCATCTACTCGGTGTGGCTGTCGCTGCAGCGCGCCGACCTTCGCTTCCCCAACGACCAGGAGTTCGTCGGGCTGCAGAACTACGCCACGGTGCTGACCAACAGCTACTGGTGGAGCGCCTTCTGGGTCACCGTGCTGATCACCGTCATCTCGGTCGTCATCGAGCTGGTGCTGGGCATGGCGCTGGCGCTCGTCATGCACCGCACGCTTGTCGCCCGCGGGTTGGTGCGGACCTCCGCGCTGATCCCCTACGGCATCGTCACCGTCGTCGCCGCGTTCTCGTGGCGGTTCGCCTGGACACCGGGCACCGGCTACCTGGCGAACCTGTTCGCGGGCGACACCGCGCCGCTGACCGAGCGCGCGAGCGCGCTGGCGATCATCATCCTGGCCGAGATCTGGAAGACCACGCCGTTCATGGCGCTGCTGCTCATGGCGGGCCTGGCGCTGGTGCCCGAGGACCTGCTCAAGGCGGCCCAGATGGACGGCGCCACGTGGTGGCAGCGCTTCACGAAGGTGATGCTGCCGGCGATGAAACCGGCCATCCTGGTGGCGCTGCTTTTCCGTACCCTTGATGCCTTCCGGGTCTTCGACAACATCTATGTGCTGACCAATGGTGCCAACAGCACCTCGTCGGTGTCGATGCTGACCTACAACAACCTCATCAAGGCCCTGAACCTGGGCATCGGCAACACCATGTCGGTGCTCATCTTCATCGCGGTGGCGCTGATCGCCTTCGTTTTCGTCAAGGTCTTCGGCGCGTCCGCGCCCGGCGGTGAGGAGGAGAGACGATGAGGCAGCGGTCCGGCTGGTGGTGGCTGGCCAATTTCCTGGTCGTGTTCTACGCGCTGGTGCCGGTGCTGTGGATCGCGTCGCTGTCGTTGAAGACCCCGGCGACCATCACGGACGGGAACTTCATCCCGCGCGAGTGGACCTTTGACAACTATCGCAACATCTTCAACACCGACATGTTCATCCGCGCGCTGATCAACTCGATCGGCATCGCGCTCATCTCCACCGTGATCGCCGTCGGGCTGGGCATGGTCGCGGCGTACGCCATTGCGCGCCTTGACTTCCCGGGCAAAACCGTGCTGATCGGCCTGTCCCTGCTGATCGCGATGTTCCCGCAGATCTCTTTGGTGTCACCGCTTTTCGACATCGAGCGGCGGGTCGGCATCTTCGACACCTGGCTCGGGCTGATCGTGCCGTACGTGACGTTCGCGCTGCCGCTGGCCATCTACACCCTGTCGGCGTTCTTCCGCCAGATCCCGTGGGAGCTTGAAAAGGCGGCGAAGATGGACGGCGCCACGCAGACCCAGGCGTTCAGCAAGGTGATCGTCCCGCTGGCCGCGCCGGGTGTGTTCACCACCGCGATCCTGGTGTTCATCTTCGCGTGGAACGACTTCCTCTTCGCGATCTCGCTGACCTCGACCGAACGTTCCCGGACCGTCCCGGCGACCCTGGCGTTCTTCACCGGCGCGTCGCAGTTCGAGGATCCGACCGGCGCCATCTCGGCGGCGGCCGTCGTCATCACCGTCCCGGTGATCCTGTTCGTCCTGTTCTTCCAGCGCCGCATCGTGGCCGGCCTGACTTCGGGCGCCGTCAAAGGGTAGGGGTTGTATGTCCGAGATAGTTCTTGACGGGGTCACCAAGTCCTTCGCGGACGGCACGGTCGCGGTACGCGAAGTGACCCTCGACATCGCCGACGGCGAGTTCATCATCCTGGTGGGGCCGTCGGGCTGCGGCAAGTCGACGACGCTGAACATGATCGCGGGGCTCGAGGACATCACCTCCGGGGAGCTGCGCATCGACGGCCAGCGGGTCAACGACAAGGCGCCCAAGGACCGGGACATGGCGATGGTGTTCCAGTCGTACGCGCTGTACCCGAACATGAGCGTGCGCGAGAACATCTCCTTCCCTCTGCGCCTGGCCAAGGTGGACCGGCAGACGATCGACCAGAAGGTGGCCGAGACCGCGCAGCTGCTTGAGCTGACACCGGTGCTGGACCGCAAGCCGGCCAACCTGTCCGGCGGGCAGCGCCAGCGGGTGGCGATGGGCCGGGCGATCGTGCGCAAGCCCAAGGCGTTCCTCATGGACGAACCACTGTCCAACCTGGACGCCAAACTGCGGGTGCAGATGCGCACCGTCGTGTCCCGGCTGCAGAAGCAGCTCGGCACCACCACGATCTATGTCACGCACGACCAGACCGAGGCGATGACCCTCGGCGACCGGGTGGTGGTGATGCGCGCCGGCGTGGTGCAGCAGGTCGGCCCGCCGCAGGAACTCTACGACATGCCCAAAAACCTTTTCGTGGCCGGATTCATCGGCTCCCCGCCGATGAACTTCCTCCACATGGAGGGCGGGCACACCGTCATCGGGCAGCTGCCATTGCAGGGCTTGCCGGATCAGGTGATCCTGGGCGCGCGGCCGGAACACTTCTCCGACACCCCGATCGACAACGGGTTCGAGTTCGAGGCGACCCCGGACCTGGTGGAGTCGATGGGTTCGGACAAGTTCGCCTACTTCACGCTCGAAGGCGAGCGGGCCTCCAGCGCCGAACTGGAGGAGCTTGCCGCCGACGCCGGCCTGGCCGACCTGCCCACCTCCGGCGCTCAGCTGGTGGCGCGGCTGCCCGCGGAATCGGCCGCCACCATCGGCCAGCCCATCAAGCTGTGGCTCCACCTTGAAAAGGTGCACGCGTTCGACCCGCACGACGGCCGAATCCTGACCTGACAGTATCGTCGCGCGAATGACAGCTTGGACGAACGAGGCTGCGATCAGCCGGTGGAACCTCTCCGCTACGCGCGACGCCATGGAGGCGACGGCCGACGATGGGGATCTGGCAAAGCGCCACCTGGTGAATCCTGTCGTGATGCGGATGCTGGGCGAGGTTCGTGGGAAGCGAGTCCTCGACGCGGGTTGCGGCAACGGCTATCTCAGCCGCATGCTCGCTGCCCGTGGTGCGCGCGTCGTCGGGGTCGAACCCGCTGACTCCCTGTCGGCGTTTGCCCGCGAGAAGGAGGCCGAACTTCGGCAAGGCATCACCTATGTGCAGGCAGATCTGGGCGAGCTGCCAGATCTGGGCGGAGCCTTCGACGCGGTGGTGTGCAGCATGGTCCTGATGGCGATCCCGGACTGGCGGCCGGCGATGCGCGCCTGCGTCGATGCCCTGCGCCCCGGCGGCCTGTTCGTTTTCGCCATCGTCCATCCCGCCTTCGAGGAGCTTCATGGCACCTGGCGGGAGCACGGCGAATATCGCCTTCGCCGGTACCTGGAGGAGTACGAGATACCCGGTCTGTCCGGCCCGAACTTTCATCGGCCGATCTCGGCGTATCTGAACGAGCTGGCTGCCCTTGGATGCCGGCTGCGCGAGTTCGCCGAACCTGGGCTCAGTCCCGCGGTCGCCGCCGAGGCAGGGGCGACCGCCCCAGGGCTGCACGCCTACACACTCCTGCCGAACTTCCTGATCGTCTCGGCGGAGAACTCGTCCCGGTAGAAGTTGGCGGCTTACGCTGTAACGGTGTAATCATGTAATCATGAGTCCGAAGAACGCTCCATGGGGCGCCCGTACCGAGCCGGTCAGCGCCGACGACGCCAAGGCGTGGCTCACCGGGCTGATCCCGGATGACCTCTACGCTGTACCCCCTGAGGTAACCATCGATCGAGACGAGATCCTTATCATCGGCGAGCTGGCCGGGCCGACACTGCCCGACGACGCGACCGATGCCGACCGCGCCGCGGCCGAGTCGGGCAGGATCTCGGCGTTCCGGGAGAACACCCGGGAGCAGCGGATCAGGCTGGCCCGGCAGGCCGAGCACCGCTACGAGCGCAAGGTTGCCTGGGGTGCCCGCTGCGGCGGCACCAAGGCGCTGTTCACCACCCATTCGGCCCCGGTCATGACGCGCCTGCGCCAGCCGGAGCGGCAGATCCTCGACACGCTGGTCGACGCGGGCGTCGCCCGGTCCCGTTCGGAGGCGCTTGCCTGGTGCGTCAAGCTTGTCGGCCAGCACAGCGAGCAGTGGCTGACGGAGCTGCGCGACGCCCTCACCTCCGTCGACGACCTACGCCGCCGCGGTCCCGTCTAGGACAAGGACCAGGACCAGGACCACCCCTTACGGATTGGCCCTCGCCCAACGCGGTGGGGCGGGCGAGGGTTGAGGACGTGACCGCAGCGATCATCGGTATTGCCATCGTCGCGTTGGGGCTGGTGCTCACGCCCGGCCCCAACATGATTTATCTCGTGTCGCGGACCCTGGCGCAGGGACGCGCCGCGGGCCTGGTTTCCCTGCTCGGCGTCGCCGCCGGGTTCTTCGTCTACCTCGCCGGCTCGGCCATCGGCCTGACCGCCCTTTTCGCCACGGTGCCGGTGCTCTACTCGATCCTCAAGTTCGCCGGCGCCGCCTATCTGCTTTACCTTGCGTGGCAAGCACTCCGCGGCGACAAGGCGGTGTTCGTGGCTCAGGCGCAGGCACGGTCACTCAAGCCGGACTCCAACTGCCGCCTGTTCACCATGGGCCTGGTCACCAACCTGCTCAACCCGAAGATCGCCGTGCTCTACGTGTCGCTGCTGCCGCAGTTCATCGATCCGGCACACGGAAGCGTTGCGGCGCAAGGGTTTATTCTCGGGCTGGTGCAGATCGGCATCGCGCTGACGGTCAACTGCCTGATCGTGCTGTCCGCCGGGCAGATCGCCGGCTGGCTTGCGCGCAAACCGGTGTGGCTGCGGGTGCAGCGCTGGTTCATGGCGACGGTGCTCGGAATCCTGGCTATTCGGATGGCTTCAGCGAGGCCCGCTCCGCTCGCGTCATAGCGGCCTTGAACAGCGGTCCCTCAAACACGCTGCGCGGCAACGCGTTGAGCGCCAGCCTCAGGGTGCGCGCGGTGAGCGTGGCGGACATGTCCGTCGTGGGCAGGCCGGGCAGCCCGTAGGCGCGCCGCGCCCATGGCGGGAGCAAGCCGAAAGCGGTTGCCGCCACGGCACCGTATGCCAGGCGAACCGGTGTCAACCCTAAATTCCAAGGCAGCGGGGGTACCGACAGGAAAGCCAGCGTTTTCAAAGAGTCCCGGGTCACGGCCAATTGCGGACGGATCTCCCGGTAATAGTCGCGCACCTCGGCGGCGCTGGCCGGGACCTGTGCCGGGTCGAGCCCCACAAGTGCGGCGGCGCGGGTCTGCTCCGCGTAGTAGCCGTCCACGTCCTCAGGACTCAGGTCCAGTCCGGCCCGCTGCGCGGTGTCCACAAACGACTCGACCTCGCTGATGTGTACCCACAGCAGCAGTTCGGGATCGTCGACCCGGAACCTCTCGCCCGTCTTGGGGTCGGTCGCGCTCATCCGGGCGTGCACGGCGCGTACCCGCCGGCCCGCCGCCCGCGCCTGAGCACTCGTCCCATAGACGACCGTGGCGACATACTTGATGGTGCGCAGCAGCCTGCCCCACGGATCGGCCCGGTAGTCTGAGTTCTGCACCACCCCGGCGATCGCCTTCGGATGCAGCGCCTGCAAGTACAGCGCACGCAGCCCGGCCACCATCAGGACCGGCTCGGCATGCACCCGCCAGGTCACCGACCCGGGCCCGAACAGACCCAGGTCCAGATCCTCGTCTCCCCTGCCCTCCACCCGTACAAGGGTGCCACGCCGGCCGAGGGTTTCACGATTGCCGAAGAATCCCCGAAACGGCTCCGCTCACACTGCGCTCGTGCCATACGACGACCCCATCTGCCGCGGCCTGCAGGCCCAGGTCGATCAGCTCGAGCAGCGCATCAACCTGCTTGTCGACCTGCTGGAGGACCCGGAGCTGACCCCGGCCCAGCGGGGCGACATCCGGCGGCAGATATTCGACCTGCGCCAGCGGATCATCGCGATCCAGGACGACATCGAGGAGTGCGACCGGGTACCCTGAAAATCGTCGGGGTGGAGCTGACCCAGGCGACGCAGTATTTCCCGCTCAACGGGAACGGCGCCGGGGCCGGGCCGGACAACTCGGTGCCGCTGGTCAACCTGCGCCAGACCATGGTGCGCGTCTATGCCGCGGTCAAGACTCCGCCGCTGCCACCGCGTCCGGGCCGGCCGCCGAACATCGACATCCCGCTTGGCGGCAGGCTGCACTACCTGCCCACGGGCGCGCCGGAGAGCCGGCGCAAGACGGTCAAGGCGCTGCTGCGCGGGCGGCGCAAGCGTGACAGCGACCTCGACCGCGCGGATCTGCGGGACTCGCTGAACTTTGTCATCCCGGCGCAGGACTGCCAGGGGACGCTACGGCTCCAGATCGACATCTTCGAGGATCCACCCGTTTTCACTCCTACCGCGTCGTCGGTCACCGAACCGGTGCGGCGCACGGCCACCGTCTATGCCCGGTTCACCAACGTGCCCGCGTTCAGGGTGTACCCGGTCCTGGTCCACTACATCGGCCGCGGCCTTGACATCGCCGCCCCGACCCCGGCCGACTTCGCGCGGTTCTTCCAGTTCACGCTGAACACCTACCCGATCGGGCGGTTGCAGTCAGGCGACTGCGCGACCTACGACTTCGACGGCGACCTCACCCTGCCCGGGCCGGGATGCGGCGCCGGATACGAGGACCTGTTGCGGCGGCTGGAACGGATGAAGTCCGGCGGCGACCGGACCGGTGTCTATGTGGCGCTGCTGCCGCCCGGAACCCCGTCGCACGACAACATCCAGGGCTGCGGCGACTACCGCGGCGTGATCGTCGCCATGGGTCCCGTCCCCTCGGGCATCATGGCGCACGAGATCGGTCACAACCTCGGCCGCAAGCACGCGCCGTGCGGCAACGCGCAGGACATAGACCCCAGTTACCCGCAGTACGACTCGTACCATGCGGCCAGCGTCGGCGAGACCGGAGTGCTCATCTCCCCGTTGCGCGCGTTCGACCCGGACTACACCGACTTCATGGGCTACTGCTTCCAGCAGCAGTGGGTGTCGCCCTACACCTACACCGCGATTCTCGCGAAGATGCAGGAGCGCTGGGGCTCGGCGATCCTTGCCGCGGCGGTGCAGCGGGAGGAGGAGCTGCTCGATGTGCGGTTCGAGCTGCGCGGCGACAAGGTCACCATGGTGGACACCATGCGGCGCAAGGGTTTGCTCGAAGAGGTGCCGGGCCGCGACACGGCGATCACGGTGGAGCTGGTCGGGGACGGCGGCGAGGTCCTGGCGGGGCAGCGTTGCCTGGTCCGCAACCCGTATCAGCGGCCCGAGGACGAGTGGCTCGCCTTTTCCGAGACTTTGGTGTGGGTACCGGGGACGACCGGCCTTGTGGTCAAACGAGGCAACGAGATCCTGCACCGGCTGGAGGTCCCGCGCACGGCCATGGCTCTGGCCGCTTCCGAGCCGGTGTTCGACGCCGAGACCGGCACGCTGAGCTGGGGCACGGCCGCGTTGGCCGATGCCGGTCAGGAGGAGGCGTCGCATCAGGTCGAGTTCAGCAACGACGACGGGGCGACGTGGCGAGTCATCGCGCACACCGCCGGCAACGGATGCCGGGTCGATGTGCGATCGCTACCCGGCGGCGAACGGTGCAAGCTGCGCGTGGTGACCAGCGCCGGCTTCCAGACCGGGCACGCCGAGACCGCGCCGTTCCCGGTCGAGGTCAAGCCGCGCCGGGCCATAATCCTTGAGCCGCAACGCCACCGGCACTTCCCGCAGGGCGAGCCGGCCGGTCTGCTCGGCGGCGGGTTCGGTGCCGGGCAGGGGCTCAGCGACCCGGCCGAGACCCGCTGGGAGTCGGATGTGGACGGAGAGCTCGGGTCCGGGCACAGCCTCGTCGTGGTGCTGTCGCCGGGCAAGCACGTCCTGACCGTGTCCGTCCCCGACGGGCTGGGCGGGACCTCCCGGCATCGCACGACGGTGACGGTGGGTGACGGACTGTTTGTGCGATCACCTTAGCGGTCAAGGGACTTGGATATCCTCCAGGGCATTCACACGGCCCTGTCATTGGCCTCCCGTGGCAGCGGGAGGCCGTGACATATTGACGGGCATGCTGTTACAGCGGCGCCTACCAGCGCCCGACGATCGCCCTGTTCGACGCCGGCTCCTTGGCCTACACCGGCGTCGCCGTCAAGGTTGATCTCGCCAGCGGCTCAGTGCCACGGTGCTTGAGCGCAGCCTGCCCGGCGGGACGGAGGCCGAGGGCCTGGTCTTCCAGCCCACGAGCGACGGCGCCCTGATGCACGTGCTCGACGTGTCACCGATTTTCGTTGTGGTGAACTTCCGGCACTACCGGCTAAGTTAGGCTGAGTTAGGCGATAATCGCCTAATGCAGGCGCTACTGGGATCATTGACCGCCACCGAGCGCAGCCTCGTCCGGGAGACCGAGCGGGAACAGCTCGCCGAGCTGGACGAGGACGCGCTGGTCGCCCTGCACACGCGGGTGCGCCGGGCGCGGGACAAATACGTGACGCTCTACCGCCGGCAGTCCGCCGCCCGGATCGGTCCGGCCGGCGGGCGCGGCAAGGCATATGCCAAAGGCACCCGGGATCGCGGCAAAGCCGAGGTGTTCGAGGACGCGCTGGCGCGCGTGAGCCGGCGCCTTGCCGCCGAGGCCCGCGCCTCGGCTCAGGCGCTCAAGGCCGAGCGGCTGGCCGAGGCGAGAGCCGCCCGCAACACGGACGTCCCGGCGAGCAAGCGCAAACCGGCCCGGCCGCGCGACTCGCAGCGCTCCGACCGCCGCCCGCGCACCCCGAACAGGGTTAAGCGGCACGCCACCATGCGTGCCGCCACATCTCGCGTCCAGGCTCGCCGCGACAGCCGCTGACCGGGCTCAATTGGCGAGCACCACTTTGATCCAGTCGCGGGCGGATCCGGTCCCGGACGACAGGTAGACCGCCTCGTTGTGCGTCGCCTGGCCGAAAAGGGTGCCGTCGCGCAGCCGGCCGACCCAGCCGAGCACCGGGTTCGGCGCCGAGTGCACCACTCGATCGCGCAGGTAGGTCAAGCCCTCGGGGCCGGACACCACGATCATGCCGTCGCCCGCGGATGCCGCCGAGTAGGACCAGTGCGGCCTTTCGTCGATGCCGGAGGTCGGCACCGGTACCCACGTGAGGTTGACGAATCGCCAGATCAGCGGCAGGCCGGTCGCCTTGAGCGCCAGGCCGCGCGCTCTCGCGGTGCCACCCGAACCGGCGGGCGCCGGTTCTTGATCGGCGATCAGCCAGGTGTCCTTGCCGTCGGCGGAGGTGGTGACCCGGGCGCTGAAAACCGGCCGGCCCGCCTGCTGCGGCACCGGTACCGGGCGCCACGTGTTCGGTTCCCGCTCGGCGAACCAGGTCAGCGGCGCGCCGCCCTTCTCCCCGGTCAGCCACAGATCGCCGGTGGGGCTGTTGGTCAGCCAGGTCGCACCCTCGGGCGCCGGCAGGTGCGCCTTGGGATCCCGCAGGTCCCGGATCGCACCCGAATCCTCCAGATAGAACCGTCCACCGTCGCCGGCCGGGTACTCCGGCGGCTGCACACCCTGGGTGTAGGCGACGCGCTGCCACGACGCGGCCCCGTCACGCGTGATGTACCAGGCGTCGGGCTCGGAAAGCAGCACAACGGTCTCCGGCCCCGTGACGTACATCTGCTGGTTCTTGGCGACCGGTTGCGGATGCTCGCGCCCCTTCCAGCTCTTGGCCCCGTCGACCGTGCTGAACAGCCGGGCTGTGCACGCGTCCGCGGTGCACATGGTGAACATCGCGTACCCGTGGTCGCGGTTCGCGAACTCGATCCAGGGCCCGTCGAATCCCGACACTCCGGCCACCTGCGTGACACGCTCCTCGATGATGCCGCCGTGGGCGGGTGCCGGCAGGGTGGCCGGCGGCGACTGGATCTGCGGCGTGCACGCCGCCAACAGCAGCAGGGCGGCCAGAGCGGTGGAAGTCCTCATACCAATGCGAGCCGCAGGACCGGCTTCAGGTTCGCTCGTTGGTGAGTCATACTCCGGCCATGGCTACCTGGCGCAGGGTCGACCCGGTCGGGTTTCCGCGCGTGATCACCGGCGCCATGCTCGTCATCGGGGTCACCTTCGCCCTCGTCACTACCCCCGGGGTCGCTCTTAGCGGGGAATGGCTTGGCGCCGCCGTCTTCTTCGGGTTCCTGACCCTGTGGCTGGGCTTCGCCTGGCGCATGCACCGCACCGGTGTCTACGTCAACCACGAAGCTTTGCGGCTCGTCCACATCCTGCGGACGAGGACGCTGCCCTGGGCGGAGGTCGCCGAGATCTACAGCGCGACCGCGATGCTCGGCGCCAGGCCGACCTCCCGCAACGCCATCTGGGTCAGGCTGCGTGACGGAAGCCGGATCGAAAGCCCCGTCCAGTGCCGCGCCGATTGGCTCGGCATCAGCATGCACGGCAACGCCGGGCGCGTGCTGAGCCCTGCCGGCTTTGACGAGACCTTGATCGAGTTGCAAGACGCTCACCGGCGGGCGATTGGACGGTGAATGCTCACGGCCGGCTCCACGTGCGGCGGCGATCGCGGCGATCCCGTTCGGGTGTGGCGGTAGTCTTCAGCTCGGCGGTCTTGTAGGTCACCACGGGAACGGTGGTGACAACCGGTGTCGCGAGGCCATGGTCGACGAGATCGGCGATCACCTGCTCGATGCGCTTGTACGCCGTCGGCGCCTCCTCGAACAGCAGCTGCCGGTCCCCGCACACCACAAGCGATCCCACCGGCGTGCGGCGCAACTCCTCGACGGTGTGCTTGTCCCGCCCCCGGCGCAGGGCGTCGGCACGCGACATCTTGCGGCCCGCCCCGTGCGCCACCGAATAGTTGGCCTCCGGCCCCGCGTGCGCGGCCACCAGATAGGAGTGCGTTCCGCGGGTGCCGGCGATGAGCACGTCGCCGCCCTCACCCGGCGCCACCCCCTTGCGATGCAGGTAAACCCCGTCGCGTACCTCCACGAGATTGTGGCACCGGTCGACGATCGGCTCCTGCGGCTCGGCGCCCAGAGCCTCGGCGACCCGTGCCGCCATCAGCCGCCGGTTCAGCGACCCCCAGCGCACCGCATCGTCATGCTGCGCCAGGTAGGCGGCTGGATCGGGCGCGGGGCCGGCGCCGTGAACCTCGGTGTGCGCCCGCAGGATCCGCTCCCCCAGCCCGCGGGATCCACTGTGGACAATGAGCACCAGCTCCCCGGCGGCAAGCCCGAGACGCCCGGCGTGGCCCGGATCGAGGACCGCGTCGACGCGCGCCAGCTCCACGAAATGGTTCCCCCGGCCGACCGTGCCGAGGCCCTCGTGGTAACCGGCGGGAACATCCCCCTCCGGGGACACAGGACGGTCAAGGTCGGGGAATTTTGCGGCAAGCTTTTCGGGTACCGCGCGTTTCAGCCTGATCGGGAAAACCGCTATGCCACAACCGATGTCCGAGCCCACCAGGAACGGGTAGAGCACCGTCGAGGCCATGGCGGCGCCGATGGGTGCACCCTTGCCTGGGTGCAGGTCCGGCATAGCGGCCACGTGGACCATGCCGTCCAGCGCGGCCACCTGGTGGCACTGCGCGACGGCATCGGACTCGATCCAGCTGGTGGGCGACGCGAACACGGTAACGGTGGCAGACAAGGCACTCTTTCCAAAGCAGGGCTTTTCAGGGTACCGGTTAGACTCCGCGATCGTGAGTGAATTGGAGTGGCTGGCGGATACGCGGACTTCCTACGACACCGTGGCGGTCAGCTACGCCGAGTTCGTCGACGGTGCCTTCGCCGCCGCGCCGGTCATGCGCTCCCTGCTGGTGGCCTTCGCCGATCTGGTGCGCGGCGCCGGTGGCGGGCTGGTCGCCGACGTGGGATGCGGACCCGGCCAGATCACCGCCTATCTGTGCGGGCTCGGCGTCGACGCGTTCGGCATCGACCTGTCCCCCGCGATGGTCGACCTGGCGCGCCGCCGCCATCCCGGGCTGCGTTTCGAGGTCGGCTCCATGACCGACCTGCCGCTCGGCGAGGGCTCCGTGGCGGGCTTGCTCGTCTGGTACTCACTGATCCACGTGCCTGACGATGCGGTACCCCCGGTGATTGCCCATTTTCACCGGGCCCTGCGCCCAGGCGGTCTGCTGGCGCTCGGTTTCCACGCGGGTGAAGAGTCCCGGCTCAAGACCGAGGGATACGGCGGCCACCCGATGAAGGTCTATGTGCACCGGCGCACGCCCGAGCGGATCGCGGCCTGGCTGCGTGACGCCGGGTTCAAAGTGGAGTTGCAGGCACTTCTCGACCCTGGCGAAGCCGCCCCCGGAGGTGTCGTCTTCGCCCGCCGCTAAGCTGCCCGTCATGACCGGCAAGGAACAGGCAACGCCGCATACCGTCGAGTCGCTCAGCGGGGACCTCCGTTGGCTGGGTGTGGCTGCCGGCGATGTGGTGATGCTCCACTCGTCGATGCGCAGCCTCGGCTACGTGGTCGGCGGTCCGCAGGCCGTCGTGCAAGCCCTGCTCGCCGTGCTCGGCCCCGGCGGAACCCTTGTGGTCCCAACCCATACACCGGACAACACCGATCCCGCGCACTGGCAGAATCCTCCGGTCCCGCAGCACTGGTGGCCGGTCATCCGGCAGAACACCCCCGGCTTCGACCCGGCGCGGACGCCGAGCCGGTGGATGGGCAAAATCGCGGAGACCGTGCGAACCTGGCCGGGCGCGCAACGCAGCGGCCACCCCGAGGTATCGTGCGCCGCGGTCGGCGCTCGCGCCGCCGAAATCGTTGCCGCGCACCGGCTCGACGACGCGCACGGCGAGGAGTCGCCGCTGGGCGCGATGTACCGGCTCGGGGCGAAGGTGCTTCTGCTCGGCTGCGGGCACAACACCAACACCTCGCTGCACCTGGCCGAATGGCGCCAGCCCGCGCCGCCCCGCGCCGAGTTCGGCGCGTCGGTCCTGCAGCCCGACGGAACCGCCCGCTGGACAAGCTGGACCGATGTGGAAACCCACGAGAGCGACTTCGACCGGCTCGGCGCGGACTTCGAGGCGAAGACCGGGGCGGTGACGGTCGGCCCCGTGGGCGAGGCCACGGCGCGGTTGATGGCACAGCGCACCCTTGTCGACTTCGGCGTCACCTGGATCGCCACCCACCGACCTGGAGATACGCTAAATGGAGCTGTCACGGGTTAGCATGAAACCGGCCTGAGGGGAGCGACTTGTGCCGCGGACATTGATACGGATGCGCGAATACTGGACTGAACAGGATCTTGCCGAACTCCCGCAGGATGGCACTCGATACGAGATTGTCGACGGGAGGCTATACGTGACGCCACCAGCCGGGGAATCACACCAACGCCCTGCTCTGCACATGGCGGCCGTCCTTCTTGCCGCAGCACCTCCGGGCTGGCGCGTGCTCTACGAGATCGGTCTGCGCGTCGGTGAGGACAGGGTCATACCGGACCTCATCGTGCTGCCGCCCGGTACCCCGGTGGCCGACCACGACTACAACGACGTAACCGTCATCAAACCCGCGCTGGTGGTCGAGGTTGCCAGCAAGTCGACCGAGACCATCGACCGCGGCAACAAGATGGTCGTCTATGCGGAGGGCGGCATCCCCTCGTACTGGCGCGTGACCCGTGACGGCCTGGTCCACATGCACCGCCTGATGGAGAAGGGCGAATACGGTTTGCTCGCGACGGTCAAACCCGGTGAGCCGCATGAGGTCTTGTGGCCGTTCCCGTTCACCCTCGATGCGGCGAAATTGCGCTCCACCTGAGCGCGTGCGGGGTTCCGTGGTCGCGGATCTCCTGTTTCACCGTCCGGACCAGGCGCCACGCCGGCCGCCAGCCGGCCACCTCACCGTAGTACGTCGCCATCACGTGCGTCCCGCTCCAGCGCCGCGCCACGATAATCCACGGAAATAGGCCGACCAGCCGGATCAGCACCAGGACCGGGATCAGGGCCAGCGCCACGAACCATTCGGCGACAAGGATTACCGCCAGTACACAGATGACGGCAACCGAGATGATGAAGATGAGGCCGCCCAGGAACGGCACGTCGAATGTGTCGAGGATGTCGGCGGCGACGAGACCGTCGTTTGCCCCATCGCCAGCCCTCTTGGACAGCAGTCGAGGGCGCCAGGGCAGCCACCGCCGATTCACCGTCCAAATCGAACGGTCACTTCCGCTTCGCACCCACACGCGCCAGTGTTTCACCCACGGTCAAGTCGAAAGATCGGCAAGGGTGATCGGCTGGGCGATCGGGCGGTGGGCGAAGGTGGCCAGGTCGGCGGCGGTGACCGGCCGGCCCAGGGTGCGGGCGGTCAGGCAGGCGGTGGCGTAGCCGCATACCCGGCCCTGGCACCAGCCCATTCCGGGACGGGCCATCAGTTTGGTACCCCGCGTGTCGACGACTCCGAGAGTCGAGACGGCCGAACGGATCGTCCCGGCCGTAACGCCCTCGCAGCGGCACACCACCACGTCGTCGGCGCAGTCCGGTTCCGGCACGCGGTGGATGTCGGCCATGGCGGAGGCGAAGCGGCGCAACGCTTCCCGGCGGCGCAGCAGGCGCGGCGGGGCGGGGTGTCCAGCGGCGGCAAGGCCGGCGAGGGCGCCTTCGATCTGGGCGAGCGCGGCACCGCCGACCCCGGTGATCTCGCCCGCGACGAAGACCCCGGGCACTGTCCCGGAAACCACGAGGCTGCCATCACTGTCCATTGTGGTCTCGCAGCCTAGCGCCACCGCCAGCTCGATCTGCGGCGTGAAGCCGTAGCCCACCGCCAGCGTGTCGCACTCGACCCTCCGCCCGCCCACGGTCACCGCCTCGACCCGGCCGTCGCCGTGCGCCGCGGTCACCAGACTGCCCGTGCGGTACGGGATCCGGTGACGCAGCAGCGAAAGCCCGAACCCGAGCGCCTCCGCGGCCTTTGACCACACACCGCCGTGGCGCAGGTACCGCAGCGGCTGCCCGGCCTCGAAGACTCCGGCCACCTTCACCCCGGCACCGGCGAGACCGGCCGCGACCGGCAGCAGGAACGGCCCGGCCCCGGCGACCACGACCCGCTGTCCAACCGCGACACCTTGCCCCTTGAGCATCGCCTGCGCCCCGCCAGCGGTCACGACCCCCGGCAGATCCCAGCCGGGAAACGGGAGCACGCGATCGTACGCGCCGGTCGCCAGGACGAGCCGCTCCCCGGCGAACGACGAGTCCGGCGTGTGGACACCGAATCCGGCCTCCACGAACCAAACTGGGCTACCCGGCCGGTAGTCGACCCGGCCCATCCGCGCCATCAACCGCCGCAGGGCGGGCGGCATCGATCCGAGGCCGTGGCGCCAGAACTGGCCGCCGGGGCGGGCGGCGGCGTCAAGGAGCAGCACACCGCGACCGGCCTCTGAGGCGGCGACGGCGGCGGACAGCCCGGCGGGTCCGGCACCGATGACGATGACGTCAAAGCGTTTCAAGAGACGTCACCTCATCATCGGGGCGTGCGGAATCCAGGCAGGCCCGCCGCGGCGCGGGGTGGCCGTTGACGGTCACCAGGCAGGCGAAGCAGACCCCGATCCCGCAGAAGTACGGCGGCCGCAACCCGGCCCGGAAAAGCGCGGCGGCGATGGTCTCCCCCTCGCGCACACTCACCTCGACACCGTTGTACCTCAAAGGAACCTCGCGGGACTGAACGGATGCAGCGCCACCGCCGGCGCCGCCCCTGTGATCAACGCGGCGATCGCCTCCCCGGTCGCGGGGGCCAGACCCACTCCCGCGCCCTCGTGCCCGGTCGCGTGGTACAGGCCGGGCAGCCTCGGGTCGGGGCCGATGACGGGCAGATGATCGGGGCTGTACGGGCGGAAGCCACGGTACACCCGGATCACCGGCACCTGGCCAAGCGCCGGGAACAGCCGCACCGCCCCGGCCGCCAGCGCCCGCAGCACCGGCAGGGAGAACGTCGCGTCGAACCCGACCCGTTCGCGGCTGGCTCCGATCAGGATGGTGCCGGCCCGGGTCGCTTCCACCACCGGCGAGGTTTGCAGGTCCTCCGACGAGCTGCCGACGTCGGCCACATAGCCCGCCGCGTAGACCTTGTGGCGCACCAGACCTGGCGCGGTCCGCCCGGTGACGAGGATGAACCCCCGACGTGCCAGGATCGGCAGCTCCAGGCCGGGCAGCGAACCCGCCCACACCCCGGCCGCGTTGACGATGGCGTCCGCGCGCAGCACCCCGGCCGTCGTGGTCACCTCGCCAGGCGCGAGCCCGACCACCGTCGTGTTCGGACGGAAGTCGGCGCCGCTTGCCGCCAGCAGCCGGGCCGCGGCGAGCATCGGCTGCACCTGCGCGTCCTGTGGGTAGAGAAAACCACCCGCCAGCGACGGGTTCAAATGCGGCTCGTGCTCCAGCGGATCGACCTGTTCGGCCACGACCCCCGCCGCCCGCTGCGCCGCCACCAGCCCCGACAGCGCCTCCAACTCGGCGGCCGAGGACGCCACCACCAGACCGCCCTTGGGTTCCCACTCAAACCCGGTCACCTCCAGGGCCGCCCACAACGCACGCGACCGCAGCGCCAGCTCCAGCTCCGGCCCGGGTTCCTTGTCCGACAGCAGGATGTTGCCCTCACCCGCCCCGGTCGTGCCGCCCGCCGCACCTCCCTTGTCGACCACGACCACGGAAAGCCCGGCGCGGGCCGCGTAGTACGCGCAGGCCGCGCCGACAATCCCGGCGCCAACCACCACCACTGAAGTCACAGCAGGAAGCCGGCCGGGAACGGGTCGTCGGGGTCGACGAAGTGCTGCGCGGTGCCGGTCAGCCAGGCCCGGCCTTTTATGGTGGGTACCACCGCCGGACGCCCGCCCACGGAAGTCTCTCCGATCAGGCGGCCGACGAAGTGGGTACCCAATAATGATTGGTTTATAAAATCTGTTTCAAGTGGCAGCTCGCCTCGGGCGTGCAGCTGCGCCATGCGGGCCGATGTGCCTGTGCCGCATGGGGAGCGGTCGAACCATCCGGGGTGGATGGCCATGGCGTGGCGCGAGTGGCGGGCCGTTGACCCTTGCGCCTCAAGGTAGACGTGGTGGCAGCCGCGGATCCCGGCGTCAAGCGGATGGACCGGCTCCGCCTCCTTGTTGATGGCCGCCATGATTTCCAGCCCTCGGTCCAGCAGTATCTGCTTCGGACTGTCCAATCCCAACCCCAGGTCGGCCAGCCTCACGATGGCATAGAAGTTGCCGCCGTACGCCAGGTCGTAGGGCACGCCGTCGACGGACAGGTCCAGACCGACCACAAACGACGGTACATTCTGGATGGTGACCGAGACCGCCCGGCCGTCGCGCACCTCGACCTCCGCCGTGACCAGCCCGGCCGGGGTGTCAAGCCGCACCGTCGTCACCGGCTCCACGACCGAAACCATCCCGGTCTCGACGAGAACCGTTGCCACGCCGATGGTTCCGTGCCCGCACATGGGAAGGCATCCGGAGACCTCGATGAAGATGACGCCGTAGTCCGCGCCCTCGATGGTCGGCGGTTGCAGGATCGCCCCGGACATGGCGGCGTGCCCGTGCGGCTCGTACATCAGCAGGGTCCGCAGGTGGTCAAGGTTTTCTATGAAGTACAAGCGTTTCTCGGCCATCGTCGCGCCGGGCACGACCCCGACTCCGCCGGTCACCACCCGGGTCGGCATCCCCTCGGTGTGCGAGTCGACGACGTGAATGACCCGGTCGCTTCTCACCGCAGCCCGCCTTCCAGCGCCCGCAGCGTCGCCGCCTTCACCTGCTCGGCCGCCTCGGCGGGCAGGGGCAGGCGGGGCGGCCGGCAGGGGCCGCCGTAACGCCCGGCCAGGTCCATCGACAGCTTGATGGCTTGCACGAACAGCGGGTCGGAATCCCAGCGCAGCAACGGATGCAGCATCCTATACAGGGCGATGTCAAGGGTCTGGTACAGCTTGACGCAGCTGGCCGGGAGCGAATTGGGGAATCCGGCGATCCAGCCGACCGCACCGGCGGCTCGCAGCTCCACCAGCACGTCGTCCGCCCCGACGATCAGGTCCAGCTCGGGAGCGAGCTCGGCCAGCCGGTAGGCCCGGCGCACGTCGCCGCTGAACTCCTTGACCCCCACGATGAGTCCCTCGCCGTGCAGGCGAGCGAGCAGCTCCGGGGTCAGATCCACCTTGGTGTCATAGGGGTTGTTGTACGCCACGATCGGCAGGCCGGCCTTGGCCACCTCACGGTAGTGCGCCACAACGGTTTCGACGTCGGCCCGGTAGGCGGTGGGCGGCAGCAGCATCACGGCGGGGCAACCGGCCTCGGCCGCCAGCTCGGCCCAGCGCCGCGCCTCCAGCGCGCCATAGGCGGCCACACCGGGCATGACCCGGCCGGGCGCGGCCTGGCAGGCCGTGCGCATCACCGCCTCCCGCTCGGCGGGCGTGAGCACCTGGTACTCCCCCAGCGAGCCGTTGGGCACGACACCGTCGCAACCGTTGTCCAGCAACCATTTTACGTGCTCGCCATAGCGCTCAAGGTCGACCTCGTCGCCGGCATAGGGCAATGCCGTCGCCACCATCACGCCGCGCCAAACAGCCATCGCTTCTCCTTCAGTAATGTGTTACACATTACTAGGTGGGCGAGAGGGTACGCGAGACGCTGCGCGAGGAGTTTGTCCGCCGGCTGCGCACCGCGATCGTCACCGGCGGCCTGCGCCCGGATCGCACCTACTCCGTGCCGGCGCTGGCCAAGGAGTTCGGCGTGTCCATCACCCCGGTCCGCGAGGCAGTCCTCGACCTTGCCAAAGACGGCCTGATCACCATCGCCAAGAACAAAGGCTTCCGGGTCAGCGCCCTGTCCGACACCGACCTCGACGACATCACGCAGCTGCGCATGCTGCTGGAGGTGCCAGCGGTGGTCGCCCAGACCGGCCGGCTCGACGCCGCCCGCCTTGCCGCGCTGCGCGCCGAGGCGGAGGCGATAGTCCTTGCCGCGCAGGCAGAGGATCTCCCTGGGTACCTGGAGGCCGACACCGCGTTTCATCTTGACTTGCTTCGGGGGTACGGGAACCGGCTGCTCGTGGAGACGGTGACCGACCTGAGGCACAAGACCCGCCTCTATGGCCTGGATGCCTTGGTACACACGGGCAAGCTTGTCGACTCCGCCGCTGAGCACCTGGAGCTGGTGGAGCTGCTGGCCGCCGGCGACGCGGCAAAGGTCGAGGAGTTGATGCGACGCCACCTCGCTCACGTCCGCGGCCTCTGGGCGGGCGCGCCGTAGCTAGCCTACGATTGACTCTATATACAGACCGTCTGTACATTGGGCCGCATGCCCGCGATGCACGAACCGACCTTCTTCACGCTCACGGCTCTCATCGAGACACCGCTGCACGGCTACGGCATCATGCGCGCCGTGGCGGACCTGTCCGGTGGCCGGTTGACGTTGCGTGCCGGCACGCTTTATGCCGCCCTCGACCGCCTCACCGCCGATGGCATGATCACGGTGGAACGGGAGGAGGCGGTCGAGGGACGGCTGCGCCGCTACTATCGCCTGACCGCCAAGGGGCGCGAGGCGCTGGAGGCCGAGATCGCCCGGCTCAGAGCCAACGCCACTGTCGCCGCGACCAGATTGCG
>DASUXL010000150.1:0-33947 GCA_036377915.1 Candidatus Limnocylindrales bacterium
CGCCGGTCAGGATGCAGCCCGGCGCCCCGACGGTGAACCGGAACCAGGTGAAACCCGCGTCGTGCGGCGAAACCGTGCCCTCGTGCATCGACACCGGCGAGATGGTGATGGTGCGCTTGCACCACGGCGGGATCGGGTACGGCGGCGGCACCTCGATCGCGCCCGCCGGGCTCGCCGCCACCAGCATGGGGATCGCCAGCAGACCGGCTGCGAAGGCTCGTCTCCACCGCATCAGAACTCCTCCTTGCTCCTTGGTTGTTTTTTGGTCTTTTACTCGCAGCTCATCTGGACCCACGGGGTCAGGTCGAAGCAGAGGTCACCGTCCGGCCCGCCGTCGAGCAGGTCGAGACCGCCGTTGCCGTTGAGATCGTCGTTGCCCGCCTCGCCGAGGAGCACGTCCTCACCGTTGCCGCCCTGGAGCACATCGTCATCGGGGCCGCCGGACAGGACGTCGTTGTGGTCGTCGCCGCGCAGCGTGTCGTTGCCGCCGTCGCCGTACAGCCGATCGTCGCCGGCGTCGCCTTCGATCCAGTCGTCGCCGACCGAACCGTGGATGGTGTCCTCGCCGCCACCCCCGCGGATGGTGTCGTTGCCCTCATTGCCGTTGATGTAGTTGGCGGAGACGTTGCCCACGAGAGTGTCGTCGCCCGTGCCGCCGTAAAGTTCCTCGACATCGCTCCCGATCGTGTCGCCCTCACCGATGTAGCCATCGTCGCCGGAGGCGCCGTCAAGGTCGGCATGCACGTCGGAAACGCGACCGTAGTAGCTGACCGCGTCGCGGCCGGTGCCGCCGGACATCTTGTCCGAGTCGCCCTCGCCGCGCAGCGTGTCGTCGCCGGGGCCGCCGGTGAGCGTGTCATCGCCGTCGCCGCCCCAGAAACTGACCGGCAGCTCGATCTGACTGGTCATGATGTCGTTGCCGCCGTTGCCGTCCACCCGGACGGCGGTCACCCCACCATCCGCGCAGGCGACCCTGCTGCGGTCAAGACCCCAGCAGCCGGCGCCGGCGTCGAGCGCCTCGGTGGAGTCAATGATGATGTTGGTACCGGATCGTGTGATCTTGACGGTGTTGCCCAGGCTACCCGCCTCGTAGTGCACCACCGTGCCGTTGAGGAAGACGTTGTCGGTCGCGGCGTGCGCGACACCGGAAAGCAGCGCGCCCTGCACCGCCACGACCGCCGCCACCACACCACCGCGCCACAACACCTTTGCCCACATGGGTTTCACAGCTGCTCCTTTTCCCACCGAAGGCCCTGTTGCCTTCACGCGGGAAGTGCAGCCGTATGGTGCTGCACGCACGTTGCAGAAAAGCTGTGCGGCCCGTCTGACCAGGGTATTCCTGGCCCGCGTGCCCCGGCATGATCGAAGGGCATAGTGAAGGTGCGCCATGGCGCCGGGGCTCAGGTCCGGCTGGCGGCCGCACGCCCTCGCCGATGCGGTGCTGGGTGATGTCGATTGGTGGGCCGGTCAGTACGCCGTGTCAAACGTGTGGATGTCGTGCGTTCCAAGGGAACGCAGGTGCTCGGTCGGAGTCCGCGTTGTTCCAGGTGTTCTTGGCATCTAGGACCCGTAGGCGCATCTCCCCGCCGGGGAACCCGGCGTTAATTCCATAGCTGACCTGGGCGTAGTCGGGCCACTCGGTCGGGTAAAGGTGGACGCTGTGTGCGCCCAGGTGGGCGTGGGAGGCGACTGGCGATCGTCGCCACGGCGACGCTCAAGGTGATGGCGGTGGCGCACTCAATGACGGAATCTAGCCGCCAGCCGTTGGTGCGCTTCTCGTAGACAAGGACGGCGAACATGCGGCCTTTCCCGTCGGTGTAACCAATTTTTGTCTTGGTTTTGGAGGCGTTGAAGACTTTCTGCTCGGTAAGGGCGGTGGTGCGTGCTCCTGCCGTCCCGTCCCGCCACGATGCGGCCAGCTCGTTCGGTTGCTTGGTCTCGACGACGTTCTCGTCATGGGTCACGCTCGTCGTAACGCGCTTGTCACTGTCGCACTGCAGCTTGTCTTCAGGATCGGTGGCGCTGACGAACGACGGTCTCAGCAATAGTACGGTCCCGATGATCAATGCCGCCGAGGCTGACATTGCCAAAATCCGGCCACGTCTGGATGGTCTGTTCACGCTCACCCCGCGATTTGATTAGTGTCCATGCACGGATCTGATGATGCTCGCTGGAAAACAGTCCATTGTCGATGGTTGTTTAGCGGTTGCGTTGTGCCACAGGCAACTTTAGCGTCAACCAAACTGGGATTTCGTCCCACCGTTGCCGGTCGCATGGCGTACTCATGGCCCAAAACCGAAGATCTGGCTAGTTGCGGCGGAAGGCGGCCGGGTTGATTTCGAACGGCGTGCGGCGGACCGGATGCGCCCGCTCCAGCGAGTGCGCAAGTTGCAGCAGCCGGGCATCCGTCCACGGCCGGGACACGAGCATGACGCCGACCGGCCGGCGGTTGTCCGAGCGGTACCCGGCCGGCACCACGATGCTCGGCCAGCCGGCCCGCGCCGCCCAGCTGCAGCCCGACGCACCCGGGAACACAAGGCACTCAAGCGTTTCTCCGAGCGCCTGGAGCAGGTGGTCGGTGGCGAAGCGCAGATCGCGGGCGCGTGCCTGCCGGTAGGCTTCGCGCTCGCGCTCGTGGTCGATGGCCACGGCGGCGTCCACGTGGACCTGCCGGAACTTGAGCGCCGCGGCGGCGTTGGCGTTGTTGAACGCCTGGATGGCGGCGAGGCTGCGCATCGGCGCGTGCGGGCCGAGCGCGGCGAGGTAGCGGTCCACGGCCGGGGCGAACTCGTAGTGGAGCACGGCCGTCTCGTCCTCGCGCGGGAACCTGGGCAGGGCGACTTCGAACAGCTGCGCGCCCGCTTCCCGAAGGGCCGCAAGCACTGCGGCGTGGCACTCGTCGCGGGCCGGGTCGAGCTTGTCCTCGTCGGACTCGGGTTCCTGCCGGACGACGCCGATCCGTGCACCGTGCAAGGCATTCGGGTCAAAGACCAGGTCGCGCAGTTCGGCGGTGGCCGCCGCCGCGCGCACCGTCGCGGGGTCGGTGGCATCGGGTCCGGCGATCGCCGCCAGCAGCAGCGCGGCATCGGCGACGGTGCGGGTCATCGGACCGGCCGTGTCCTGGCTGGGCGCGATCGGCAGGATCCCGGTGCGGCTGACCAGACCGAGCGTGGGCTTCATGCCGACGATGCTCTGGAAGTCGGCCGGGCTGGTGATGGAACCGTCGGTCTCGGTGCCTACGGTCAGAGGCGCGAAGCCAAGCGCCGCAGCCGCTCCCGAGCCGCTGCTCGACCCGCTCGGCGTGATCGCCGTGTCATACGGGTTGAGCACCTGCCCGCCTAATGACGAGTAGCCCGACGGCATGTCCTCGGTGAGGAAGTTGGCAAGCTCGGACAGGTTCGTCTTGCCCAGGATGACCGCGCCCGCCGCGCGCAGCGCCGCGACGATCGGGGCGTCCGCGGCGGGCACGCTGTGCTCCAGCGCCAGGGCGCCGCCGGTCGTGGGCAGCCCGGCGACGTCGATGTTGTCCTTGATGAGGACCGGGATGCCCTCGATGGGGCTGCGCGGGCCGTGCTCGCGCCGGATCCGGTCGCTGTGCGCGGCCTCCACCAGCGCGCCGGGCGCCAGGCACCGGATCGCCCCGAACGCGGGATCGAAGCGGTTGATCTGCGCGAGATGCGCCTCGACGAGGGCCTGGCTGGTCGCCTCTCCGGATTCGAGCAGGGCGCGCAGTTGCGCGACGGTGGCGGAAGCCAAGGGGGGAAGGGGTGCGACGGTGACGGAAGCCAAGGGGGGAAGGGTCACCGGATGAAACCTACCCGGAAGCCACGGCTTCCGGGTAGGTCATGTGGTGCTACGGGAGCGTGATCGTCCGGGCTTCGGAGTCGGTCGCGCCGCCGTTGTCGGTCACCGTCAAGGTGATGTTCCTGGTACCCCCGGAGGTGTAGAACTTCGAAACGGTCGGACCGGTGCCGGTCGTGCCGTCACCGAAGTTCCACGCGTACGACGCGATGGTGCCGTCGGGGTCGGTCGAGCCTGAGCCGTTGAACGAGCACAGGCGGAAGATGAGAATCCGGGAGCACGTGTGCGTCCACGCGGCGGTCGGCGGCTGGTTCGCCGGCGGCTGTCCAACCTGGACATTGCGCGACGTCGTGGTGGCGGCGCCGTCGTCGTCGGTCACCGTGAGGGTGACGGTGTAGTTGCCGGCCGCGGCGAAGGTCTTGGTGACCGTCGCGCCGCTGGCGGTGGTGCCGTCACCGAAGTTCCAGAAGTGGGAGACCACGGTGCCGTCCGGGTCCGACGAGCCCGACCCGTCAAAGGTGCACGACAGCGAAGCCGCGCCGCAGTTGTCCGTGAAGCTGGCGATCGGCGGCCGGTTGCCGCCGCCCGGGGTGGTGTTCACGAACAGCAGGGAGTTGGGTGAGCCCGTGCCCGGGGTGGTCACCTTGCCCGGCGTGGCATCCGCCACGAGCCGGTCCCTGACCTGCTGCGCGGTGAAGCCGGGGTTGGCGCTCAGGACGAGCGCGGCACCGCCGGCCACGTGCGGGGACGCCATCGAGGTCCCGCTGATGGTGTTGGTGGCCGTGTCCGAGGAGAACCAGGCCGACGTGATGTTCGTGCCCGGCGCGAAGATGTCAAGGCAGGTGCCGAAGTTGGAGAACGACGAACGGGCGTCGTTGATCGCCGTGGCACCGACCGTGACGGCGGCCGGGGTGCGTGCCGGGGTGAAGTTGCACGCGTTGGCGTTGCTGTTTCCGGCCGCGATCGCGTAGACGACACCCGAGTTGACCGAGTTGGTCACCGCGGTCTCCAGCGTGGCGTTGGTGCCCGTGCCGCCCAGGCTCATGTTGGCGACGGCCGGACGGACCGCGTTGGCGGTCACCCAGTCGACACCGGCCACGATCTGCGCGAAACTGCCCGAGCCGGCGCAGTTGAGCACGCGCACGGCGACCAGCTGGACGCCCTTGGCGACACCGAACGACGACCCGCCGGTGGTCCCGGCGACGTGCGTGCCGTGCCCGTGGCAGTCGGAGGCGTCGGCGTCGTTGTCGATGAAGTCACGGCCGTGCCTTGCCCGCCCACCGAAATCGGAGTGCGAGATCCGGATACCGGTGTCAACAATGTATGCCGTGACACCTGAACCGTTGTTGGGGTACGTGTACGAGTTGTCCAGCGGCAGGTCCCGCTGGTCGACGCGGTCCAGACCCCAAGAGGGGACCGGGGCCTGGGTGTCCTGGATGGTGGCCGTGTGGTTCTGCTCCACGTACTTTACCGACGGGTGCGCGGCGAGGCGCTTGGCGGCGGCCTCGGGCATCGTGACGGCGAAGCCGCGCAGCGCGGCGGTGTAGGTGTGGCTGATCAGACCCCCGTACTGCCGCGCCAGTTGCGCGGCGGTGCCGGCGACCTGTGTCCCGGTCACCGCCGTGTCCTGCAATACGACGATGAACGAGCCCTGGATCGCGGATATGCCGCCGGCGTTGAGGATCTGGCCCTCGGCGGGGGCCGCGCCGGCCGGCGAACCGAGGGTCGCCAGAGCGGTAACAGTCGCTGTCGCCGCGGCGAGGCCGAGCCTGCGCCGGGTGGTGCTTGTACCTGTCATCTCACCCTCCCTGATCCGATGTGTGAGGGACAGGGTATTGCAGGCATCGCCCGCTGCATATATCTAGATGCGTTGCAATGCTGGGAGGGTGAATGCCGGTACGCGCCACGGGTGCCCTGATCACGTTGTCCGTGGCGACGTTTTGCTATGTCACGACGGAGCTTCTGCCGGTCGGGCTGCTGACCCTGATCGCCGCCGACCTTGGCCTGTCGCACTCACGCGTCGGCCTGCTGGTCACCGCCTATGCCGGGGTGGTGGTGCTGGCCTCGATCCCGCTGACCCGCCTGACGCAGCGGGTTCCGCGGCGCTGGCTACTCGCCGTCACCCTTGGCTTGTTCTCGGGCGCGACCCTGGTGTCGGCGCTGGCCTCCGATTTCTCGCAACTGCTCGCCGGGCGGCTGCTGGCCGGCCTGACGCAGGCGCTGTTCTGGTCCGTGGTCACCCCGGCGGCCACGAGCTTGTTCCCGCCGCTGGTGCGGGGCAGGGTCATCGCCCGGATGGCGATCGGCACCTCGCTGGCGCCGGTGCTCGGTGTGCCCGCGGCGACCTGGCTGGGGCAGCAGGCGGGCTGGCGGGCGCCGTTCGTGGTGATGGCGGTCGCCGGGCTGGCGGCCGGGGCGGCGGTGCTCGCGCTCATGCCCACCATCCGGCCGTCGCAGGCGGCGACGGCGCTTGGCAGCGCACCTGACATGGGCCGGTTCGTCAACCTCACGCTCGTCGTCATCCTGGGCGTGACCGGCTTTTTCACCGCGTACACCTACATCACGCCGTTCCTGCTCGACGTCGGCGGATTCCCGGAGGCGGCACTGAGCGTGCTGCTGCTGGTGGCCGGCGCCGCGGGGCTTTGCGGCACCCTTTTCGTGGGTACCGTTCTCGACCGTTACCCGCGCGGGACACTGCTGGTGCCGCTGGGGCTGATCAGTCTATGGCTGGCCGGGCTCTACCTGTCCGGTCCGGCGAAAGCGGCGTCGGTGGGTCTGCTTGTGTTGCTCTGCTTCACTTTCAGCGCGCTGCCGCCGGCGTTCGCCTCCCGCACCCTGCAGGTCGCACCGGGCAGCACCGACCTCGCCTCGGCCGCCACCGGCTCCGCGTTCAACGCCGGTATCGCGGCCGGCTCGTCCCTGGGCGGCCTGCTCGTCGCCGGGCCGGGTCCGCGGGGTGTGGCGCTGGCGGGGGCGCTGCTGGTGGCCGCGGCGCTCGCCGTGATGCTGGCCGAGTCGCGCATGGCCTCCCGCGCCGGAGCTGATGCGGCCTAGGGCGAGGGCGAGGGCTAGGGCGAGGGCGAGGGCTAGGGCGAGGGCTAGGGCGAGGGCTAGGGCGAGTCGAGGTCGAGCAGGTCGACGACGTGTTCGGCGATCGCCAGGCACGAGGTCGCGGCGGGGGAGGGGGCGTTGCGGACCGCCGTCACCGGCCCGAGCCGGTGGATGCGGAAGTCATCGACCAGCTCACCGTCGGGATCGAGGGCCTGCGCGCGTACCCCCGAATGAGCCCGGACCACATCGGAGGCCGAGATATCCGGAACGTACCGCTGCGCCGCCCGCATATAGGCGCGTTTGGACAGTGAGCCGCGCAGCTCGCCGATCCCGGTGCGCCAGTGCCGGGCAGCCATGCGCCAGAATCCGGGCCAGGCAAGGGTTTTGCCGAGGTCGCCGAAGTGCACGGCGGACCGCCGGTAGCCCTCGCGGGCGAGGGCGAGCACGGCGTTGGGGCCGACGTCCAGCTCGCCGCCGACCCGCCGGGTGTAGTGCACACCTAAGAACGGGTAGCGCGGATCGGGGACCGGATAGATCAGACCCCGTACCATCGCCGCCTTCTCCGGCGAGACGCGCATGTACTCACCGCGGAACGGCACGATGCGCGGGGCGGCGACATCCCCGGCAAGCCGGGCGACGGTGTCGGTGTGCAGGCCGGCGCAGACCACCAGCCGATCCACCGCGACGGTGCGGTCGTTCGAGAAGATCCGCAAACCGGCGCCGCCGGGCGCGATGCGGGTCACCGGGAAGCCAAGGCGCACCTCGCCTCCGGCGGCCACGATCTCCCGCGCGAAGGACTCGGCGATGAGCCGGAAGTCGGTGATGGCGGTGCGCGGCGAGTGCAGCGCCGCGAGCCCGGTCGCGTGCGGCTCGAGTTCGCGGATCTCGGCCGGGCCGATCCGGCGCAGCCCCGGCACGATGTTGCGGTCGGCGCGGGCATAGAGTCCGTCGAGGCGGGGCACCTCGTCGCCGCTGACCGCGACGACAAGCTTGCCGCACTCCTCGAAGGGCAAGCCATGCTCGGCGCAGTACTCGCGCAGCATCGCGGCACCGCGCGTACACAACCGAGCCTTGAGGCTGCCCGGCTTGTAGTAGATCCCGGCGTGCACAACTCCGGAGTTGTGACCGGTCTGGTGCGCGGCCACGCGATCCTCCTTGTCCAGCACCAGAATCCGGGTACCGGGACGGCGGCGGCCGATCTCGCGGCCGACCGCCAGCCCGAGGATGCCCGCCCCGACGATGCCGATCGTCATGGCATCAAGTATGGCGACAATGAACCATACAAATATCCTCGCCGTGTCTGTCTGCATGGGACGTTTGTTGAGCATGGGCCGGCGGGGTCTGGCCCTCGCCATATTTGCACTCGCGGCGATGGTGAGCGTCGCGGTCGAGCAAGGCGATGGGCGCGATGAGCGGATCTCCGACGGGCAGGTGGCGGAGGCGTATGCGAAACTGCCGCTGACGTTCGTCGAGAACCTGGGGCAAGCCGATGAACGGGTGCGATATCTGACCCACGGCACCCGCTACGGCTTCTTCTTCACACCCGACTCCCTGATCATGTCGCTGCTGCGGCCGGATGGTGCCAAAGGCGTCAACCTCTGGCTCGACTTCGTGGGCGCCAGCCCGCAGGTGAAGGTTGACGCGGCGGACCGGGCGGCGGGCACGGTCAGCTATCTGAAAGAGGCATCAGGGGGTACCCACAGCGGCCTGCCGACCTTCGGCGAAGTCCTGTACCGCGGGCTGTGGCCCGGCGTGGACATGGCCGTCAACGGGCGCGACGGCATCCTGAAGTACGAGTTCCGGGTCGCGCCCGGCACCCGCGTCGACGACATCCGGCTCGCCTACCGCGGGGCGGAAAGCCTTGCGACCGACGCGACGGGCGGGCTCACCGTCGGCACGGCGATCGGAGCGTTGCGCGACTCGGCGCCGGTGTCGTACCAGCTCGTCGGCGGCGAACGGGTACCGGTCGAGAGCAGCTACCGGCTCGCGGACGCGAACTCCTACGGCTTCGCGGTCGGCGGGTACAACCCGGAGCACGAACTGGTCATCGACCCCGGCCTTGAATACTCGACGTTCCTCGGCGGCTTCGGCAACCAGACCGGCGCGGCGATCGCGGTCGACGCGGCGGGCAACGCCTACGTCACCGGCTTCACCCAGTCCCCGACGTTCCCCACGACACCCGGCGCGTTCGACCGGACCGGCTCGGTGGGCCAGGACCTTGACGCGTTCGTCTCCAAGCTCAACCCGACCGGGACGGCGCTCGTCTACTCCACGTTCCTGGGCGGCAGCAACTTCGAGTGGGGCCGGGACCTGGCGGTCGACGCGGCGGGCAGCGCCTACGTCACCGGCCAGACCAAGTCATCGAACTTCCCGACCACCAGCGGCGCGTTCGACCGTACGTTCAATGTGGACAGTTGCCCGCGGTGCGGCATCGACCAGTACGACGCGTTCGTCACCAAGCTCAACCCGAGCGGTTCAGCCCTTGTCTACTCGACGTTCCTGGGCGGGTTCGGCATCGACGACGGCATGTTCCTCGCGCTCGACGCCGCCAATCAGGTCTACCTGGCCGGCGAGACCGCGTCGAGCAACTTCCCGACCACGTCGGGCGCCTTCGACGGTACGGCCAACGGCGGAAGCGACGTGTATGTCGCGAAGTTCAACGCGCAGGGCTCGCAGCTGCTCTACTCGACGCGGCTGGGCGGCGCGGACAACGAGCTGCCGGGCGGGATAGCGGTCGACGCCTCCGGCAACGCCGTGGTCGGGGGATCGACCCGGTCGATCGAGTTCCCGTCGACGCCGGGGACGATCCAGCCGGTACACAGCGGCGGGGAGTTCATCGAACTGTTCGAGGGCTTCGTCACCAAGCTCAACCCGACCGGCTCGGCCCTGGTCTACTCCACGTTCCTGGGCGGCACGATGCGCGACAGCATCGGCGAGGTCTTCGTGGACTCGCTCGGCAACGTCTACGTGGGCGGGGGTACCTTCTCGCCGGAGTTCCCGACCACACCCGGGGTGTGGGACACGGTGTTCGACAACGGGAGCGAGGGGTTCGTCGTCAAGCTGAACCCGACCGCTTCGGCCTTCGTCTACTCGACCTTCACCGACGGGGCCGGAGGCTCGCTGAGCGCACTCAACGCCGACGGCAGTGTCTGGCTCGCCGGTGGCGGGGGCCCCAACTCGTTTGTCAGCCCCGACGCCGCGGACCCCAGCTTCAACGGCGGCCCGTCGGATGCCTATGCGGCAAGGCTGAACGCGACCGCCACGGCGTTCGACTACGGCACCTTCCACGGCGGGACGGGTTCGGAGTTCGCCTCCGGCATAGCGGTCGACCCGGCCGGCAACATCTACCTCACCGGCCGCACGTTCTCGGTGGACTTCCCGACCACCGCGGGCGCCATCGACCGGGTGTACAGCGGCGACTCGTTCATCCTCGGAAGCGACGCGTGGGTCGCGAAGATATCGCTCGGCCCGGGCGGGCCGCTACCGTCGCCAACCGCATCCGCGTCCCCGTCCCCACCCTCATCGCCGCCGGCGTCACCGACGGCCTCGCCCTCGCCCTCGCCTCCGGCGGGCGGACAGCTCCCGGCGCCATCGCTGCTCAGCCCGGGCAATGACGCCCGCTTCGAACCGGGTACCACCATCACCTTCGACTGGAGCGACGTCGCGGGCGCCGCGAGCTACACCATCCAGATAGACAACAACGACAACATCAGCTCACCGTTCGTCGCCGCGGCGACGGTCACCGCGTCGCAGTTCACGGCCAGCGGACTGCCCACGCAGCGGATGTGGTGGCGGGTCCGCGCCATCGACAGCAACGGCAACCCCGGAAGCTGGTCGCCGGCAAGGAGGTTCGAGCTCAAGGACTGACGGCGGCCGGCCAAAAACCTTGGTGGGGCTCGCAGCGTCGCGAGCCTCACCAAGTACGGTCGGCTAAGTTAGGGGTGTGTCCCGCGACCGAGACCGGCCGGCTCGAATCGAGGACGTGCACGAGCTGGCTTCGCGCATGCCGCACGTCACCGTCGAGAACGGGACGAGCGACAATCCTGTCTACCAGGTGGGCAGGAAGTCGTTCATCTTCTTCCGCAACCCGCGCCCGGACGCGGTCGACCCCGACACCGGGGAACGCTACGACGACGTGATCGTCTTCTGGGTGGAGTCCGAGGCGGACAAGCAAGCGCTGGTCCAGGACGAGAAGTCGCCATTCTTCACCACCACCCACTTCGACGGCCATCCGTCGGTGCTGTTGCGGGCCAACCGAATCAGCGAGCTGACCCGCACAGAACTGGCCGAGCTGATCCAGGACGCTTGGCTGTCCCGCGCCTCGGCGCGCCGGGCGGCGGCCTGGCTGGACGCGCACCCGCCGAGCTGACGGAGATCTGACAGCTCACCGGCCCACCGAGTACATAGGCTTCCTTTAATGTACGGAATCCTCGTCTGGAGGGGCCATCATGCGGAGATCGCTTGTAGTCCTTGCTTTGTGCACCGTTCTGATAGTCACGAGCGGCACCGCGTCCGTCGCGGCCGGCCTGACCATCGCCGCCCGCCGAGCCGTACTCACCGGGGCGGGCGCGAGCGTCACGCTCACCGGCACGTACAGCTGCGGACCGTTCACCGGCGGAGTGCCGGACCGCGGGGTGGTCGACTTTACGATCCGGCAGTCCCTCGCCGGCCAGACCGTCACCGGCTTCGGCTACCTCGAGCCGGCCGCGTGCGACGGCGTAAGCCACCCGTTCTCGGTCGACCTGCCGAGCGTCAGCGAACTGCGGTTCCGCCGTGGAGAGGCGTTGTGGAGCGCGTCCGGCTACGTGGAGGGCGACGGCGGTCTGCAGACCGTCTCGGTGCCGCCGACCACAATCCGGATCCGCTGATCGGTGCGCCCTGAACGCGCGGTAGGTGGTGCCCCGCAGCTCGGCGATCAAGTCGTCCGGGATGTCCACCGGGCGGGCGAACGTCGTGCTTATCCCCTTGCGGATAATCGCGTCCGAACGCCTCGACCACAGGAGCGGGCCGATCGGCGGGGCCAACAGGACCCGAAGCAGGATCGGCTGCGGCGCAAGCGCATCCGGGCTCGGGCCGGTGCTGATCAGCGCGGTTGACCTCACCAGGTCGGGGCGCTGTTCGGCGAGCGCGGTGGCGACGTAGCCGCCGCTGGAGTGCCCGACCGCGGTGACCCGACCAAGGCCGAGGCCGTCGAGCACCGCCGCCACCCTGGCCGCCTGCACGGGCACGCCGTATGACGGCGCGGCCGGGGACCGGCCGCAGCCCGGCAGGTCGACCCGGATGACGTGATGGTGGGCGGCGAGTGCCGGGACCACCGGGTTCCAGAAGCCGCCTGAGGCCCCCGATCCGTGGATGAGCAGCAGCGGCGGTGCCTGCCGCGGGCCGTCGTGGACAACGTGCATGCCGGGCGAATGCTCAACGTCGTGCTCGCTCATGCGATAGAGAATGCACGGTCGGCCGGCCGCCTGTCTTGGACAAATGTCGTCGCGCATCAGACCACGTGCGCGGCGATGGCGCGGGCGCAGTCCATCGACTCGGTGTGGCCGGTGTCCACCTCGACGTCGTATACGACGCCCCGGTGCACGGTCTCGGCCTGTAGCGCCGCCATCCCGATCACCCGGTCACCCCTGGCGATTTCCCGTCCCGCCGCGATGCCGGGGGCGCAGCGCACCCCGGCCCACAGCACCTCCAGGCCCTCAAGATGGACGCGAATCCGCTCCTGGGAGGAGGCGCCGCCGAGGAACACATCGTCAATGATGACGTGCGCTCCGGCCCTTGCCATCGCGGCGATGCCGGCCAGCCAGGCGTGCTGGATGTCGCCGAAGCCCTTGCCCAGGATGACTTCACCCCGCGGCCCGAAGGTCACCATCGACGGTGGCAGCCGGTCGACCAGATCGTCGACGCCGAGGTCGATCCAGGGGCCGGGCAGGAGGTATTTCAGGCACCGGACGATCCCCGACTTGCCCGAGCTGGAACCGCCGTTGAGCACGATGACCTGGGTTGTCATACCGTATCCTCCAGTGCAGAGTCCAGAATGGACAGACCCAGCTCCAGCTCGTCGCGGGTGGCGGTCAGCGGCGGTGCGATCCGGAAGGTGCCACCCATGCCGGGCAGCTGGACGACGTTGAGGTGCAGGCCCAATTCCAGGCAGCGTTGGGTGACACGTGCGCCGAGGGCGTCGTTGCCCTCCTTGGTCGTGCGGTCCACGACCAGCTCGACTCCCTGCATGAGCCCTCGCCCGCGCACGTCGCCGATCGCCTCGTGCCGCTCCATCAGCGCGACGAGTCCATTGTGGAGGAACTCGCCGAGGTCGCGGGCGCGCGTCTCCAGCCGCTGCGAGGAGAGCACGTCCAGCACGGTGTTGCCGACCGCGGCGACCAGCGGGTCGGAGACGTGCGTGGTGTAGAACAAATAACCCCGCTCGTGGGCGCGCTGTTCGATCTCGGCGCTGGTGATGGTGGCGGCCAGCGGCAGGCCGGCGCCGAGCGTCTTGGACAGCGTCAGGATGTCCGGGACGATGCCGTCGCGCTCGAAGGCGTACCACGTTCCCGTGCGGCACAACCCGGTCTGCGCCTCGTCGAGGATGAGCAGCATGCCGCGCTCGCGGCACTTGCCGGCCAGCGCGGCGAAGTAGCCGGGCGGCGGCTCGATGACGCCGCCCGAACTGAGGATCGGCTCGGCGATGAACGCGGCGAGGCTGCCGGTGGACTGGGCGTCGACGAGGGCGAAGGCGTGGTCGAGCTGGCGGCGCCAGTCGAGTTCGCCTTCGGCGGTGGTGAAGTCCGGCCGGTACGGGTTGGGCGCGGGGATCGCGATGTTTCCGGGGGCGGACGGGCCGTACCCCTTGTGGCCGGCGCTGTATGTGGCGGCCGCCGCGGCGTGGGTCATGCCGTGCCACGATCTGGCGAACGCCACCACCTCGTGCCTGCCGGTGACGAGCTTGGCCATCCGGATGGCTGCCTCGTTGGACTCGGCGCCGGTGGTCAGCAGCAGCACCTTCTCCAGCGGCTCGGGCAGGGACTCGGCGAGCCGCCGCGCGAGGTCGACCACCGGGCGCGACAGCATGCCGCTGAACAGGTGGTCGAGGGTGGCGATCTGCTTTTGCACCGTGGCGACGATCGCCGGGTGGGCGTGGCCGAGGATGGCGCTCATCTGGCCGGAGGTGAAGTCGAGGATCCGCCTGCCGCCGGCGGTGTACACGAAGCTTCCCTCGGCCCGCTCGATGATCTCCGGGGTGAACGAGCCGCCGTAGCGGATGAGGTGGCGGTCGACATCGGACCAGAACTGCGTCATGTGCCGACCGTAGGCGATCGCGAAATAAACCCGATGCCCCGGCACGGCCGCCTGGCTAGACTGGCTGACCCAATCCCCGTCGAAAGTTGAGGCGTGCTGTCTCATGTCCGGAGATGCGCAGATCCAGTCGGAACGAGATTATCTAGCCGCGGCGCGGGCCGCGCTGCGGGCGATGCACGAGGATGTCGTCAACACCGAGACCCCGCTGACCAGATCCGAGGACAACGACTACGCGTGGCAGAACAATCTGTACCGTCAGGTGCGGCACGAGCGTGCGGTGGCGCTGATCGACTTGCCGGGGGTGCCGCTGTTTTTCGGGCGGCTCGACTTCGAGCAGGGCGCGGTCTACACGGCGGACCGGGTGTATGTCGGCCGGCGCCATGTCCATGATCCCGACGGGAGGCCGATGGTGGTGGACTGGCGTGCGCCGATCAGTCTGGCCTTCTACCGCGCGACGCGCAACGATCCGCTGGGGGTCAGGCTGCGCCGCCGTTACGGCTTCTCCGATACCGCCGAGCTGACGGCCTATGAGGATGAGCCGCTCGTGGGGCGGGCCGACGGTGGGTTCCGCAGTTCGCTGGTGACGGCGGAGATCGAGCGGCCCCGGTCCGGGCCGATGCGCGACATCGTCGCCACGATCCAGCCCGAGCAGGACGATCTTGTCCGCGCTCCGACCCAGCCGGCGCTGTGCATCCAGGGCGCGCCGGGGACGGGCAAGACCGCTGTGGGCCTGCACCGGCTCGCGTATCTCCTCTACACCGAGCGCGAGAAGCTTGGAAAGCATGGCGGCGTGGCGGTGGTCGGCCCCAACCGTTCCTTCCTGACCTACATCCGTCACGTGTTGCCCAGCCTGGGCGAGGTCGACATCGCCCAGAGCACCGTCGACGAGCTGATCGGCCGGGCCGGCGGTGCCGCCACGCAACGACGGCGCGACGACGAGGATCCGCGGACCGCCCGCTTGAAGGGCGACGCTCGCATGGCCGGGGTGCTGCGACGCGCGTTGTGGGCACACATAAGCATCCCGAGCGAGGACTTTGAATTTCTTAAAGGCTCTATCCGGTACCGGATAGGAAGCGGCAGGATCCGGGAGACTATCGAATCCTTGCGGGGCAGCACCCGCTACGGCGCCGGCCGCCTCGCCGTTGCCCAGCGTCTTGCGCATCTCGTGCTGGTGCAGATGGAGCGGCGCGGCGCGATCCCCGACGACCGGGATCAGGACGCCGTGGCCCGGTCCAAGCCGATCAAACAGTTCCTGGATTCGGTGTGGCCCAAGCTGATCCCGGAGCAGGTGCTGTTCCGGCTCTACTCGCAGCCGTCGTTTCTGGCCGAGTCGGCCGGGGGTGAGCTGGACGAGGCGGAGTGTCGGCTACTCGCTTGGCAAAAGCCTTACCGCTCATGGAAGTCGGCGCAGTGGTCCGCGGCCGACGGCGTGTTGCTGGACGAGCTTGCCGACCAGATCGAGCGCGGGCCGTCGCTCGGTCACCTTGTGGTGGACGAGGCGCAGGATCTGAGCCCGATGCAGTGCCGTGCGCTTGGCCGGCGGTGTGTGAGCGGGTCGGTCACCGTGCTTGGCGACATCGCGCAGGGGACTTCGGTGTGGGCGATCGACGACTGGCCGCAGCTGCTGGCGCATCTGGGCAAGCCGGATGCGCGGCTGGCCGTGCTGGAGCAAGGGTTCCGGGTGCCGGCGCAGATCCTGGACTATGCCGCGAGGCTGCTGCCCGAGATAGCGCCGGGGCTGGGCGTTCCCACTTCCGTACGGCAGGCGCACGGGTCGCTTCAGGTCACCGCGACCGGCGATCTCGCGGCGGCGGTGGCGGCGGCCTGCCGGGACAAGCTCGACGAGGAGGGTTCGATCGGGGTGATCGCACCCGACACCGACATCGCCTCCGTCTACAAGCGACTGGCCGCCGAGGGTCTCGAACCCGCCCTGCTCGGCGAGACCGAGAACGCGATGGAGGTCTCGCGGGTGGTGTGCGTGCCCGCGACCTTGGCCAAGGGTCTGGAGTTCGACGCGGTCGTGGTCGCCGAGCCGGCCCGGATCGTCGCCGCCGAGCCGCGCGGAATCCAGCGCCTCTATGTGGTTTTGACCCGAGCTGTCAGCAGCCTTCACGTCATCCACACCGAACCCTTGCCGCGAGCACTGACCACGTTTCAGTAACAGGATTCCGTAGTTCTGCGGTAGGCGCCCGTCGCGTGTCCCCATAGCTTTGGCCAATGCTTAGGTCACGCATTGCCCTGTTCTCGGTGGGCGCGCTCGCCGCCGGTTTGCTCGCCGCGGTACCCGCCTCGGCCGGACACCTTGAAGTCACCGGCCGGGTGGAGATCCCCGGTCTGGGCTCCGCCGCGTCGGTGGTCCGCGACGTCGACGGGGTCCCGCACCTCAGGGCCGCCAACGAGCACGACCTGTTCTTCCTCCAAGGCTGGGTACACGCCGAGGACCGTCTGTTCCAGATGGACGTGACCCGGCGCCGCGGGGCGGGCACGCTTGCGGAACTGATCGGCGGTAGCGCTCTGCCCAGCGATGTCCAGTCGCGGACGCTGGGCATCCGCCGGGTCGCCGAGCGGACCCTGCCCGTGCTTTCCGCGCAGACCCGGGCGGCCATGCGGGCGTACGCCGAAGGCGTGAACGCCTGGATCGCTCGCAACCCGCTTCCGGAGCAGTACGCGTCCGTGCAGATGACCAGGGTCGAGCCGTGGACCCCACTTGACAGCATGGTGGTCTCCAAGACGCTCGCGTTCAGCCTGTCGTTCGACCTCGACATCGACCGGACCACGGCGGTGCAGTCCTACACGGCGGCCGGGCTCGACGGTCACAAAGCCGTGGTCGAGGACCTGTTTCCGTTCGCCGGTTTCACCACCGCGTCACCGGTGTCCGACTCCACCGGGCGTCCCGCAAACCCGGGCGGGCCAACGCAACCGGTCAACGTCCCCGGCGTCGCCGAGGCGGTGGCGCGGATGGCGGCCGAGTATCTCGAGCGTGCCGAGGAGTCGCCGCTGATCGTCCAGGCGCTCAACCGCCACGGCGACCGCGGATCCAACTCGTGGGTCATCGGCGGGCGGCACACGGCGAACGGGCGGCCGCTCCTGGCAAGCGATCCGCACCTGGCCGCGGAGTTTCCGGCGACGCTGCACCCGATCGACCTGCAAGGCGCGGGCTTTGACATTCAGGGGGACAGCCTTCCCGGTACCCCCTATGTGATTTTGGGTCAAAATAGGCACATCGCGTATGGCGCAACCCAACATTTCGTAGACGTCTCCGACACCTACATCGAGCAGATCCGGCCCGATGCCGCGTCCCCGAGCGGACTGTCCACTGTGTACCAGGGAAGGCTCGAACCGGTGGTGGCCATCGACGAGACGTTCCGGGTCAACCCGCGCACGCCGGGGCAGCGCGATGTGCTCAATATCGTGCCCGCCGGTGGGGCAATCCCGGCCAAGACGCTCATCGTGCCGCGCCGCAACAACGGGCCGCTGCTGACCGTCGACACAGGCGCCGGGACCGCGCTTTCGGTGCAGTTCGCCGGTTTCTCGCCCACCACCGAGCTGGAGGCGTTCCGGCGCATCAACCTCGCGCGCAACCTCGACGAATTCCGCACCGGATTGCAGTTCTTCGACCTCGGTGGGCAGCATTTCATCTACGCCGACCTGATGGGCAACATCGCGTACATCACCAACGCCGAGGTGCCCATCCGCGAGGACCTGCAGGCGGGCGAAGTCCGCGGCAACCCGCCATACCTGCTGCGCAACGGAACCGGCGGCAACGAGTGGCTTCCGGTCACCAACCGCCAGCCCAACCAGTCGCTGCCCTACGAGATCCTGCCGGCCGGCGAGCTGCCCCAGGTGGTCAACCCGCCCGCCGGGTTCGTCGTGTCGGCAAACAACGACCCGACCGGCAACACATTCGACAACAACGTCCTCAACCAGGTTCGGCCAGGCGGCGGCATCTCCTATTTAAGCTTTTTTCACAGTGGGTACCGGGCAGGCCGCATAACCGACATGGTTAGAGCCGCCGTGCGCAAGGGTCGGGTCACGACCGCCGATATCATCGGCATGCAGGCCGACGTCACCGCGATCGATGGGCAGTTCTTCACCCCGCTCATCACCGGCGCGCTGGATCGGGCCCGGCGCAGCGCAACGCCTGAACTGGCCGAGCTTGCCCGCGACCGGCGGATAGCCGAGGCGGCCGGCCGGCTCGGGCGGTGGCGCCACACATACCCGACCGGAATCCCGCAGGGCTACGACGCGAACGACCGCGACGGCAGGCTGGGCACGCCGTCGCAGCAGGAGATCGAGGAGAGCGTGGCCGCCACGATCTACGCGCTGTGGCGTGGCCGGTTCGTCATCAACGCGCTCGACCGGCCGGTGCGGCAGATCTCGACTCGGTTGCCGCTGTCCAGCGATTTCCATGCGGTGCAAGCACTCAAGCAACTGCTGGTCGACTTCGACACCCGCCAGGGAGTCGGCAGGTCCGGCATCGACTTCTTCGCCGTGCCGGGCATCGCGAGCGCCGCCGATCGCCGGGACTTCCTGATCCTCACCAGCCTCGGTGAGGCGCTGACCCTTGCCGCCGGCGACAACTTCAGGACGGCATTCGGCAACTCCACCAACCAGAACGACTACCGGTGGGGCAAGCTGCACCGCCTCACGCTGCCCTCGCCGATCGGCGCCCCGTTCACCGTCCCGTCGGAGGGCAACCGGTTCACCTCGCCGCTGCCCGGCCTGCCCGGAATCCCTTTTGACGGCGGCTATTTCGTCCCCGATGTGTCGAGCCACGCGGTGCGGGCCGACGCGCCGGACCGGTTCACCGTCCCGTCCGTGCCGGTCAACCGCCGCGTGGTTCAGGCGGCCGGCGACGGCTGGCGGGCGGTGAACTCGCTCGCCGGTGGCGCGGGCGAACGACCCGGCAGCCCGTATGAGCAGAACCTGCTGCCCGGCTGGCTGACCAACGACACCTATCCGGTCCGGTCCAAGGCGTCTGATCTCCTCGGCGCGGTCGACTCGGTGACGGTGTTCCTCCCGGCGCGGCGTGAGTAACCCGTAATCCGCCCGTCGAACTCCGGCCCCGCAGTTTTCACGAGCCTGCGGGGCCGGACGTTTGCCTTCTCTAGAGGCGGGCTTGAAGGTCGGCGGGGGTTCCGTCAGGGTCGAGGACCGTCGCGTAGCGGACGCCCCATTCGGCGCTCCAAGGCTCGCGCAACGAGGTGTACCCGGCGGAGACCAGCTCCGCGTGCAGGGCGTCGACAGCGTCCGCGGATGGCAACCCGAAGCCGAACGCCACCCGGGGGCCACCGGTCGGCGGTGTCCAGCCCGCGGTGAACTGCGCGACCGCCGCCTCGGTGTCAAGCGCGACAACGGTGCCGTCCGCCAGCTCACACTGGGCGTGCGAGGCGTGATCCGGGTCGGTGACGAACCCCAGCCCGAGCCGCTCATAGAATTTGATCGAAGCGTCCAGATCGGATACGACGATGTTGATCTGGTTCAGTTTTGCACTTGTGGACATTGACCATTCCCTCCGTACATGGTTGTCGGGGGGATGCTACGGGATTTAACAAACCTCTGTGATCCTGTGAGGGTTACCTGGGCGTGGGGGAGCGGCATGTCTTTCGCGGAGCGACTACGGTCCCAGCGGCGTGCGGCCGGCATGACCATCGAGCTGCTGGCCGAGGCGTCGGGGGTGAGCGCTCGGGCGATCAGCGACATGGAGCGCGGGCACAGCCGGGCGCCGCAGGCGCGCACGCTGGCGGCGCTCGCCGATGCGCTGTCCCTCGACGGCGACGACCGCGCCGGACTGATCGAGGCGGCGCGTTCCGGGCGCTCGGAGAGCACGGCCGGACGGCCGAGAGTGGGCCTGATGCCGCGCGGCGTCAGCGACTTCGTGGGGCGTGTCGATGAGCTGTCGCTGATCCAGCAGTGCGCCGAGCGGGCGTCCGCCGACGGCCCGAGCGTGGTGGTCCTGGTGCACGGCGCGGGCGGGCTGGGCAAGACGGCTCTCGTGATCCGGGCGGCCGAGCAGCTGCGCGACTCGTTCCCGGATGGACAGTTCTATGTGGACCTTCGGGGCATGGACGCGGAACCGATGTCGACCGGCGACGCGCTCACCCGCCTGCTGCGCGCACTGGATGTGAACCCGCGGCGCATCGTCGACGACGAGCAGGAGCGATCCGGCCAGCTGAGGACGCTGCTGCACGAGCGGCGCTGCCTGGTCGTGCTTGACAACGCCGCCGGCGAGGCACAGGTGCGGCCGCTGCTGCCCGGTCTCGGAGCCGGCATGATGCTGGTGACCAGCCGCCGTGCGCTCGGCGGTCTGGAAGGGGTCAGGCGGATCGGGTTGCCGCCCCTGTCCAGTGAGGAGTCGGCGCAACTGCTGCGGGTGATCGCCGAAGCCGCGTCGCGGGCAGCGCCGATGGACGAGATCGGCGAGGTGGCGGCGATGTGCGGCAACCTGCCACTGGCGTTGCGGATCGCGGGCACGCGGCTGGCCAGCCGCCCCGGCTGGACAATGGGCAACCTGGCGCAGCGGCTTGCCGACGCCGACCGGCGGCTGGCCAACCTGACCACCGGCGACATGGGTGTGGCGGCGGCGTTCGCGTTGTCGTACAACCAGTTGCACCATCGGGCAAAGGGCGTGTTCCGCCGCCTGGCGCACGTGCCGGGCGGGGACTTCGCCGCACCGATCGCCGCCGTGCTGACCGGCGGCGGCCAGCAGCTCGACCGGGAAGACGTCTTCGCCGCCGAGGACCAGCTCGACGAGCTGGTCGACCTGGGACTGCTGCTTGCCGACGGGGTGGATCGGTACCGGTTCCACGACCTCCTCCGGCTCTTCGCCGCCGACCGCCTCAGTCAGGAGGAACCGGCCGATACCCGGGCGGCCACGGAGAACCGGATGAACGACTGGCTGCTGGAGACCGCGATCACGGCCGGGCGGTGGTTCGAGCCGGCGTTCGGTGCGCCGCCGGTGACCTGGCGCGGACTGGTGCCGCTGGAGACCACGGAGCAGGCGCACGCCTGGTTGCAGGCGGAGGGCGACAACTGGCTGGCGGCGTTGCGGGCCGCGGTCGCCGCGGGGCGGCACCAGCTGGTCGTGGACGTGGCCGAGGCGATGCACTGGTACTCGGACCGCTCGGCCCACTGGCCCGGATGGCCGGAGGTGTTCCGCTCGTCCCGTGCCGCGGCGGCGTTGCTGCCCGATCGCCGGCAGGAGATCACACACCTGAACTACGCCTCGTGGGCGGCCGGCATCGAGAAGCGGCACGAGGAAAGCGCGGCCCTTGCCATGGAGGCGTTCCGGCTCGCCGAGGCGCTCGGGGATCTCACGGAGCAGAGCAACGCCCTGTACTACGCGGCTCAGGCGTGGCACTTTACCGGTGACGGCGCGAAGGCGCTGACCGCCTACCGGCGGGCGCGGGAGCTGGCCGACACCGTGGGCAACCACGACTCGTATGTCCAGATAGGTTGCGGCGTCGCGCTCACCCTGCGGGAGATTGGCCGGCCGGACGAGGCGATCGACGAGCTACGAGCCGTCCTGCGGGCACTGGATGAGCGGCCCGTCGCGCCCGCGCCCGCGCAGGTGGCCCGGGTGAGCGCAAACGTCGGGTTGGCTCGGGCCCTGGCCGATGCGCGGCGCTGGCCGGAAGCGCTGGAGCAGGCGACAATCGGCGTGGCCGCGGCCACCGAGTTCGGCACGCTCACACTGATCGGCTCGGCCCACCTGGCGCTGGGCCAGGCGCACGCCGGCCTCGGCGAGCCCGTCCTCGCCCGCGATCATCTGGCGCGGGCAGTTCAGCTCCTGGAGGACGGCAACTTCAGCCCGATCGCGCTCAACGCCGCGAAGGCCGCCCTGGCGGCGCTGGACAGCTGATCGGGCCAGGCAGAACCGGTTCTGCGTATTGTTCTGCGTGGTCCCGCCCGGCCGCGGTTGGTTGCATACCCGTATGGAAGCACCACTGTCATCGAGGAGCCGCCGCTCGCTGCTTTCGGCGGCCGCCGCGGCACGCATCGCGGTGGCCCGATGAGCTACCTGACCGCCGCCGACGGCGCGCAGATCTTCTACAAGGACTGGGGAGCCGGCCGTCCGGTCGTGCTCAGTCATGGCTGGCCGCTCAGCTGCGACAGCTGGGAGGGGCAGATGCTTTTCCTAGCCGACAACGGGTACCGGGTCATCGCCCACGACCGGCGCGGTCACGGCCGCTCCACCCAGACCTGGCACGGCAACGAGATGAACACCTACGCCGACGACCTCGCCGCCCTCATCGACTCCCTCGACCTGCGGGAGGCCACCCTTGCCGGATTCTCCACCGGCGGCGGGGAGGTGGCCCGCTACATCCGGCGGCACGGCACCGCCCGGGTCGCGCAGGCGGTGCTCATCAGCACGGCGCCGAGGGTACCGGTTGAGGTGTTCGACGGAATCCTCGCGCAGTCCTTGACCGACCGCGCCCAGCTTTACCGGCAGCTGGCGGACGGGCCGTTCTTCGGCAACAACCGGCCGGGTACCCGCGTCTCGCAGGGAGTCCGCGACGCGCTCTGGTTGCAGGGCATGCAATCCGGGCACCGCAACGCCTACGAGTGCATCGCCGCCTTCTCCGCCACCGACTTCCGCCCCGACCTGGACGCCTTCGACGTGCCGACGCTGGTGATCCACGGCGACCACGACCAGGTCGTCCCGTTCGAGTTCGGCGGCGAGGCGTCGGCCGACCTGATCAAGGGTGCGCGGCTGAAGGTCTACCGGGGCGCGCCGCACGGCATCACCGACACGCACAAGCGACGGCTCAACGACGACCTGCTCGCTTTCCTCAACACATACGAATAAGAGGGGGACAGCCATGGACACCATCGTGCTTGTACACGGATTCTGGGTGACACCGCGCAGTTGGGAACACTGGAAGGCGCACTACGAGGGCAAGGGATACAGGGTGCTCGCGCCCGCATATCCCGGGTTCGAGGTGGAGGTCGAGGCGCTCAACGCCGACCCCTCCCCGATCGAAAAGGTTACGGTGCCACAGATCATCGGCCACCTGGAGTCGGTGATCCGGGAGCTTGACCGGCCGCCGATCATCATCGGTCACTCGGCCGGCGGGGCGTTCACGCAGATCCTGCTGGACCACGGCTTCGGGTCCGCCGGTGTGGCCCTGAACTCGGCGCCGACCGAGGGTGTCCTGGTGACGCCGCTGTCCCAGGTGATCTCGACGTTCCCGGTACTGAAGAACCCGGCCAACCGGCACAAGGCGGTGGGGCTGACGTTCGAGCAGTGGAACTACGCCTTCACGAACACGTTCCCGGAGGAGGAGGCGCGGGCCCTCTACGAGCGGTACCACATCCCCGCCTCCGGAGCCATCGTGTGGGGCGGGGTGCTTGCCAACTTCCAGCCCGGCCACCAGGACACCTGGGTCGACTACCACAACGACAAGCGGGCGCCGCTGCTGTTCGTCGCCGGCGGCGAGGACCACATCATGCCCCCGGCGGTGCAGCGTTCCAACGCCAAGCACTACAGGTCGAACACCATCACCGAGGTCAGGGAGTATCCGGGCCTGTCGCACCTGCTGCCCGCCGAGAAGGGCTGGGAACGGATCGCCGACGAGGTGCTGGCGTGGGCGGTGGAGAAAGCGTTGTGACCAACGTGATCATCACGCATATCGGCGGGCCGACCACCCTGATCGAGGTCGACGGCTGGAGCCTGCTCACCGATCCCACCTTCGACCCGCCCGGCGGCACCTACCGGTTCGGTTGGGGCACAAAGTCACGCAAGCTCGCCGGTCCCGCGATCGGCATCGCGGACCTGCCACCGATCGACGCGGTGCTGCTCACGCACGACCATCACGGCGACAACCTTGACACGGCCGGGCGTACCCTGCTTGCCAAAGCCGGTGTCGTCATCACCACCGTGTCCGGAGCGCGCCGGATCGGCGGCGGCGCAAGGGGTCTGCGACCGTGGCGGGCAACGACTCTCGAGGCGCCGGACCGGCCGGCCATCGAGGTCATCGCCACCCCGTGCCGCCACGGCCCGCCGCTGAGCCGCCCGATCGTCGGCCAGGCAATCGGATTCGCCCTGCGCTGGGAAGGGCAGGAGCACGGCGTACTTTGGATCACGGGCGACACCGTGCTGTCCCGGGGTGTCCGCCATGTCGCCCGGCGCCTTCCGGTCAGCGCGATGCTCCTGCACCTCGGCGCCGTCCGGTTCCCGATCACCGGCCCGCTCCGCTACACCATGACCTCGGCTCAGGGTGCCCGGCTGCGCGGCCTCACCGGGGCGCGGACCGTCATCCCGGTCCACTACGAGGGCTGGAGCCACTTCGACGAGGACGGCGAGGCCGTCGCGCGCGCCTTCGCCCGGATACCAAGGGGTTCCCCGAACGTCATCACGGTCTGACCCGGCCGCGTGAAGGTTGGGATGGCCGGCGCCCGGAAGCGCCGGCCACTGTGCGTCAGACGCTGATCCTTCCGGTGCCCGCGCTGGCCATGACGCTGGCCCTGACGTTGCCGGAGGATTCAAGGCTGTACTGGTACGGGATGGAGCCCACCGATCCGCTTGTCCCGCCGGAGCCGCTGTTGACGAAGGTGTTGTTGCGCGCCACCAGGGTTCCGGGAGGGCTGGAGCCCTCGCCGACGTGGAACGGGTCCGGCACGTTCTCGTAGTAGTTGCCCTCGACGAGCACGCCGCCCTCGATGGTGGACGCCGCGCCGTAGTCCTGGATGTTGTTGTAGTAGTTGTTGAACACGTGCACGGGGTTGCCGAAGCGCACGCGCGGGTTGCGCGACGCGCAGCCGGAGAACCAGTTGTGGTGGTAGGTGACCCGCAGGTGACCGCGGTCCTCCGAGGCGTTGCTGTCGCTGTGCCCGACCAGCGAGCACTTGATGTGGTCGTGCAGCCGGTTCCAGGACACCGTGATGAAGTCGGCGGCGTGGGTGATGTCGAGCAGGCCGTCGTAGAAGTCGGTGCCGTGGGTGGTGTCGCTCGACAGGTCGTTGTGGTCGATCCAGATCCGGGTCGCGTGGTCGATGTGGATGGCGTCGCCGTTGCCACTGCCGGCCTGCACGAACCCGATGTTCATGTTGCGCACGATGATGTTGCTGACGTCACGCAGGTTGAGCCCGCAGCCGTTGAGGCCGGAGCCGGAGCCGACGCCCAGGATCGACTTGTTCGACATCACGCGCACGTCGGCGTTGCAGGTGAACCTTCCCTGCACGCGGATAATCATCGGGGAGGTGGAGGCGGCCGCGGTGGTCAGCGCCGACAGGCTGGTCACCGTGACGGTCTGCCCGCCCGCGCCACCGGTCGTGCCGCCGCCCTGGGTACCCCAGCCGATCAGCCCGCCCGGCGGTTGCGGCGTCGTGCCGCCAACCTCGAAGTCGAGGAAGTCGATGTTGGCCAGGCCGTTGGCCGTGGTGGGGTTGAGCCGGATCGTGTTGCTGCCCGAGTTCACCGCAACGCTGAGGGTCTTGGTGACCCAGCTCGTCCAGGCCCCGGTGCCCTCGAACGATACGTTCTGCACGGTCGAGCCGTTCACGACGAGGTTGGCGGGGCGGACCGTGGTGGTGCCGTTGGCGAACCGGAATCCGAGGGTCGCCGTCCCCGCGCTGGAGGCGTTCACGGTGAACTGCGCGAAGCCGGAGGTGGCGTTGTTGCCGTTGCAGAATCCACTGCCCGAAAAGCCGGCGTGGTTGGAGTCGATGGTTCCGGTGCAGATCGCCGGCGAGTTCTCCGCCTCGTACCGGGTCGGCGCGGCCTGGGCCGTGCCGTTGCCGGCGAGGACCATCGTCGCGGCCACGAGCGTGACCGCGACGGTTGACGCAGATGCCTTCATTCGCTTGCTCCTGGGGTAGGGCCCGCTTCGGTCGCGGCAGCATGCGAAAGCACCGATCGAATCGGGCGTATGCGTGGACGATGGACCGACGCCGCCCGGAAGCGCCGCGTGGGGAAACCGCTTTCCCATCGAGAGGGATCATAATGATACAAGTCGCTTTGGTCAACAGCTCGTGGGTTGTAGTACCCTTCGGAAGCTAGCCAAATTTGGCTAGTTGGGTCGATGGGCGAGGGGCGCGATGAAGTCGTTGCGGCTGCTGGTACTCGGAGCGCTGCGCAGGCGCGGACGGGCACACGGCTACCAGGTCCGCGCCGACCTGGAGGCATGGGGCGCGCACGAGTGGTCCACCGCCACGTCCGGCTCGGTGTACCACGCCCTCAAGAGCATGGCCGGCCAGGGCCTGCTGGTGACACACGAAACGGTCCCCTCGGGAGCGGGTGGCCCGCCGCGGATCGAGTACGAGCTGACCGGCGAGGGCGAACACGAGTACCTCGCCCTGCTGCGCCGGGCCCTCGCCGATCACGCGCCGAGCCTGGACGTGCTGGGCGCCGCTGTCGGCCTGATCGAGGACCTGCCGCGGGACGAGGCTGTGCGGATCCTGCGCGAGCGAGCCCGCGCGATGCACGAGTGGCGCGCGAGCATCACCGGGCACCTGCCGGCAGGCACCGACCTGGACACCTGGGGGCCGGTCGGCGAGGTTCTCGCCCTGTGGCTGTCCACCGCCGACACCGGCGCCCAATGGACCAACCGGCTGATCGGCCGGCTGGAAGAGGGAGCGTTCACCATGGCCGGTGAAGATCCCGCGCCCACGCAGCCGGCCGGATAGCGGCCCGACGCCGAACGGAGAACCCATGGCCAACGAGATCACCGTGCCACTGCTTCCTTGCCGGTCCATCGACGAGATCGTCGAGTTCTACACCATGCTGGGATTCACCCGCACCTACTACCAGGTCCGCCCGAACCCGTGCGTGTCGCTGACACGCGAAGACATCCAGCTTTTCTTCTTCGGCATGCCCGAGGAGTTCAAGCCGGAGGACTCCTACGGGAGCTGCCTGGTCATCGTGCCCGACACCGGGGCGCTGTTCGAGGCGTTCGCCGCGGGCATGCGAAAGACCCACGGTAAGCTCCTGGTCTCGGGGATCCCGCGGATGACCCGGCCCCGCAGGCGAAAGAACGCCGACAACCTCTCCGGATTCACCGTCATCGACCCCGGCGGGAACTGGATAAGGATCATGGCCGCCAAACCCGCGCCGCAGGAGCCGGAGGCGGTCGCGGGCAAGCTCACCGCGACGCTGGACAAGGCGGTCGTGATGGGCGACTCGCACGGCAAACACGAACGGGCGGCCCAGATCCTGGACGGGGCGCTGGAGCGGGACAAGGAAACCGCGACGCCGTCCGAGTTGGTCGAGGCGCTGGCCTACCGCGCCGAACTCGCACTGCGCGCCGAGGATCCCGGCGCCGCCCGCACGGCACTGGCCCGGGCACGTGCGATCACCCTCTCCCCGGCCGAGCGCGACAGACTCGCCGGGACGCTTGCCGGTCTCGATGACCTGGAGGCGGTAATCCGGCCCGCCCCGTGACCTGAACGCGCGTCAGGAAGCGTGAATGGGGCTAGGCTCCGCGCATGGCGAGGTACTTTGACATCCACCCCGATGACCCCCAGCCGAGAATCCTCGGCCAGGTGATCGAGGTCTTGCGCGACGGCGGGCTGATCGCCTACCCGACCGATTCGTGTTACGCCCTTGGGTGTGTGGTCGGCGACCGCGACGGCATCGAGCGCATCCGGCAGATCCGCAAACTCGATGACAAGCACCATTTCACGCTCGTCTGCCACGACTTCGCCCAGCTCGGCCAGTACGTGAAGATCAGCAATGCGGTCTTCCGTCTGGTCAAGACGGCGACGCCGGGCCCGTACACGTTCATCCTGCCGGCCACCCGTGAGGTGCCCAGGCGCTTGTGGCATCCCAGAAAGCGCACGGTCGGGGTGCGGATCCCGCAGCACATCGTGGCCCAGGCCCTGCTGGAGCGGCTGGGTGAGCCGCTGCTGTCGAGCACCCTGCTGCTTCCCGGCGATGAGGAGCCGCTGACGCACGGCTGGCAGATAAAGGAGCGGCTCGATCATCAGGTGGACGCGGTCATCGAGGGGGAGTGCGGCACCCTGCCGACCACCGTCGTGGATCTGTCGGAGGACGAGCCTGAGATCGTGCGGTTCGGGTCCGGCGATCCGGCCCTGTTCGAGTGATGGAAAGTTTTCATCAAATCTGCAAGCGAGCGCGCTAGGTTTCCTTCACTGATGGATTCGCACTCGTTATAGTCCGTGCCCATGACTAATCGGTCTCTAGTGCAACGCCGTACCCTGCTGGCCGCCGCGGCCGGTCTCGCAGCCGTCCCCCTGGTCTCCACCGCGGCATCCGCGGCGGTCCCCAAGATCTATATCGATCCGGGACACGGCGGGACAGACGTCGGCGCGGTCGGCAACGGCCTGCGGGAAAAGGACGTCACCCTCGATCTGGCGTTGCGCCTCAACCATATTCTCGTCATCGGCTACGGCTTCCAGACCCGCCTGTCGCGCAGCAGCGACGTCACGCGCAGCCTCGGCTCCCGTACCTCCGACGCCAACACGTGGGGCGCCAACATCTATGTGAGCATCCACATCAACGCGGGCGGTGGCACGGGTTTTGAGAGTTACCGCTATCCCTCGGCCGGCTCGGGAACGATCCGCCTCCACAACCTGCTCCACACGCGGGTCATCGCGGCGATGCGCACCGTCGCGGCCGTCACCGACCGCGGCCAGAAGACCGCCAACTTCCATGTCCTGCGCGAGACCGCGATGTCGGCCGTGCTGACCGAGAACCTGTTCATCGACCGGGCGGCAGACGCCGCGCTGTTGAAGCGCAACGACTTCCGCCACGCCGTCGCCTCCGGCCACGCCACCGGAATCGCCAACTTCTTCGGCCGCTAAACACCCACCTTCAGGGCGGCGGCGACCGCGGCGAGGAAATCGCGCAGGACGCCGGGCTCCGGCGCGTGGTCGGGATTGATCTCGGTGAGCACCAGCCCGGCAAAGCGCGGGCTGCGCGCGAACACGCCAAGGCTCGCGGTCAGCTCGTCGAGGCTCAGGCCGATCGGGTCCCCGCCGGAGTCCGGCACGTCCGCCAGCGGAGTGTCCGCAAAGGACAGAACGTCGACGTCGCAGTGCACCACGAACTCCGCCGCGGCCGCCTCCACGCCGCGGCGGGCCCGTTCGGCCGCCGCCACCGGGTCGGCGTGGATTTCGTCGGCGTGGACGTGGGCGATGCCAAGCTCCTCAAGCAGACGTAGCTCAAGGTCGCCCTGGGGCAGGGAGTGTCCGAACGAGACGACGTCTCCCGGGGTCAGCAGCGGCATCACGGGCCCGATGCCCGCCACCTCGGGCACGTGCCCGGGTATCGCCAGAAGGTGTGCCATGGCCATCGCGTCAAGGTTGCCGTTGGGTCTGGTCTCGGGCGTGTAAAGGTCGGGACCGCCGTCTACGTAAAGCAATGCCGGCCGAGCACCCCGCCGGGCGAAGCCGGCCACCACGCCGATCGTGATTGAACAATCGCCCCCGACGACCAGCGGTCGCTGCCCCCGCCCCAGGATCCGCTCGACCGCGACGGCGGTCTCGCCGGCCACCTTGGCCACGGCGGCGGCATTCTTTGCGCTCGGTCGCTCGCGGTCGGGCCGCCAGCGAAACTCGGTCACGTCACCGTGGTCCTCGGCGCCGCCGGGCAACAGGTCGACCAAACCGGCCGCGCGGATGGCCGCCGGGCCCTTCTCCAATCCTGGCGTGTGCGCGCCGGCGCTCGACGGTACCCCCAGCAATCCCCACTCAACATCCATGACCGTCATCCTCACATCACAGTGTTGTCCTTGCCGTGACGCTGGCCGCCACCCCATCGTCCGGGAGCGACGGCCAGCGCTCACCCCGGCAACTGGGTGACGGCCTGGGCCGCCAGCCCGGTGGTCGGGGTCTTCATCCCGTTCAACCCGCGCGTTCGACGGGGTGTTCGACTTCGCCGCCGCCGCGATGCCCAACGACCCGTTCACGCTGCTGCCCTCCATGACAGCGGCGAACACCTGCACCCCAACGACGCCGGATGCCAGGCGATGGCCGACGCCGTCAGTCTTTCTCGGCTGCTCGGCTGAGCCGTTCGATGACGGTCCGGCTGATCCGCTGTAGTTCCTCGTCGTCTTCGATGGTGGCGAACCGGCCACCGCGCCGGGGGAGGGCGAGTTGCGCGCGAAGCAGCGGCAGCGCCGGTTGCGCGGCCATGCCCATGCGGTTCAGGCATGCCACGACATGGTTGGCTGTGGCGGGGTTGTGTTCCCATGCCCGCAGCAGGGTTTCCAGAACGCTCGGCACCTCGGCGTCGCCGCCGATCTCCCAAAGCGCGGCGGCGCATTGGACCCGAACCCATTCGTAGTTGTGTCTCAGCAACTCTCGCAGGCGCGGCAGTGCCGCCGCGCCCGGCGGGCCGATCTCGCCGAGGACGCCGGCCGCATCCATTATCCGGAACGCGATGCGGTCGTCGAGCAGGTCGAGCAGCAGCGGCATGACCTCGTCCCGGTCACCGCCGATGGCCCACAGCGCGGCAACGGCCGCGGGCCGCACGTGGGTCTCGGAGGCAGCGGTCAGCGGCCGGATCGACTCGAGGAACGGCGCCGCCGCGGGGCCGGATGCGGCGAGCGCTTGCAGTGCCGAAGAGGTTACCTGCCATTGTTCGTGGCGTACGGCTTCTCGCAGGGTATCCGCGATCACGGGCAGCGCATCCCGGTCTCCGAGCGCGGACAGGGCGGACAGTATCGGGGACGCGCTCATCTCAACCCATTGCTGGGCAAGGTCCAAGCGGCGCAGCTGGTCGCGCAGTCGCGGTCCGAGCCGACCGGCGTCCTGGGTCAGGGTTCCCGCGACCTCTATCGCCCGCCAGGTTTCCACTCCGGTGTCCAGCGCAGCGAGCACGCTCGGCGCGGCGCGCGTGTCGCCGAGGCGGGCAAGTGCCCGGACCGCCTCCTGGTGGGCCCGGCGCAGTGGCGGCTGCGGTGCGGCCCACACGTCCGGTCCATGCGCTACGCGCTGCGCGACGACATACGCTGCCAAGACATTTCTTGCCGGCTCGGCGATCGGGTGGCAACCGTCCAGGACGTATGCCGCTTCGGCGGCGGCCTCGTGGTCGGTCGCGTCGAGGTGTTGGGCGACAAGGGTTATCAGCGATGTGTGGTCACCGCGCCACGCCTCCATCAGCTCCGCACTCATCCGCAGCGCGTCAAGGCGGGCACCGGGGTCGGGGCTGCGCAACTGCTCGGCCAGCAATGCCGTGCGCTGGGCCACCCGTCCCGCCAATGCCTTGTGGAAGGTGCGCAGCAGATCCGTGGTGGGTGCGTGCACCTGTTGCATCCGGTCGAGGTCCTCGAAGGCGGCGACGATCTGCGGTGGCACGCCGTCGTCCGGAGCCGCCTGGCGTGGTGGGTCCTGCCACATTCCTTTCGGTACCGTGGTTTGCGCCATCTCCCGCAGCAGGCCGATCGCGGCCGGGACCGCGTCCTCGCCGATCTGTGGCGGGGCGCAGCGGGCCCGCTGGACCATCGCCGCGAGCCTGGTTTCGGGGCCGGAGGCGGGGTCGGCGGCCAGTGCGGCGAACCAAGCCATCGCCTCACGCGACAACGCCGGCAGGCGAAGCGCCAGCGTCGCCATCGCTTCCACCACCAGCAGCCGCTCGACGACGTCCGGCTCGGCCGGAAGCCGGCCGCGCAGCACCGCCGCGGCCAGGTCCCCATCGTCGAGAAACCATGCCAGTCCGGGAATCGCGGCCTGACGGACCCGGCGGTCGGGGTCGGATGCGAGTCCCACGAACACTCCGGCGCGCTCACGCATCACCCGGGCGGCCCCGGCGTAGTCCACCACGCCGTAGTACTCGTCCTCGCCGTCGCAGTGTCCGGCGCGGTCGACAGCGGCACTTCCGATGCTGACCAGCAGCGTGACGATCGCGCCCCGATCTGGTGTGGCGGCGTCGGCGGCAAGCTCAAACAGGAACGGCAGGCTCGCCGTCGTGCACGGATACACATCTCCCTGATGGTGGACCGCGCCGTAGAACTCGCTGAGCGCCTCGCGCCGTTCCTCCGCGTCCGCGGATCGCATCGCCAGCAGCAGCACCGGAACCTCCTCGGCAGAACCATAGGCGTGCTGCATCGACGACCAATCGATGTCGTATAGGCCGTTGAACATAAGTGGCACTATGCACGAATGTCATGCCTCGTCACATGGCCGGTTGTTGCCACGGCGATGAAGGCGGCGACGGCATCCGGGTCGTCGGGCATGGGGACGTGGCCGCAGCGGGGCAGGGACTCGACCCGGGTTCCGGGCGGGAGCTGCTCGAGATGGCGGGACTGGTGCGCCAGCAGCACGAGGTCGCGCGAGCCGAACGCGACGGTGACCCGAGTGTCCAAAGACGACTCTGCGCGGTAGTGGCGGATCTGCGCCGCCTTCATGGTGGCTTCGAATCCGGGGCAGGTCCCCAGGTCGCGGATTTCAGTGCGCGCGTGGTCCGGGTCGACGCGGGTGGGACGGCCGTGGACCTGGCCGAGGACTACGATGCGGGCCAGCCGGTAGGTCAACAGCGGCGACAGCGGGCGTGAGCAGTGCCTGGCCAGCCAGCGCATGATGCGCAGGCTGACCCGGGTGTAGACCGGTGTCCTGTCCCGCCACAGCCCGGCGGGGGACAGCAGGGCCAGCGAGGCGACCGGGCGCAGCGCGGCGAGCTCGAGCGCGACCCACCCGCCGAGCGAGTTGCCGGCCACGTGTGGGGTGCTGATGCCCAGCTCGTCGAGGAAGCTTGCCACGCTTGCGGCGAGGACCGCGGGCGTCGGCTCGATTTTCGGGGGTACCGGGTCAGAGCCGCCAAAGCCGGGAAGGTCAACGGCGATGACGTCGAAGCGTTCGGCGAGGGCGGGCATGACGGGCGCCCACGCCCGGTGTGACGCTCCGATGCCGTGCAGCAGGACCAACGGGGTACCGGTGCCGCGGCGGGTGTAAGCCAGCATGTGTCTGTTCCTCCCGTAATGCCTAGCGGTGCGTGACCCGGCGAAGCTTCTCCGGGTTCAGCACGAAATCGATTGCTGTAATCAGGTTTCCGGCGACCGTGAAGCCCATGACGCCGGTGACCTCACCGCCGGTCTCGAACACCAGCCCGGCCGCGCCGTTGACCGGCCGGATGGCGGGACTGATGGTGCGATTGGCGGCGATGGCGATCAGCAGCCTGGCGACGCGATCGGCGCCGGTGACCGGGCGGCGGGCGACGCCGGGGATCCGGCCGCCGCCGTCGGAGCGCAGCACGACCCGCGGGTCGAGCACCCGCATGAGCTCGTCGACCCGCCCGTTGGTGCAAGCCAGCAGGAAAGCCTTGACCGCGCCGGTGTGCTGGTCGGGGTCGACGATGAAGCGCGGGGCGTGCCGGCGCACGTGGGCGCGCGCTCTGGCGACGAGCTGGCGGCATGCCGCCTCGGCGCGGCCCACGGTGTGCGCCACCTCGCCGTAGGGCAGGCCCATCACGTCGCGCAGGATGAACGCGGTCCGCTCGGCGGGGCTCAGCGATTCGAGCAGCACGAGCATGGCCATGCTCACCGACTCGTCAAGCGTGACCCGGTCCTGCGGGTCGAGCGCGATGGCGGCGAGGTTGCCGGAGTCGACGACCGGCTCGGGCAGCCACGGGCCGACATAGCTTTCGCGGCGGGCGCGGGCCGAACCCAGCTCGTCGAGGCAGATCCGGGCGACCGTGGTGGTGAGCCATGCCCGGACGTCCCGCAGCTCCTCCGGGCTCGTCCGGGCGTAGCGCAGGTACGTCTCCTGCACGGCGTCCTCGGCGTCGGCCAGCGTGCCCAGCATCCGGTACGCGACACCGGTGAGGTGGGCGCGGTGCTCCTCGAACGCGGCTGCCGCCTGATCGTCGTCCATGCCCGTGCCCCCATCCCGTCACTGTTAGGACG
>DASUXL010000151.1:0-10447 GCA_036377915.1 Candidatus Limnocylindrales bacterium
AGAAAAGTCCCGCACGGCAGCCGGAAACAGATGTTGGTCTTCGCCGACCACGCGATCGTGTCCTTCCCGCGGCTGGCCGCAAGTCTCGCTTCGCTCGCCGAGCCCGGTGAGGACTCGCCGGAGCTCGAAATCGTGATGTTCACGCGCACGGACGTGGAGACCACGGCCGCGGTCTGCTCACTGCTCGGCCTGGACCTGCCGCTCGTCGCCGTGGACGATCACTTTTACAAGCGCCACAACGTGTGGGTGGTCCCCCACATCCTGATCCTCGACGCCGACGGCACCATCCTGGTCGCCGGCAACGTTTCCGAACCGTCCAGCCTGGCCAACATGTGGCGCCACGCCCAGCTCCTGACGGCGGGTGCATGATGAGCCCGCCGGAAATCGCGTTCGACGCCCTGCCGCCGGCCATCGGGCTGATCCTCATCGGCGCTGGCGCGGCCAAGCTCGCCGACCTCGCGGGCTTCGCGGTCACCCTGGCTGGCCTTGGGATACCCGGGCGCTGGGCGACCCCGGCCGCCCGTTCGCTCGCCTTGGCCGAAGCAGGCATAGGCGCGCTCGGCTTCGCCGGTGTCGCGCGTACCGCCGTAGCCATCGCCACCTTCGCCCTCACCCTGGGGTTCCTCGCCGTGACGGCGGCGGCCGCGCGATGGCGGCCGCAGGTCCGCTGCCGGTGCTTCGGCGCACTCGCCGACTCCCGGTTCGGCACGGCATCCCTGGCGCGCAGCTTCGCGCTGGCCGCCGCGAGTGGCCTGGCGCTTACCCAAACCGGCACCGCGCAGTATCCCTTGTGGGCCACGGCGCTCCTGCTCGCCTTCGCCGCGCTGTTCGCCCTGTGCTGCGCGACCGCCGCCAAGGCCGTCGACCTCGTCCACGCCGGAGGTGCCCGATGATCTCCATGCCCATTGCGCTGGTCGTCACCCAGTGGGTGCTCCTACTGGCGCTCGCGCTCCTGGTCCTGCTCATGTACCGGCAACTGGCCCACCTGCTGCGCCTCAGCGGCTCCGCGAACGATGCGGGAGGACCGGTAGAGGGCGAACCGGCCCAAGCGTTCCGCTACCACCAGCCCGGTGAACCTCTTGTCCACGACTATCAACCGGGCGAGCAACCCACCCTGCTCCTGTTCTCCGACCCCCGCTGCGGGGCGTGCGACGCCGCGCTGGAGGCCGTCGAGACCGTCACCCGCAACAGCCGCGCCGCCGGACTGAGGGTGCTCGTCATCACCGACGCCGACGACATCGCGGTCGCGGCCAACAACGCCTTGGCCACTACGGCCTTGGACGTCGCCGTCGTCGACCGTAGCGTCACCCGCGACTACCGGATCGTCGGCACACCGCTGCTCGTCGGCGTCGACCGCGAGGGGGTGGTGCGCGCCAAGGCATCAAGCCCCGACCAGACCGCCGTGCGCCGGCTGCTTAAAGACGTCCGCCGCGCCATTTCCGATGCGGCGGAGGTACCGGAAACCGAGAAGGAGGTGAATCTGTAATGAGCGAGAACCCGTTGTCCAGCAAGGCGGACCGGGCGGTCGGCCATTGGCTGGATACCGTCGCCCGCAGGGTCGGCCGGCGCAAGGCGTTGCTGGGCGGGCTCAAGGCGGCGGCCGTCGTCATCGCGGGAGTGACCGTCGGTACTATGCCCAGCCGGGCGGTGGCCCACGAGGGACACGCGAACTGCCACTACCCGGGCTCCGGCCATTGCAGCGAACTCGGCAAGACCTGCCCGAGCGTCGGCTGCCCGTCCGGCTGCGTCATCTGCACCCGCGAGGACGAATGTCCGGACTGTATCTACTCCAGCGGGTATTGGGCGACACTCCACGGTATTTGTGGCACCGGAGGGTACGGCTACCGCCTTTGCTACGACTGCCGCTGCACCGGCTGTGAGCGCCTGTGTGGCTGCCGTTCAGTCTGCCAGTGCGGCGGATGCCGCAACCGCGGGGACGTCGAGGCGGAGATGCGCCGGGCCCTTGCCGCAGCTGGCGAGCCGCAGCGAGTGGCCGGCCAGCCGTGACCGATCAATCTGAACAAACACGGGAGGGCGCACGTAGCGTTTGGCCACGCCGCCTTGCTCTCGCCGCCCTCCCGCTCGCCGCAGGCGTGATCGCCGTGCTCGCGGCGGCCGCCGCAAGCGCACGCCCGCAACACCTCGTCATGACTCTGGCCGCCGGGCTCGCCGCCCTTTCCGGCATCGGGAAGCGCGCCGCCCCTTGAGGCATCAACGCCGCGGTCACCCTGGCCGCGCCGCCCTCCGGGCGAGGGCGCGTCGTCTTCGCCGCCGGTCTTGTCGCCGCGCACGCCATACCGGCGGCCCTGGTGTGGGCGGTGATCGCGGCCGTGGTCATCCCGCTGCCGAACGGCATCCCCACAATCCTTGCCGTCGGTTACGCCCTGGCGCACGGGATCGCCGAAACCTTGGGACTGCCGTTGCGCGCCCCGGGTCTCGGCTGGGAGGTCCCCGCCGCCTGGCTCAAAGGCCGTGGTCGTGCCAAGCGGATCCTCATCTGGGGCGCCACCCTCGGGCCCGGCCTGGTCACCCGCAACCCCTACGCCGGCATGTGGTTTGTCCCGCTATTGCTGGCGACGACCACAGCCGACCCCTTCCCAGCCGCCGCGGCAGGCGCGTTCATCGGCCTCGCCCACGGGACCGCTCGCGCCGCCGGCATCATCGCCAATCGCCGCGGCGAAGACTGCCAACTGCCGTGGCGCATGACCATCACCCGTATTCGCTTCCGGCTGGCCGACGGGCTTTGTCTCCTGTTCGCCGCCGGGGTGGTGATTCACCTATCAGCCGGCCACGTCCCGTAGGAACCTCGAGGGCGCGCCCGGCCACCCGCTCGATGGTGGACCGCGTGGCCGTGTGTCGGCCAAACCGACACAAACCCCACGGCTTTGCCGGACTGAAAGTCCATCCTCGATCGATTTCATGCCTGCCGAAAGTGAAGCAGCTCAACGACTTAAGCGAGCAACAAGTTTTCAGTGAGCCGAATTATGGGGTTGGGGTTCAACTTGGGCCGCGAACCGTCATGACCCCTATGAAGATCAATGGAGCTGCCTCGGCCACCATCACCACCAGCGCTCCAATGCCTACCCGGTTCCTCGCTTCAGCATCGCTTCACCACCCAGGCTTCACCACCAGGGAGATCATGCGGCAGGTTGTGGTTCCCACCCGACGCACGTTGGCCTTTGGCCGGTCTCGACATACTCAACGACCGCCCGCTGGGCGGTCGCCGTGCTCACCCGCGCCTGCTCGCCGGGGATCGTGATAACGTCGGCGTCGATAAACCACATCACCGTGATCGGCTCGCCCGGCGCAGGTTCGACGCCGTAGGCGTTGTCGGGCAACCAGGTCACGTTCGCCCGGTCAGCCTCGAAATCGATGTCGCCCCTCGGTTGATCCTCGCCGCCGGACGGAGCGAACCAGAGCGACAGGCCAGCGCCGCCGAACGGCATGATGGAGAAGACGTGTCGTCGAAGGTCGTGGCCGCCTCGTCGACACCGGAAGTGGTCTCCGTATAACGGTGCGCGTCAGTCATCACGTATGTCATGGCCTTATGTATTCACCCGTTCCAATGTAGACCTTGCGATAGTACGTCTGCCCGCCGTCGATGGTGGACTAGACCGTCAGGGTCGAGCCGCGAGGAATCATTCCCGGCAGCAACCGGTCACAGGTGAACGGCGTTCAGCCATCGACCGGATCGCCCGTGCGCTGCAATACTGCCGGGCAGCAGCCACGCCTCGCCTTGGTCTCGCCGCGTGTTGACTTTTCGTCGAACCAGCTTCGCAGCCGAGCTGTGGCGCCTGTCGTCGCTTGCTGCGAGGCCAGGTGGAAACGGGCGGGCGCAACCGGTTTGAGGGTGACGACGGTGGTGCCGACGTATACACGAATGTTGTCGGCGTCGTCCTCCCAGAGCACCGGTCCAGCGGCGGCGGTCGTAACTAACCTGTGCCAGTCGGCATCGGCGCACGACACAGTGATGCGCTGGTCGAACGGCCAGCGCCTCCGCCAGCGGGCACCGAGTCCACGATCGAGTTCGCGCTGTGTCGGTCGTGAGGCGAAGGTGAGATCTGCGTGGGCCATGGCGTGCTGGAAGTAGCGGTGTGCCTCCATCAGGGCCAGCCGTCCGTCAAGTCGTACGCCGACCTCGACGCCGTTGAAAAGGCCGTGCTCGCCGTCGAAGTTGGCGGAAAACAGCGCGCCGTACCGGCCGTCGGCGATCACGCCCTTGGCGTGGGTGTCGGAGTCGCCGTAGATCGTTACCCCCAGGTCGGCGACCGCGGCGGTGTCCGCGCGATGGGCGGCGATGTTGTTGCGGGCCCGGACAAGCAGCCGCACGTCGACCTGGTGATTGGCTATCGCCCGGCGTAGCGGATCCAGCAGCAGTTCCGGGCGTTCGCGGATGCCGGCCAGGCTGAATGTGGCGAGCAGCAGCTCACCTCGGGCGCGACCGATGACGTCGTGAAGCGCGCCGAGGATGCCGCGCTCGCTGTCTGCCGCGTCTCCGTGCGTCCAGATCACACCTGGACCACCGGCGAGCGGCGTTGCCGTTACCGGGCTGGCCGTGGGCCGGCGTTCATGCAATGCGTACTCAGCGCCGGGTAGCGCAGCCCAGGTGCAACCGGAGTACCACAGCCGGGTGAAGAAGCGGGCCAGCCGCTCGGCCTCGGCGGGATCGGCGATGACGACACCGTTCTCGCCGGTGGCCCTCTTGCGCGATGTGTCGGCCAGGGCGCTAGTTTCCAGGTTGGCGCTTGACACCAGCGCGACTGTGTCGTCGACGACCAGGAATTTGGCATGACAGGCCTCGTGACCTCGCAAGGCGATGCCACGGCGGGTAAGTTCGTCGAACCGCTTCTTTTGCGCCTGGACGTCGATGTCGTCGACATCCTCCAGACTGGACAGGTCCTTTCGCAGCTTGTCCTCTGTCCATGAAGTGATGACGTACACCCCGCCGTGCAGCCTGTCCACCGCTGCGAAGAGCGCGTCGAGAAGGTCGCGGTCGCCGATTCGGAAACTCGCCAGGAAGATCTTGCGTTTGGCGCCATTGATCAGGTCGATCGCCGCTTGTTTGATTGAGGTGTCCGATCCGCGGTAGGTGAACCGATGTCGGTATTCTATGTCCGCGTCTGGCTCGGCGACGAATGGCTCTGACGGCGTTTGGCGCAGCAGGTAGAAGCCTTCGTCGGTGGTCAGCGCCCCCAGATCGAGTTCGTCAGGCATAGCTGAAGTCCTCCGCCTCCCGCAGTGCGTAGGCCAAGCCGGGGAAGCCCAACTGCCAGGCCCGTTGCCAGGCGGCGCGGCTGCGTGGTACTGCGCTAGTGTCTGCGCCCGGCGCGGCGGCTGCGGTCAGCATCCGGTCGGTGTCGATCAATATGCCGGCCGCCTGGTCCGCCCCGGCGATGTCGATGGTTACCTCGATGACGGCGTCGTCGTCGCGTACGGCGATTCCGACCGGCAGGGCTAGGTTTCGATCTCGACCGGCGAGGTGGCTGGCGTCGGCGGCCGACAGTCGGCAGGTCCATCGGGCTGGCGCGATGCGTTGCACGTAAGGTGCGGTATGCGTGTTGCGGCCGGTCACCACTGCCCACGCACGGGCTAGGACGGCAGGGTCGCTGATGGTGTCGGCCAGGGCCAGCCAGTGTCGGGCCAGTCCATCGGCACCGGTTAATGCCAGCGGAACCGGGTCGTTGTTCCCGCTGCCGGGCAGAGTGACCACCGGCAGGTAACGCTCACCGTCGGCTCGCAGTTCGCCCTGGCACCGGTACACCGGGCACAGTCCATTGGGGATCATCGGTGGTGACTCGGCGGCAAGGTGCCCCACGTCAACGATATCGTCACCGATCTCGGCTATCGTGCGGTCCTGAAGCCGCGTGCGGAGGTAGGCAGCGAAGGTAATGCCGGCCAGGCCTGCGGGTACCGGAGCGTTGCCCGCCGAACGTGGGCGTAGCGCCTCGACCGCCCGCAGGATCGCGGATCGCGGATCGAGGGCGAGCAGGTCCCCTGTGCGTGGCAGCAGTATGAAATCCAGGCTGGCGTGTCGCTGTTCGTACACGGTTTGAACGCTTGCGGCATGTTCGGCGACCTGCGGCTGGGGCACATATCCGCCGTCGGCGGGGGTCAGCGCGCGGGAGGTCACCAGCCGTCGGGCCGCGATCGGCAGCAGCGCGCCCGGCAGGCCAGTGATCTCGAAGAACTCGCTCGGGTCTACCCGGCCGGTGGTCAACGCCAGCTCCAATGTGAACCGTTCCAGCGGCGTCATGGCGACCGGCTCCGCCCGTCGCATCGCCACCCCGCGCCACCAGCGCATGGGAACCAGGACTTCGGGTAGGACGGCGACCACCCCGGACGGGGGGTCAACTGGCCGGCTGACAACGGCAAACTCGATCATCCGACGCCTTTCGCGATCTCCATGTCGGAGCGCTCGGCGAGGAGGCTGAACAGGTTGTGGTAGAACTCCTCGGCGGCTGGCACGCCGTTGAGTTTGCGTAGCGTCGGCGCGTGGCCGACGAGGACCAGGGCGCGGCGGGCCCGGGTGCAGGCGACATTGAGCCGGCGGATGTCTTGCAGCCACCGGCCATACCGGGCCGAGGGGCGGCCGCCGCCGAGGAACGTCCGGCAGAACGATACGAAGACCAGATCGCTCTCCTGTCCCTGGATTTTGTCGATAGCGTCGATGACCCCGAAGTCCAGGGCGCGGAAGCTGCGGTTGGGTGGTTTGCCGAGCTGGGCACGGATTTCGGATGCCTGCCGCCGGTAGAACGTCAGCACGCTCGCGCTCACCCGCTCACCGCCGGAATGACGGAGCCGCTCCTCCCATGACCGGCACATCTGGGCGATCAGCTTTGCTTCCAGGTCGTTGACGACGCCTGTGCCCACCTGACGGTCCTTGGCTTTTGCGCCGTAGACGGACGTGTCGACGAACACCACCGGAGTGTTGGTACCACCGTACGGCAGCGGTGTGACTTCCGGGAGTTGCGGTGTTTCGTAGTCGCCGCGGTACACCGGCTGTTTGACCAGCGCCGCGATCGGCTCGATCATGCGGCGTTGTACTACCAACCGCCGCCGCAACTGTGGCGGCGCCGCGCCGACGGATCTTTCGAACAGGCTGCGCACGAGGTGGGCGAGCATTGCCGACAGCAGGGTCTGTTCGGCGTCGTCGTTCAGTTCCCTTAGCCGCCGCCAGGCGGTGTCGAACGTGCCGCGGTAGACCCGCTGCCAGACGCCGCTCTCACGAAGGTTCTCCGCGGTTCGCCGTACCACGTCGGTGCGGAACTGGTGCAGATCCTCATCCTCGGTCCACAACTTGGCAAGGTGGTCCACCGCTGTCGACACGACCTCCGTTGCACCGCGTTCGACCATCTGTAGCGCGGACAGCGCGTGCAGATGGTGCTCGTCGTCTGGTTCGACATACGGTGGGAGCTGATGCTCGTCGCCAACCAGGACCCACCGTCGAGCCCTTACCGCGCCGATCAGGAACTCACTGTCCACAACCCGGCTGGCCTCGTCCACAATCAGCGTGTCGAAATCCGAGTCGCCGAGGTCCTTGGTGACGCCCGTCGTGGTGCAGGCGATCAGGTTGGCCGATCGCCGCAGGTCCGCGTCGACCTGTTGGGCCATCGCTTCTTCGGAGCCACCGGCCAGGCCGGACAGCTCGAACCACCGCTGTTCGAGGAGGATCCGGTGCTCGCGACGGGTCATCTCACCAACGAGTTGGTCCCGCCAACGGGCAAGGTCGGTCTCGGCGACGCCGGTGGGATCGTGGCCGGTCAACGCACGCAACTGGCCTGCGGCCGCACCCGTGTCAGCTTGTGCCTGCTCGGCCACTGCTCGGCAGCGGTCGATCGTGGCCTGATAGGTCTGCTCCGCAGCAACACGTTCAGCCTCAAGCCTGTGAATCCGGTCCGACGTCGCAGCATGCCGCTCGGCCCATGCACGCTGGTCGCGCGAGAGTCGCTGATTCTCCGCGTCGGCCTGGCGCGACGCGGTCGACAACTGCGCGATCTCGTTGGTCGCGCCGAACACCTCCCGGACCCAGGCCCAGATGCGGCGGCCGACCGGCACCGCTTGCACCTGGGCCAGCAGTGCCTGGGCGTGGGCCGCCGCCGGCGGGATCGCGCCTGCGAAGTACGCCAACGCGCGCTCCGCTTCGGCGTGCTCGGCTCGCGTGGTCTCCAGCGAGTCGGCCAACTGGGTACGCCGCCGGGCATGCGCGGCCCTAGCCTCATGCCACGCGTCGACGGCCTGCCGGTGCCGCGCCGTCGCCGACAGGAACCCGACGACTGCCTCCTGCTGGCCGCGCAGCTGGTCGATCTCGGCTCGCCAACGGTCGGCCTGCGATGTCGCCGGCCTGCGGACCTGTTTCAGATAGGTGCGGGTGACCTGTTCGGGAAGGTACTCGCGCAGCTCGGGGGCGACCCGCGACTGATCCCACGAGATCCGCAACGCCAGGATGCCGGGTTTGCCGACCAGGCGGCGCAGCACCTCATCGACGGCCACATGCATGGGCGCCAGCAGCAACACCCGCTCACCGCGCGCGATAAGCTGGCGGACCACCTCGGTGATGACTGTGCTCTTCCCGGTTCCTGGCGGGCCTTGCACATGGAACACGTGCGGGCTGCCGACCGCGCCGTCGACGGCCGCCTGCTGCTCGTCGTTGAGCCGATCGTCGAAGTACCACCGGGTCCGAGGCATATCGACAACTGGCAGCTGTTGCGGGTCGCACAGCAGCAATGCCAGGTGCTCCCAGTCACCCTCGACCCGCTCATCGAGGAAGCTCCGTAGGGCGCCGCTATGCTTGCCGAGCGCGAACCGGCCCTGCTGTTCCAGGCGCAACTGCGTACCCATGGCTACGTTTTGCCGTGGTGCCGCGAGGGCGAGCAACTGGTTGCCCTCGTCGAACTCGATACCGCGTACCCGCAGGTTGCTCTTTATTCCTGGCGCGCTCACCGCGACCGTCCGTCCTTCGACGAAGCCAGTTTTGGTTTCGAGCCGCAGCCACAGCACCGGCTGGCCCTGTACCTCATCCTCGCCGACCACTTCGCCTCGGCCGCGTACCGTACCCTCCTGCTTGCTGCGTTGCTCGAGCAGCTCCAGCATCTGCAGCAGCGGCTGGTAGTGGCGGCGCACCATGGCATGCAGGTCACTGCGCGGTCGCGCGGCGACATCGGTGCGAGCGAGCCCTCGCCGCGCCCTATCCCGCGCTGACCGCCGCCGCTGCACAACCCGTAACCCTTCGGCGAAGATCTCCTCCAGCTCGGCCAGGTCGCACGGCTCCTCATCCCACACCGCCGCCAGCTCCACGCCCGCGGGCCGGACCGCCTCACCGCGGCCAAGCCCACGGGCCGGCTTCACCGACGTCACGTACCCCTGCCACACCTCACTGTCCCGAGCCAGCCGAGGCTGCGCGAAAACGTCTAATGTGGATCCGGTCAGCCGGTAGTACCTGCCGTCGTTGCCATCGATGGCTTCCACCCGTAGGCCGGTGGCCAGATCGTCGGCTACCTCGTCGGGGTCATACTTCTCCAGCCACCGCGCATTCGGCCCGTACGAGAGGGTCACCTCGAACTGTTCAGCCCGACAGGCCGCGAAAACGTCCGGGTCGAGAGTGCGGCAGTATTCATCAACCCAGGACTCGGGGATCCGCATGCCCGGTCACCTGTCCTCCCGCAGAAAACGCAGCTTCCTACAGAGCTCGTCGATGTCGTCACCGTCACCGTGCAGATCCCAGTAGGCAGCAAGCAGGCCGATCGCCTCCAGCCGTAGCGACTCGGTGTGAACGCCGGAGATCGTCTCGGTGCCGTGTGCTAGCACCGACTTGTTCCGCGCCCAGGTGCGATCCCGCAACTCGTTCAGCCGCTGCGCGTCGATCAGGCCGGTGTGCCGGGCGACATCGTCGTCTAGCGACGCCAGCAGGATCGCGGCGTTGAACAGCGTCAGCCTCGTGGGCAACCCGGCTGGAGCGGGCGGGGTCAGTGAACGGGCCACCTCGGCGTAGTTGGCTCGGACGACCTCCACGCCGCCCAACAACGCCCAGCCGCAGTTGTCCGGATCGAAGCCCGGATATCGGTTCCTCAGCCGTGTGGTGAGGCACGCCTCGATGGTGCGGTAGAACAGCAGCGCGGCGAAGTCGTGCCGACCAAGCCGCTGGTAATGCAGCCCGAGCACATAGAAACACACCACGAAAGCGGTACGGTCGCCTACGGCCAACTGCTGTACGAACGCCAACTGACGGTCGATCACCGCAGCCGTGGCCGGGGTCACCTCGCGGCGCTCCTGACTCAGGCTGGCCTCCACACCGGCCACCGCCGCCGGCAGCGCGACCAGATCCAGATCAGTCCAGGTGCGGTACAGCTCCGCAAGCGCACGCATAAGGCGAGCCTTACCTGGCACCGCGATACGCTCGGCGATCTCGTCATAGCGACGCCGAGCAGCTTCGAAAGCACCGGACCGAAAC